>NZ_BCSG01000001.1 GCF_001570745.1 Alicyclobacillus mali NBRC 102425
GAAGCATACACAACGATGAGGGAATTATACATCACAGAGGCGTGTATCCTGGCGGGTGTGAACGTGTTCGATCATGACAAACGAGAGGCTTTAAAAAACCTGGCATACGCACAACGCGGCGAAGCGAAACGAGCAAGTGACGAAAATGAGTCATTTTCTGCTATCATCTCCGAACTTTCGCAAGAGCAACGAGCTGACATATCGGCATTTCAAAACCAGTTTAACGCAGATATTGACGCTGTTAGCCAATATCGAAACCAATTGAATCACGGTTTTTTTCAGAAAAATCTCCCTAAGACCCGAGAGACAAAGTTTCGCGATCGACTTTTAGAATTCGTAAGGCATCTTGAGGATTTTAAGAAACCCCGGGAGGGCGGTCATATATGAAGAGGCCGCCGAATATTCAGCTTCCTCTGGTGCAGAAAGAACTGGATTACCTGACGAGCGCTCACATCCGTACTCTCACACCAGTGATTGGTGCGGGCGTGCACTCCCAAAAAGCGGACAGAAGCCATCCGGTGCGCGGGGAGACAGTGCGCGGACATCTGCGGTTCTGGTGGCGCACGGTGTCTCAATCTGGGCCATTAGATCAGTGGATCGATAAATTGCGGGCAGAGGAGGCGCGCAAACGCTCGCTTCCCAAATTGCCGTCCATGGAAGAACTCGATCCGATCGAACGATTGCGCATTCGCGAAGCCACGATTTGGGGGAGTTCAAGCAGGGCCGGATTGCTGGCTGTGCAAGTGCAAAACCGCGAGTGGGAGCATCGTGATGTGCGGCGCAGATCAGCAGGGAACGTCGTTGAGGCCTTGGCGTCGCTGATGGGCGTCTCCGTTAAAGGAGGTGCATCATCGCTCGGTTACGCAGCTTTTTCCCTGCAAGTGAGTCAAAACGATACCCCTGGTGCCTGCTCCGAAGTCGGAATGGGCTCTTTTAACGTGAAGATTGTCTGGAATCCGTGGGCACGGCACTTGTGCGACACGGTCAAAGACCAGGTGGGGCGCGAAGTTCTAGAAGCGCTCTGGAGATGGATTCATTTTGGAGGACTTGGCATGCGTTGGCGGAGAGGTTTTGGGGCGCTGATTTCCGATGATGTCCCGGGTGTTCCGCGTCATTTGGACGAGCTTCGAGATCACCTGCGTTCGCATCCATCCGCAGGTCAGCCTGCCGTATGCGCCGTACTGGTTAAACCGTCGAACCCACATCGGCGGAGAAACACGTCGGAAACGGCTGTGTGGGACGGGTGGGAGGACTGTTTACAGCCGCTGCGGCAATATCGACAACCCAGACAGCCGAAGAATGGGCCAACGCGTAGCTTCACGAAGACGCCGTGGCCCGAGGCCAGCGTCATCCGGGCCATTCATCGCGGCCGAGGCAACCCGAAGAACGGAGCATTACGGTTTCCGCGTGCCGTGCTTGGTCTTCCAGTTATATTCCAATTCAAGGGTGAGTCGACACCGAACGCCGAACTGAGGCTGGACAAAAGTGGGAATCCTTTGTTGGGTCGACTTCCCAGTCCTTTCATCTTGAGACCGGTCCGCATCGGCGACGCCGTCTACCCGATGTGTGTTTGGCTCGAGTCCCCGCTGCCATCGCACCAGGAGCATGGATTTGTTCGAATGTCTTTAAAAGTAGGTTCGATGGCTCCGATCACCGTGCCTGCGACAGCCGCGCTCTCAGCGATGGAAGACCGTTTCAAGGCCCTAGAGGGGGGCGAGGTGCGGTTCGAGAAGACGAGCGACGCCTTGGCCGATTTTCTTCGCCATCTGCGCAAGCAAGGTTTTGAGGTTCTCTATCGTTCCGACGCTACTTGAAGGACGTGGTGTACTTGCAGAAGTATCTGCTTTCCATCGCCCTGGGACCGGTACAGGATTTCGTTCAAGCGGCGCGTCGAACACGGGATCTCTGGTTCGGGTCTTATTTGCTATCCGACGTGTCCAAGTGCGTCGCAGCAAGCCTCGTGGAAGACGGTGCCACGCTGATCTTCCCGCATAAGGAGAGCTTGAGCGGCTCTCAGGCTGTCGCGAATAAAATCCTGGCCGTGTTCGAAGGAGAGTCCGTGGTTCGTGTCCTGGACCGGGCTCATCACGCCGCTACCACGTGGTTACGTGAAACGGCACAAACAGCAGTTCAAGCCTTGCAAAGGGAGCTTTCATCCCGCCGCGATGTGTTCGACGAAGCGCTCTTTTTCCGTCAGGTCGATGACTTTCTCGAATTCTACGCGGCGTGGGTGCCGATGACGGATACATACGATCGCGACCGGCGGCGCGTTGAAGGCATTCTGGCGGCCCGCAAGATGCTTCGGAACTTTGACCCCAACGAAGGGGCGCGAGTGCCGAAATCGAGCTTGGACGGCGTTCGAGAATCGGTCCTGCGCATCTCCACGAACGACGCCTTAATCGAACGTGCACTACGGAGAATGGGCATCCGACCCGGGGAAGCCCTCGACGCGATGGGGCTCATCAAGCGTCTGAGTGGTCAACGGCCATACCCATCGGTCGTGCGCGTCGCTGTAGACAGCTGGATTCAGGCGGGCATGTCCGACGAGCGCTTTCGAGTGCAACTCGGGCGGGTCTCCGAGACATTGGAACGCGTCCTCATAGAGGCACCTGAATTGGACGTGGTGTCATCCGCGAGGGGCCGCGACGGATCCGAGGTCTATGTGCCGGATCATTACGAAAACTTCCCATACGATGGGAAGGCCCTCTTGGAAGGCTTTTTTGAGCAAGAAGAGTTCCGGCAGTTACAGGAGCAGTATCCCGGTCTGGCGGATGAGTTAAAGCGCGTGGTGACTCGGTTGCGAGAGATTCGGGGATGTTCGCCTCAGCCCTATCTCGCCGTGTTGATGGCCGATGGAGATCGGATGGGCGTTCAAATCGACCGAATGACAACTCCCGACGACCATTCGAACTTCAGCTATCGCGTGTCGGAGTTCGCGCGGCGGGCGCAGGACGTGATCGTCCAACACCGTGGGGTTCCGGTCTACGCGGGAGGCGACGACGTGTTCGCGTTTCTGCCCATCGAAACTTGCCTGCGGGCTGCAGACGCACTGCGGAAGCTTTTCGAAGAGAAGGTGGCATCCGCCGTCGCGAGTGACAAGCCTTCTTTGTCTGTTGGGATCGCCATTGGATATTGCCGAGAAGACCTGGGTTATCTTCGCCAACTCGCGCAACAGGCGGAGCATGAGGCCAAGGAGCCGGACCGAAATGGGCTCTGCGTGCTCGTGCAAACGCGTTCGGGCGGCGATCCGATTCGGGTTCGGTGCCGGTGGGACGAAGACCCTGTGCCGCGCATGGAGCGGCTGGCCGCGTGGCATCAGAGGTCGGAGATTGCGCACACCACAGGATATGTCCTTGAGCAGATTGGTCGCCTGTACGGCGGCGCCGCGGACGAGGACATCGTGGCGGGTGAACTGCGGCGAGCACTGTCTCGCCGGACGGTGGCGGGTGAGCGCCGGTTTGCCGACGACGTCATGGACGACATCACCTCACTGTTTCGATCGCGTTTCCTCGCGCGGCAGGCTCTGCAGGATGGAGCGGCAACCGCCGCGCTTCAGGATTGCGCTTCGTGGTTGAAATTTGGTCACTGGTTGGCAAGTCACGCGGAACCTGAGGCGTGGCAGAACGTTGAGATCCGCGCCGGCGAGGAGGTGGACACGTGAGGGCGGGTTGGATCATGTTTGAGCCCTTCGACCGTTTGGTGGTCAGGGACGGACGGCCTTTCGGTGGCGAGAACCGTACGCTTCGCACGCTGTCATGGCCCCTCCCTCCGACGACGGCGGGGGCCGTGCGCACACTGGTGGGTTCTTTGATGTCCAAGGGCGGGCCCGCTTTTACGGACGACCACATTGAGCTCTTGAAACAGATCTCCGTGCAGGGCCCCATGCTTGCAGTCATGCGAGAATCAGGGTTCCCGAACCTCTTCGTTCCCGCCCCGCGGGACGTGTGGATGGCGCGGACGGGCGATGGCATCAAAGTGGGCGCTGTGATTCCCAAGCGAATGGGCTCCGACGCGGGGACGGATCTGAGTCACCTGAGCGCTTTCGCCTGTCCGCCTGGTGCGGATAAGCCCATCTCGCCCCCCGCTTTTTGGTCGCTCGAAGCGTATGTCCGATGGATGACGTTCGATCACGTCCAATCCAATGGGTTCGAGGCATCCACCGCAGATCCAGCATCAGCTCTGGCTTCATACCTTGGCTTCGAAACGGCGGGGCAAGCGAGTGGCGAGCGCTCTCTTCATTTCCGATCCGGCCCAGCGGTGGAGTGGCGCACGCACGTGCAGATGGAAGGCGGACAGCGAAAGACGGGAGGACTGTTCTCTACCTCCGGCCTCCGCTTCCAACATGATGAGCGGATCGCCTGCTGGGTTGAATTGCCGGACGAGGTCGGGGACGTCTTTCAGAGTCGCTCGGATGTTCCAGGCCATCTCGGTGGGGAACGTGGATTGGCGCGCGTGACGTGGCGAGAAGCGAGACAACCTGTGCCGGGCGAATGGCGCAGCAGCTCGGCGCTCGCCGAGCCTTACCGCAGCGGCGACTTGCTTCGCCTGGTGTTCTTGACGCCGTGTCCGTTTGCACGAGGATGGTTGCCCAAGTGGCTCGATGACCGCCTGGAGGGGGAACTGCCGGGCACTCATCTGCGTGTCAGGCTCGAAACGGCCGTGGTGCCTCGATTTGTTCCCGTCTCGGGTTGGAGTCTCGCGGAACCGCGTGGTCCGAAACCCATGCGAAAGTGTGTTCCCGCGGGTAGCGTATATTTCTTTACCGTCTTGAACGAGGACGCCTATCGGCCGATCCGGCCTCTGGATTTATGGTGGTCTTCCGTGGCGGATGATCCGCAGGACGCTCGCGATGGATTCGGCGTTGTCGCCGCAGGACGCTGGGCGTGGGGGGAGGATGTACTGTGACCGTCATTCAGTCGTACTGGGTTTATGCGTATTCGCCCATCCATGTGGGGGCGGGACAAGGCACGGGATTTGTGGACCTACCTGTCGTGCGGGAAAAGGTGACAGGATGGCCGTACCTGCCGGGCACCTCCATCAAAGGTGTCCTTCGCGATGAATGGGAGCGAAAGTGTCGACAAAAGGGTACGCCGGAGCAAGACGGTTTGAGAGAGGTCCAGCGGGTGTTCGGCACGCAGGAGCGGGCGGGCATCGCGACGTTCACGGATGCCCGCCTGGTGTGCCTGCCGGTCGCGAGCATGATTGGAACCTATGCGTATGTGACTTGCCCCCTCATCCTGCAGCGCCTGGCGCGGGACATGGCGCTGACAGGTGTTGAAATTCCCGCGTTGTCACGCGCGGTCGAAACCGATCGGGCGTTGGTTTCAAACAGCTCAAAGCTCGCATTCACGTTTCCGTCGAATCCGGAACCTTCCCTGTACCTTCTGGACTTTTGCCTGAAGTCGGAGAACTGCGACGTTACAACGTCCATCGGCCGACGCATTGCGGAAATCCTATTTGACGACGAGGACTGGCGTCAGACCTTCGTGGATCGCTTCGTCGTCGTCCATGATCAACTGTTTCAATTCTTTTCTGAGCATGGAACGCAGGTGGACGCACACATTCGAATGGGCGACAATGGCACCGTTGCCCAAGGGGCGCTTTGGTACGAGGAGTCCCTGCCGCCGGAGTCCGTGCTCGTTGGACTCGTGTCGGTGGATGACCCGAGGCGCGAGGAAGGGAGCGATTTGGCGAGTCCGTTTCGCGGGCGGGTGGTTACGCAAATAGGTGGCAACGCGACGACGGGCTGCGGGCAGTCCCTACTCATCTTTGGGCCTGAGAGGGCGGTGGACTGAAATGCACAGCGTGCTTGACTCCGATTTGCAACCGCGCGCGGTTCAATGGTTGCAACGTGCTAAGAACCTCGTTCGTGAAGCGGCCGACACTCGTGTGCGTTCCGAATATGCGTCATTGGCGCGTGGATTGCCAGCTTTGCTGCATCAATCCGGTCTCTTTCAGACCATCGCCTACTTGGAAAGTCGATCTCGCCGGGCCTCCAACAATCCCACGGCTCACGGACTCATGCTCGCTCATCTGGCCTCTCTTTTGTCTCCCTTCACTGGAATGAAGGAGCTGAAGACGGATGAGCTTACACAGATGAAACTGCACGAGTATCTCGTCGTATCGCGCCTCTCGCTGGAGGCGGCCTCCTGGTTGAAGCGAATGGTCGAAATCCAGTTTGGCGACGAGGAGGAGCCGCATGCGTGATCGTGACATTCGAGGCCCTCTGGCGCAAGAGAGCATGTGGGAGACGGTAGGGGCCAAGTTGGAGAATCCGGGCCTCGTCTTTCAGCGATTCGGATTCGCCGGCGTGCATGAACCTCAAGGTGATGCCGGGAGTTTGCTGGCCTCGGCATATGAACGAATTCACAAGGCGTTCTACGCTGCACAACAGGGCGATCTCTATCTGCGGGTGTATCAACGGGCCGCGTCGATGCCCAGCATGGGACGTACTCGCCATGTGAGTGGCGAGATCGAGTTTGAAGAACGCGTGGCAGTGGGCCTCGGCCGCGAGTCGGTGTACGAGGTTGGGCTGATGTTCCATCCCGTGTACGGGGTTCCTTATATCCCGGGCAGCACATTGAAGGGGCTTTTGTCTCATTTTGTGCACGACGTCGTCGGTCAACAGGGGCGTCATCCGGAATTTCAGCGAGGCGGGGAAGGCCATCGCTTTCTCTTTGGCACCATTGAACGAGACGACGAGGAACGGAACCGGGGCGCGTTGATCTTCTACGATGCGCTCATCAAGCCCGAGGCGCTCAAATCCCTGCGACTCGAGGTCATGACCATTCATTATCCATCCTATTACCGTGGACTGGACACGCCGCACGGAATGGACGACCCCATCCCAGTCCATTTTCTGAGCCTCGACCGCCCGACGTTTCTCCTCAGGCTCGGAATGGACTGTGAGGAGGAAAAAGCTGAGGAATGGCTCGCCTGGTCGTGGGACCGGCTGTTGGACGCCCTTTCCCTGTGGGGCGTCGGCGGGAAAAAGTCGAGCGGTTACGGGCGGGCGAAGCGAAGACAAGCGGAGTCGGTCGGGAGCGAAACAGAAGAGGCCCTGCCGAGTCGGGGATCTGTTCTGCTCGTGAGGCGGATTCAACCTCCCGATGGGAAACAAGGGATCTGGTTTGAGACAGTGAATCCGCCTCGTTTGTATGGCAACGCAAGCAGTGTGCCTCCGCACCTGGCGCCAGAAATCGGGGGAACGATGGAGTTGATGATCAAGGAATTTTACCCACATATTGATGCGGAAAGGGTTCTATGGGATAAGCCTCCTGCCGCTCGGACTCCGTCGAAAGGAGCAGATCGATCCAAGGGACGACCAGGACCTCGGCGGTAGACCTCATCGAATTCGGAGGGCTTTGAGGTGACGCACATGACATCCATCGGCGCGAAAGGTGAAGCTCCCCACATCCTGCTCGCCCCCGATTCCTTCAAGGGCTCGCTCACCGCGCGCGAGGTGGCTGAGGCGATGGCCGAGGGCGTGAGCCGGGCGTATCCATCCGCCCAGTTGACGCTTGTCCCCATCGCCGACGGCGGCGAGGGTACACTCGATGCGATCGCGACCTCTACCAACGCGCGTTGGTTATCGGCGGTCGTCACGACCGCGAGCGGCCAACCTAAGCAAGGCCGTTTCCTTGCCCTCCCCGATGGCACCGCCGTCGTCGAGTGCGCGGAGGCCGTCGGCCTGCCGGAGGCCCTCCGTTCGGGCGTCGACGTCTGGCACCGCAAGACCGCTGGCGTCGGCGAGATGATCCGGCACGCGCTCGAGACGGGGCATCGCCGCATCGCGGTGGCGCTCGGGGGATCCGCCACGAACGGCGCGGGCGTCGGCATGCTCGCGGCGCTCGGCGTGCGATTCCTCGATGATGCGGACCAGGACGTGCCCCCGGTGCCGGCGGAGTTTCACCGCGTGGTGCGCGTCGACGTGTCTGGCCTCGATGAGCGCCTCCGCGGCGCCGAGATGCTCGCCGTGTGCGACGTGGACAACCCGCTCGCGGGCGAAAACGGGGCCACCACCGTCTTCGGGCCGCAGAAGGGCGTCTCGACCCACGACGTGAGCCACTTGGACGCTGCCCTGACGCACATCGCGGCATTGTGCGAGGCGGCCTTTGGCCGCAAAGCGGCAGACCTGCCCGGCGCAGGCGCCGCAGGCGGCCTTGGCTTCGCGCTCTACCTTCTAGGCGCCACGCGCGTGTCCGGCATTGATTTCGTGCTCGACGCCGTCGGGTTCGATCACGCCCTCGAACGTGCCGCGCTCGTCCTGACGGGCGAGGGACGCACGGATGCTCAGTCGGCCCGCGGCAAGGCGGTGGCTGGCGTCGCCCGGCGCGCAAAGGCCCGCGGCGTGCCGGTGTTCTGTATCTCCGGGGCCATCGGCCCGGGCGCCGAGCAGATGTACGAGCACGGCGTATCCGCCATGTTCTCCATCGCGCCAGGGCCCATCTCGCTGGACGAGGCCGTGGCGAACGCCACGTCGCTTCTCGCATCGGCAACGGAGAACGCCGTTCGCGCGTGGCTCGCTGGCCGCGCTGGAAAGCCGTAGGTCCGCGCGAGCCGGAAGGGGGCGAATCCTCCGTCGCCGACCGTAAGCGGTGCGCCTCGCGCCGCGGGTCTCGCGCGTGTCTGTGTTGCCAACCGGCCTGCACCATGGCCGCTTTGGCACCTGCCGTGATTCGAACCGCATCTGCCGCGTTCATGCTACAATGGCTTTGTGGGCGATCTCGCCCTCATTCTTTCACATCTTCTAACACACAAGTATACAAGAGCTGGCACAGGCTCGTGGCGGTTGCGCGCCGTGCGCACCGCTTGGCGCGCTAGTCGAGCCTGTCGGCGAGGAGGGGCGAGATGGCGGAGCGAGAACCGAGCGACTTACGCGTCTTGACATTTGGAGAACCGCTGGTGGTCTGCGTACCGAATGGCGCCGGGAGACTGCACCAGGTGCGCCGCTTTCACACGGGTTGTGCCGGCGCGGAGCTGAACACCGCGGTCGGCCTCGCGCGATTGGAGGTCCCCGTCGCGTATCTGGCGAAGGTGGGCGATGATCCGTTTGGCGAACAGATCCGCCGTGCGCTGCGCGAGGAGGGCGTCGATGACCGACTCGTCACGGCCTCCCATCGGTGCCCAACGGGGATCTACTTCAAGCAGTGGGCAGGGCTCGACGGGCGGACCGAGGTGTTCTACTATCGCAGCCAGTCCGCCATGGCCGAGGAAGGGTTCGCGACGTATCCAGCCGAGGAATGGCTCGCATCGGGCGACATCAGTTGGGTGCACGGGACGGGCATCACCTGGATAATTGGCGAAGCGGCCCGCGCGGCGAGCGACGCGCTCGTGGAGGCGGCGGGGCGATGTGGTGCAACGTTTTCGTTTGACATCAACGTGCGCCTCAAGCTCGCGCCCGAAGACGCGTGGCGGGCACTGCTGGCGGAGGTCGCGCCGAAGGTCACGTGGCTCTTTTTAGGCGACACGGAGGCGGAGATGCTGCTTGGCACGGCACGCGCTCAGGAGGTCTGGGCGTCCATCCGGGACCTGGGCTTTGCTGGTGAAGGCGTGATCGTCAAGCGGGGCGCGGAAGGGGCGGAGTGGCTGTCGGAGGGCGGCGTACTCCACGTGCCGGCGTGGCCCGTCTCGAACGTGGTGGACACGGTCGGCGCGGGGGATGGTTTCAACGCGGGATTCATTGCGGGGCGGATGAAGGGCTGGACCACCGAGGAGGCGCTTCGGCTGGCGGCGCTCGTCGGCGCGTGCGCCGTGACCGCCGAAGGGGATTATGACGGCTACCCGACGTGGCGCGAGGCCATGTCGTATCTCGAGGGCCAGGGAGGCGTGGAGCGATGAACGTGGTATCGATGCTCGAAGAGGAGAAAATTGTGGCGGTCCTGCGGCGTCTGCCGTCAGACACGTTTCTCGACGTGGTGCGTGCGCTCGTCGACGGCGGGGTGCGGGCCATCGAGGTGACCATGGACGCGCCGGACGGCGCGGACCTCATCCGGCGGACACGCGAGGCATTAGGCGATCGCGTCCTGCTTGGCGCAGGCACCGTGTTCACGCGCGAGCAGATGCAGGCGGCAAAGGAGGCGGGCGCGTCCTTCTTCGTGTCCCCGCACCTCGATCCCGACCTGATGAAAGCCGCTAAGGAATGGGGCGTCCCAATGGTGCCAGGCGTGCTCACGCCGACGGAGGTCGCCGCGGCGCTTCGGCACGGCGCGCAGGCGGTGAAGATCTTCCCTGGCAGCCTCGTCGGCCCGGGCTATCTGCGCGATCTCCGCGGTCCGTTCAAGGATCTTAAGGCCATGGTGACGGGCGGCGTGGGCGAGGACAACGCGCGCGCCTTCCTCGACGCGGGCGCGGTGGCCGTGGGCGTCGGCAGCTCGCTCTTCCCGAAGGCGGATCTCGAGGCCCGCGACTACGCGTCCATCTCGAAGCGGGCGGAGCGCCTGGTCCGCCTCGTGCGCGGCTGAGGGGAGGATCAGCGGATGCAACTTTCCTTTCGCTGGTACGGACCGGACGATCCCGTCACGCTCGAAAAGATCCGGCAGATTCCAGGGTGCGTCGGCATCGTCTCCGCCCTCTACCACGTGCCGCCAGGCGAAGTGTGGCCCGAAGACGAGATCCGCGAGCTCGTGCGTCGGGTGGAGTCACACGGCTTTCGCCTGACCGTCATCGAGAGCGTGCCGGTGCACGAGGACATCAAGCTCGGGCGCCCGGCGCGCGACAGGTACATCGAGGCGTATCAACAGACGCTCAGGCGGCTCGCGAAGGCCGGGATCGACACGGTCTGCTACAACTTCATGCCGCTCTTCGACTGGATGCGCACCTCGCTCGCCTATCCGCTGCCGGACGGATCGAACTCGCTCGCGTATTTCCACGACGAGGTGGACGAAGCGGCGCTCCTCTCCGGGCGGGTGAAGCTGCCGGTCTGGAACATCGACGAGGACGGCGAGAAACTGCGCCGGCTGCGGGACGAGTACAGGGAGCGGGGCGACGAGGGACTCTGGGACAGCCTCGCCTATTTCCTGCGCGCCGTCGCGCCCGTCGCGGAAGAGGTAGGCATTCGCCTGGCCATTCATCCGGACGATCCGCCCTGGCCCGTCATCGGCATCCCTCGCATCATCGGCCGGCACGCGTCGTTTGTGCGCATGTTCGAGATGTGCGATTCGCCCGCAAACGGCGTGTGCTTCTGCTCGGGTTCGCTTGGCGCGAGCGCCGAGAACGATCTGCCCGCCATCCTGCGCGATCTCGGCGAGCGAAATCGGCTTCACTTCGTCCACCTGCGAAACGTACAGCGTGTCGGCGAGAAATCATTTTACGAGTCCGGCCACCTGTCACGGGACGGATCGGTCGACATGGCGGAACTCGTGGCCATCCTCGCGCGGCTCGACTACCAGGGCCCGGCGAGGCCGGATCACGGCCGGATGATCTGGGGCGAGACGGGCATCCCCGGCTACGGCTTGTACGATCGCGCGCTCGGCCTCACGTATCTGAACGGCCTCTGGGAGGCGTCCCGGGCGTTCGTCGAGAACAGGGTCTGACGCGGCTATCTGCGCCGCCCCGCTTTACACCGCCGGTATAATGGAAGGCGGGTGTTGATCTGGGCACGAGGTGCTCAAGGATTCGGAGGGGCGCATGGACAAGGCATGGCTCGACGGCCTGGCGGAGGTCGTGCAGGAGGCAGGCCGCCTGGTGGAGGACATCGCCAGGCAGGGCTTTGACACGCAATTCAAGCATCCGGAAGAGAGGCGGGATCCGGTCACCACGGCCGATCTCGCCTGTGACGCGTTTCTGAAAGAGCGGCTCCTCGCGCTGCTTCCCGAGGCCGGTTGGCTGTCCGAGGAGACGAAGGATCGGCCGGATCGCCTGGAGAAAAGCTGGGTGTGGATTGTCGATCCCATCGACGGCACGCGGGAGTTCGTCCGCCGCATTCCCGAGTACGCCGTCTCGGTGGCGCTCGCGCGGGACGGCGAGCCGGTGGCGGGTGCGGTGGTGAATCCCGCGACGGGGGATCTGTTTCTCGGCGCGGTGGGCCTCGGCGCATGGCGGAATGGAACGCCCATGGCCTGTTCCCGCATCCGCGGGGAGCGCCTCACCATTCTCGGCAGCCGGTCGGAGATGAATCGCGGCGAGTTCGAGCCGTTTGCCGGCGTTCTCGACGTCCGGGCGGTGGGCTCCATCGCGTACAAGCTCGCGCTTGTCGCGGCGGGCGAGGCGGATGGCACGTTCAGCCTCGGCCCGAAACACGAGTGGGATATCGCGGCAGGCGTCGCGCTCGTCCTGGCGGCAGGCGGCCGGGTGCACGACGGCGCCGGGCGACCGTTTCGCTTCAACCAGCCGCACACGCTCACCCGCGGCATCGTGGCGGCCACGCGCGAGGCGTACGGCGATCTCGCCCTGCTACTTGAGCGGCACGCACCACGGCGCGCCTAGCCGTGAAGGTGCAGGCGCGCGGCGAGGATGCCGAGGTCTTCGTGCAGCGCGGTGCAGGTCTCGTCGAGGCCCGCCTGCGATGGCAGCCACGCGTAAGCGAGGGGCGTGGGGACGGAGCTCGCGACATAGCCGACCGGGTACGCCTCGACCGCCATGCCGACGCGCCGAAAGTCCATGACGGCGCGCGCCATCTGCACCGCCGATGCGACGAGAATGGGGCGCAAGCGGTGGAGCCTGCGCAGGATGACGGCCGTGTGTTCGGCGTTCTCCTCGGTCGTCCGGCTCGTGGCGTCCACGTACAGGTCGCGCTGTGGCACGCCGAGTGCGGCGAGATCGCGCGGCGATGAGCGCAAACGCGTAGGATTTCCCGTTTGCGCGGATGAGGGGCCCGCCGGAGAGGACGATGGGCAGGTGCAGCTCGCGGTACAGGGCCGCCGCGGCGAGGACGCGCTCGCCCGAGTCGCCGTACAGGGTGCCGGTGTCAAGGGCGGGATCGGCGAAATCCGGCGTGGCCGCGGAAAAGCCCGCGCCGAGCACCACGATGGTGTCACCCGTGGGGCGCGCGGGCGGCGCGTAAGCGCGTTCGAGAGGGATGAGCAGCCAATTGCCGACGGCTTGGGTGCACGCGGCGGCGAAGGCCAGCGATACCGCGGCGAACGCGATGGCGAAGCCGCGGCGATGGCGGGCGAGTAGAATGGCCAAGACAAGCGTGAGGGTGGCAAAGAGGCCCGGCGGCAAGGCGAGGCTCTCCGCCAGTTTGACGGCCCACAGCATGGGAGGTATCAGTCCTCGTCGTCCTCAAACAGCTTCAGGTATTCGCCGTATCCCTCTTTTTCGAGGTCCTGTTTCGGAATGAAGCGGAGCGCCGCCGAGTTGATACAGTAGCGCAGACCGCCCTTGTCGATGGGGCCGTCGGGAAACACGTGCCCCAGGTGCGCGTCCGCTTCGCGGCTGCGGACCTCCGTGCGGATCATGCCGTGGCTGAAATCGGGTTGTTCCACCACCACGTCTTGTGCAATCGGTTTCGTAAAGCTGGGCCAGCCGCAGCCGGAGTCGAACTTGTCGCGCGACGAGAAGAGCGGCTTACCGGACACGACGTCGACGTAGAGACCTTCCTCGTGGTGGTTCCAGTACTCGTTGCGGAACGGCGGCTCCGTCGCGTTCTCCTGGGTCACGGCGTACTGGAGCGGCGTCAGGCGCTTGCGCAGCTCCTCTTTGGTCCACTTGCGCTGGGATTCGCTCATGGCCGTCCCTCCCGGAAATCGAGCGAGGCGATCGCGCCTTTGCCGATCCGACGCGATCGCCAAAGGTTCAATGATGGCCGTGGGACTCGTCTTTGCCGAGCTCTTCGAGCATCGCGGAGACGATGCGGAGATTCTTCTGTACCACCGGTTCCTTGAGCAGCTTCAGCAGGCTGAACACGCTGTAGGTGGTGGTGTCGTGCTCCGCGCGCTCCTTGGCCACCTTGTACGCGTCGAGCACCTTCTTCGCAGGGCCCACGGCCGGCTCGACCATCTGTTTGGCGAGCTTGCCGAATCCCTCAAGCGAGTCGCCGTCCGTGACGATGTCCTCCACGGCTTGGGACACGCGGCTGACGAGGTAGACCAACTTCGCGAGCTGGGGCAAGTGCTCGACGACGGTGGCGAGGCTTTCGAGCGTGCGCTCGTCGGCTGTCAGCGCCTCCACCAGCTTGGCGATCTGCGGCAAGCGTTCGAGCACGTTGTTCAACGACCGTTGAACGGACGGATCCAGCAGAATGTCCGACACATCCAGCGTCTCTTGCATCTGTTGCGTCTCACTCACGACGGATGAGCCTCCTTGCGCCTTGCACCGTAGAACTGCGTGCTTGGTTGTGATTGTCTGGGACTCTCGATTCCACTGCTCAGTATAGTGGACGCGAGGCCCGATGTCTAATAGAGGATGAAACGAAGAACATGAGGTCCGCATAGGCACATGGCCTCGCAATGGGAGTGAATGGATTCGTGTCTATAGGAGGTCGCGGAAGCCGAGAGCCTGAAGCGTGGCTGCTCGGCGCAGGGTTTGCGGAGCACGATACCCCATTCGTTCAGACGGTGCATCAGGGGCTCGACTGCTATCTCTTTCGCCTGCAGCTCGACGGCCACGCCGTCGTGACGACATCCGGCGCGTCCATGGTGGTCAGCGCAGGAGATCTGCTCCTCTTTCCGGCAGGGGAACCGTATGAACTGCGCATCGAGCCGGATGAGGGGGATCGGCCGGGCGAGCACCTGTCGACCGATCTATACCTGTTCTGCAATGGCCCGTGGGTCGACCGATGGTGGAACGAGCGGGCGCGAAAACGTCACCTTCGCCTGGCTCTGCACGAAAACTGCGTGTATCTTTGGCGCCAGCTCATCGAAGAATACCGCCGGCCGGGCAAGCCGGACGAGGAACTCTGCGACTACTTGCTCCGAGCGCTGTGCCTCACGTTCGACAAATACGGCTACGATCCGAAGCGCGCCACGCCCGTCCCCATCGCGGCGGAGCGCATTCGAGCCTACATCGAGCGGCACGCGGCGGAAGACCTGTCGCTCTCGAACATCGCCGACGCGGTCGGGCTCTCCATCTCGCGCGTCGTGCACATTTTCAAAGAGGCGTACGGCCAGACCGTCGTCCAATATTTGCAGAATGTTCGACTGCAGATGGCGTGCGACCGCATGCGCTTCAGCAACCTGAACCTGGAAGAGATCGCCGACCGATGCGGCTTTCACTCGTACTCCTATTTCTACCGCGTCTTTCGCCAGAAATACGGCATCTCGCCGCGGGAATTTCGGCAGCGAGCGACGTGATGGAACATGAGTCCCGCCGTTTGAAATGGCAACGACGTGTTGGTTCTGGTCTTCACGAGCGGTGTTTGCCAATCAGCCACATTCGGAAAAAGATGACCAGATTCGTCATCCCGTTTCGCGGCCGACTGTGATTCAATGTCTGGCGTGCGACTGATCCGGCTCCGGCCGCGAAAAGGGGAGAGACCTGACTTGGCTGGCGTGTACCGACGATTATCTCGCTTTTATCGGCCGTACCTGTCGCTCCTTTGGGTGAGCCTCGGCTTCCTCGTCTTGACGGCCCTCTTGCAACTCGCGTATCCGTATCTCCTAAAGGCCATTGTGAATCGCGTGATCCTCGGGCATCGTGAGGAGCTGTTGCTCCCGCTTGCCGGGGCTATCCTCCTCGCGTCCCTCGCCAAGGGCATCTGCAACTTCACGCAGGCGTACCTGGCGCAGGTGTTCGGCGCGCGCACGGCTTTCGATCTGCGCAACGAGCTGTACCGAAAACTCAACCACCTGCCGTTTCGATTTTACGACGAGATCCACACAGGCGACCTGATGTCTCGCCTCACGGCCGATCTCGACGCCTTCCGCATGTTTTTTGCGTTTGGCATCAACAACCTCCTGAACTTATTCTTTACGATCGTGTTCAGCATCGGCATGATGCTCACGCTCGATGTTCGGCTGGCTCTTCTTCTTTCCATCGTCATTCCCGTGCTCGCAGCGACGGCCATCCGCTTCGACAAGAAGATTGGCCCCGTCTTTATGGCCATCCGCCAAACGCTGGGTCGGCTCAATTCAGGCGTCCAGGAGAGCCTCATGGGCGTTCGCACCGTGAAGTCGTTCGCGCGCGAGGCGCACGAGATCGACAAATTCCGGGATCGCAATCAGGCGTATTATGACGCCAACATCCGCGCGACCAGGCTGTGGCGCACCTTCTTTCCCGCCATCGAACTGACGGGGAATCTCGGCGTGGTGCTCATTCTCCTCGTCGGCGGGTGGCTCGTGATGTCGGGCCACATGAATCTCGGCGATCTCGTCGCCTTTCTCTCGCTCATCTGGTACATGATCTGGCCCATGTCGCAGCTCGGCTTCTTCCTGAACAACTGGACCCAAGCCACCGCCGCCGGCGCCCGCCTCCTCGAGATTCTCGAGCAGGAGGACGATCTCGACGCTTCTCTTGAGGAAGTGGACCGCCCGATGGACGGACTCGTCGAGTTTCGCGGCGTGAGCGTCAAACTGGGTGGCGAATACGTGCTGCGCGATGTCACGTTCACCGCGCGGCCCGGCCAGACCCTCGCGATTGTCGGACTCACGGGAAGCGGCAAGTCCACGCTCGTCTCGCTGATTCCTCGCTTCCGGGACGTCGACGAAGGCGCGGTCCTCGTCGACGGCGTCGACGTGCGCCATTGGAAGCGGGAGTCCCTGCGGCGACAGATGGGCTTCGTCTTTCAGGAGGCGTTCCTCTTCTCCACGACGCTTTTTGCCAACATCGCCTACGGCCGCCCCGACGCGGACGTGGACCGGGTGCAAGAGGCAAGCGAAGTGGCGGACGCGGCCGAGTTCATCGAACGGCTTCCTGACCGGTATCTCACGCTCGTGGGCGAGCGGGGGCTCGGCCTGTCCGGCGGCCAGCGCCAGCGCGCTTCCATCGCCCGCGCGCTCGTGCCCGAGCCTCGTATCCTCATCTTGGACGACGCCACGAGCGCCGTCGACATGGAGACGGAGGAAGTGATTCAGAAGCGTCTCGCCGCACGAATGGGGCGCGCCACGACGTTTCTCATCGCCCAGCGACTGAACGCCGTGAAAGACGCAGACGAGATCCTCGTGCTCGACGGCGGCCGGATCGTCGAGCGGGGCCGACACCAGGAACTGCTCGATCTCGGCGGCCTGTACCGCCAGATCTACGACATGCAGTTCAGGGATCTCGAGGCTTTGCGCCAGTTCGCGAGTGCTTGCAAGGCGGAAGGAGAGCGTTGAGATGGCAAGAGTGCGGGAAGTCCAGGGTAACGCCGAGGCGCTCCTTCGCGCGCCGTTTATCTACCGAGACGACGAGGCGCTCGAGAAAAAGCTGCAGCTGTCGCTCATTCTGCGGCTCGCCTCCTACATGCGGCCCTATCCGAAGCTGATTGGGTTCGCGCTCCTCGCGACGGGCGGCAATCTCGTCGTGACGCTGCTCGCGCCGTATCTGGTGGGGCGAGCGGTCGACGCGCTCGTCGGCAATCGCCAGTCCCACCTGCTGTTCGAGTACGCGGCGGCGCTCGTCGCGCTCTATCTCCTCAACTTCGCCGCGTCATTCTGCCGGATCGATCTCACCAACCGACTCGGGCAACGCGTCATTCAGCGCCTGCGCGATGAGCTGTTCGTCCACGTGCAGGGGCTCTCGTCCGACTTTTTCGACGCGCGCCCCGCGGGCTCCATCCTGGTCCGCATCCTGAACGACGTGAACTCGCTCCAGGATCTGTTCACGAACGGCGTCATCAATTCGATCACGAACGTGTTCACGTTGATAGGCATCATCGCCATCATGTTCTCGCTCAATTGGCGGCTCGCGACGGTCGCGCTGGTCGTCGTGCCGTTCATGTTCGTCCTGTCGCTGCGCTTGACCGTGCAAATTCGACGCGCCTGGCAACAGGTCCGGCTGCGCCTGAGCCGCCTGAACGCGCACCTGGCGGAAGCCATTCAGGGCATGCGGGTCACGGAGGCGTACGTCCGCGCAGATGAAAATCAGACCTTCTTCGAGCAAATGAACCGCGATTACATGCGGACTTTTCTGAGAGCGCAGCGGTTCAGCATCCCGTTTGGCCCGCTGGTGGACCTCACCGGCGCCCTCGGATCGGCGCTTCTGTTCTGGTACGGCGTTCATCTCGTGCACACGGGCGTGGTTACCGTCGGGCTTCTCGTCGCGTTCGCGAACTACTTGGGCAGCTTTTGGACGCCCATCAGTCAGCTCGGGCAGCTGTACAACCAGGTGCTCGTCGCAATGGCGTCGTCGGAGCGCATTTTTCAATACCTCGACACCCGGCCGACGGTGACGGACCGCGGCGTCGTGCGCGAGTTACCGCCTGTCCGGGGGCACGTGGAATTCTGTCACGTCACCTTCGCCTACCAGCCCGCGCGCCCAGCCATTGAGGACGTCTCGTTCGTGGCGCGTCCGGGGGAGACCATCGCGCTCGTGGGCCACACCGGCGCTGGGAAATCTACGGTCGTCAATCTGCTCGCCCGCTTCTACGATCCGACCTCGGGCGAGATCCGCATCGACGGACATGATCTCCGCTCCGTTTCACTCGACAGCCTTCGTCGGCAGATGGGCATGGTGCTACAGGAGACGTTCCTCTTCTCGGGCACGCTCATGGACAACATCCGCTACGGCCGGCCGAATGCGACGGACGAGGAGTGCATCGCGGCGGCCAAGGCCGTGTACGCGGATGAGTTCATCCGCCGCCTCCCGGACGGTTACTTCACCGAGGTGCAGGAGCGCGGGACCCGGTTGTCCCAGGGGCAGCGCCAGCTCATCTCGTTTGCGCGCGCCATCCTCGCCGATCCCAGGATCCTCATTCTCGACGAGGCCACGGCGAGCATTGACACATACACGGAGCACCTCATTCAGCGGGCGCTCAAAGTTCTCCTGCAAGGGCGTACTTCGTTCGTCGTCGCGCACCGGCTGTCCACCATTCGCGAGGCGGATCAGATTCTCGTGTTTGACGGCGGTCGCATCGTCGAGCGCGGCCGGCACGACGATCTCATGCGCCGCCGCGGCGACTACTACAAGCTCGTGCAGGCGCAGTATCGAAGCATGATGGAAGGGTGACGTCGGGCTGCACGGAGCGTAGAAGGTCAATTGGGACTGACAGATTCTACGCCATGAATGGAGATTTTCACAATGATGAAGTTGGAAAGCTCCTACGCATACTTGATGAAGTCGTTTTCCTGCGCGGAACTTTCGCATGTTCCGCGCACATTTTTTCTTTATGTGGTTCATCCGTTGCTGTATCCTTGAATCAAGGATGCAAGGAGGTCGTCTAAACATGACGAGATCGGCGTATGCTGTCAGTGTGCAAGGAAGGGGGCGCACGGCAGTGGAAAAGTACGTGCGGATCACAGGTAAGCGGCAAGTGACGATTCCGAAGGACTTTTTTGAGCAACTCGACATGGGGACCATTCTGCGTGCCTACATCGAGGATGGTAGGTTGGTTTTGGAACCGGTGCGAGCCGAAGACCCGATCGACTTTTCGCAGGAAATCATCAACGATCTGGCTGATGAGGGTCTGACCGGCGAGGAACTCAAAAGAGAGTTTGCGCGCCGTCGCGAGGGAATGCTTGCTGCCATCAAGGAACTCGTTGCAGAAGCCCGGAGGGAGGCGCGGGATGGCTCGGAGCCAGACGGAGACGCCTTCATGGAAGAGTTGATCAACCGCGATGAGTGAATACCGGTACAAGTTATCGTCCAGAGCGAAGCAAGTGTTGAAGAAAATCAATGATAAGAAGCTTCTTCGCAAGTACCGGCAGACGATGCGGAACATCTGCGAATCTCCTTACCAGGGAGGCCATAAAGTCGGGGATTTGAGCGGGCTTTTTACGGTCGGGTTTCGGTACGTGGACGGCGAACATCGAATTGCTTACACGGTCGTTGAAGACGAGGGCACAGAGCCTTTTGTTCTTATTTTGCTCGTTGGGACGAGCCAAACTTTCTACGAGGAATTGAAGCGGATATGGACGGGGCAGTAGTCGTGGCCGGGGGCATGGCGGTTTCCAGCTTTTGTAGTGCTCTGCTCGAATCGAGTTTGACAGCACCATGGGTATGGAAGCGGATTGTAGGGGCATGTTTGTACCACATGCACTTCAGCCCCGCGTGGCTGCGAGGCGAATGAGAGACCGATTCGCCTTGTGGCATGTTGTATGGTCTACACAGCCAATGTCATGTGCTGGCACCGGCGCTTGTGCACCACCGCATGACGGTCTAACACAGTGGGGGCCCCTACGTGAACTTGACACGCACAGCCGTACAGCCTTGCTTTTCTTTGACTGATTGAACATTGTATACTGTCGTTGGCCCGGCGAGACAGGCCGGGCTTTATGCATTCATGACGGACTCATCCATCCGCTTCGAGACAGATTGCGGGGGGCGAATGATGCAGAATCAGGCACAGGCCAGCGAGCGCTTGTCTCCCTTTTTGACCCTGTCGCGCGAGGAGTGGAGCCGACTGCGCGACTCCACGCCGCTCCTTCTCTCCGAGGGCGATCTCGCCCAGCTTCACGGCTTGAACGAGCGCGTGTCACTGGAGGAGGTCGAGGAGGTCTATCTGCCCCTCTCCAGGCTCCTCAACCTGTATGTGGCCGCGACCCAGAGCCTGTACGAGGCCACGCATGCGTTTTTGGGCCATCAGTCGCGCAAGGTGCCCTATATCATCGGCATCGCGGGCAGCGTCGCCGTCGGCAAGAGCACGACTGCACGCATCATCCAGGCGCTTTTGTCGCGCTGGCCCAACCATCCGACGGTCGATCTCGTCACCACCGACGGCTTTCTCTATCCGAACGCCGAACTCGAGCGTCGAGGCTTGATGCAAAGAAAGGGCTTTCCAGAGAGCTACGACACGCGGCGCTTGATTCGATTTCTGGCGGACATCAAATCCGGAAAACCGCGCGCCGAGGCGCCCGTTTACTCGCACATTGAATATGACATTGTGCGCGGAGAGCGCATCGTGGTGGAGCAGCCCGACATCCTGATTCTCGAGGGGTTGAACGTGCTTCAGACGCGCACGTCTTCGAGCGGGCGCCCGATGACCATTTTTGTCTCCGACTTCTTTGACTTCTCCATCTACGTGGATGCCCCTGAAGATCTCATCCGCGGCTGGTATGTCGATCGGTTTTTGAAGCTTCGCGAGACCGCATTCCGAGATCCGAAGTCCTACTTCCGGCGTTACGCGGATTTGTCCGATGATGAAGCCGTGGCAACGGCGCTGCGCATCTGGGAGGAGATCAACGCGAAGAACTTGCGCGAGAACATTGCGCCGACGAAGTCCCGGGCGGATCTCATTCTGGGGAAGGGCGCGCAACACCGCGTACAGGAGGTCCATCTGCGCAAGATATGAACGGGCCGGGACGCATTGCGCCTGCGCTGCAAACGCGCTACACTGAAAGCGATGGGACGGTATGAGGATCCTACGGGACGGAAAATGTCCCTTTCGTTCCGAGGGATCTTCCCCGACGATAGGCGTTGTGGCGACACGACCGACCAGTGACGATGAGGAGAAGTGGCATGGAGTGGACGGTGTGGGCCGCGGTTGAACGGGTCGCGCCTGAGTTGGTGAGGGCCATGGAACACCGCGTGCGGGTGATGCAGCGCATTGACGCGCACGCGCCCATCGGCCGACGAGCCCTCGCGCAAGCCATGGGTCAGTCGGAGCGGACGCTTCGCACCGAACTGGAGTATCTCAAGCAACTCGGACTGGTGGCGGCGTCCTCGTCCGGCGTGTCCCTGACGCCGGAGGGCAAAGCACTTTTGGGTGAGCTCGAGCCGCTCGTAGCCGAAATCGCGGGGCGTTCCGATTTGGCTTGGCGGGTCTCGTCGTTCCTGCGCATTCCCCGCGTCATCGTGGTGGAAGGCGATGCGGACGAGGACACCTGGGTGACGGATCGCATCGGCCAGGCTGGCAGCGATGTACTCTCCGATGTCCTGCAAGACGGGGACATCATCGCCGTGACGGGCGGTACCACGGTCGCCGCCGTCGCAAAGTCGATGAGCGCAAAGCCTCTTCGGCAGCGGATCACGGTGGTGCCCGCCAGAGGCACGGTCGGCGAGATCGTCGCGTACCAGGCCAACACCATTGCGTCCGAGCTCGCGGCGAAACTCGGCGGATCGTCCGTTCTCCTGCAGATCTCCGACAGCCTGTCGCAGAAGGCGCTCGAACAGCTTTTGGACGATCCGTACATTCAGGAGCGCCTGCCCATCATTCGCCAGGCGACCGTGGTGGTGCACGGCGTCGGGGACGCTCTGGCGATGGCGCGGCGTCGCCACGCGACGGAGGAGGAGATCCGACTTCTTCAGGCGCGCGAGGCGAAAGCAGAGGCCTTCGGGCACTACTTCAATGCGCAGGGTGAAGTCGTCTACGCGATGCGGACCATCGGGCTCCGGCTCGATGACGTGGCGCGCGCGAGGGTCGTGATCGCGGTGGCCGGCGGACAGAGAAAAGCCCAGGCCATCGCCAGTGTGGCAAACGCCTATCGAATTGACGTGTTGGTGACGGATGAAGGCGCAGCGCGCCGCATCTTGCAGCTCGAAACTCCAGCAGGCAAGGAGAGGGTCGAACATGGCAGTGAAGGTTGGCATTAACGGCTTCGGCCGCATTGGCCGCAACGTGTTTCGTGCGGCGCTTCATAATCCGAACATCGATATCGTGGCGGTGAACGACCTCACCAACGCGGAGACGCTCGCCGCACTCCTCAAGTACGACTCCGTGCATGGCATCCTGCCCGAGGAAGTGCGGGCAGAAGGCAACGATCTCGTCGTCGCGGACAAGACGGTGAAGGTGTTCGCGGAGCGGGATCCGGGCGCGATTCCGTGGGCCGAGATCGGCGTGGACATTGTGATTGAGTCGACGGGGCTGTTCACGGACCGCGAGAAGGCCGAGGTGCACATCACGAAGGGCGGCGCGAAGAAGGTCATCATTTCGGCGCCCGCTAAGAACGAGGACATCACCATCGTGATGGGCGTCAACCACGAGATGTACGATCCAGCCAAGCATCACGTGGTCTCGAACGCGTCCTGCACCACCAACTGCCTTGCGCCAGTCGCGAAGGTGATTGACGACGAGTTCGGCATCGTGAAGGGCCTCATGACGACGGTGCACTCGTACACGAACGACCAGCGCATCCTTGACCTGCCGCACAGCGATCTGCGTCGTGCCCGCGCCGCCGCGCTCAGCATCATCCCGACCACGACCGGCGCCGCGAAGGCCGTCGGCCTGGTGCTGCCCCACCTGAAGGGCCGCCTGAACGGCATGGCGATGCGCGTGCCGACGCCAAACGTCTCACTGGTCGACTTCGTCGCGCAGACGAAGAAGCCTGTGACCGTCGAAGAGGTGAACGCCGCGCTGAAGCGCGCCGCGGAGGGCCCGCTCAAGGGCATCCTCGCGTACAACGAGCTTCCGCTCGTCTCGAAGGATTACAACGGCGACGCGCATTCCTCCACGGTCGATGGCCTGTCCACGATGATCATCGACGACATGGTGAAGGTCATCGCGTGGTACGACAACGAATGGGGTTACTCGAACCGCGTGGTCGATCTCGCCGGCTATATCGCGTCGAAGATGTGACGTTTACGAAGCAGGAGCCCGCGCCCACCGTGCCCGATGGCATCGGCGGCGCGGGTTTTTTGCTTACATTTGGCCTTTGGGACGGATCTCAGGCGGGAGGAATTCCGACGCGCCTGACCGAACTGGATAAGGAGATGAAGGTGGTCGAGATGGGAGGCGCAGAGGATGGAGCGCGCGGTGAGCCTCGAAGACCGCCTGTGGATGGTCGGCAAGATGTTCGCGATGGTCGAGCGGTACTTCGCTCACTGGGAGGATTCCTACATCCAGCCCGATGCGTGGGACAATCGCTATTCGACCTATCTTCAGGAGGCCACACGGTTTCCCACACGTCGAGACTTTGAGCGAATGATGCAGCGGCTGGTCGCGCAGCTGGGCAATCGCCACACGTGGTTCCGAGACACCTTGACGGTCCGTGAGGGCTTGGGTCTGCGCCTGCGCAGACTTCGGGAAAGTTGGTATGTTGTCGAAAGCGCACACGAAGCAGTACGGCCGGGGGCGGCCGTCGTGACGTTGAACGAGCGGACGCCAGCAGAGTGGATGGATGAGGCGAGTCCTTATATGCGGAGCCAGGACGAGCGCTTGCGCGAAGAGGAGTGGCAACGGGTCATTCCGACCTTGGTGGACGGGAATTCGTGGGCCCTCGAATTGGACGACGGCCTGCGCCGGTGCGCCGTCATGATCCCTCGAATGTTCCCTGATTCGCGCAAGGAGATGCCGGAAGGGCGGTGGCTCGTGCCGGATCGCGTCGCATACCTTCGCGTGCCAAGCTTTGCAGATCCCGCATACGAAGAGGCTGCCGTGGCGTGGGTGACGCGCGTGTCGAACGCAGACGCCCTCGTGGTGGACGTCCGGGGCAATACGGGAGGTGCGACGCCCACAAAGCTCCTTCGGGTCTTGATGGAGAGGTCATGGCCGTGGTGGACGGAGTTTGCCGCTGATGTGGGCTTTCTGTGGCGGCGTTCCACAGGTGCGGGTGAGTTCTCCATTCGGCCGGACGGCAGCGGTGCCGTGTGGCGACCGCCGTATGGGCAACCGGAGGAACCTGTGTTCCGAGGGCGATTGGCAGTCTTGGTGGATCGCGCGACCGCGTCTGCGGCCGAGGACTTCGTGATGCCGCTCCTCGTGACGAAACGCGCCATCGTGATGGGGGAAACGACGTCCGGGTCGACTGGGCAACCGGTTATCTGTCAGCGCGCCGGCTTCAGCATGGGCGTCGGCGCCATTCGCGCATCGCTTCCCGACGGACGTGCGTTCGAAAACGTTGGTCTCCGGCCCCGTGTGTCTGTGGATATCTCGCCCGAGGACCTGTCTTCGGGGCGCGATCCGGCATTGGAGCTGGCCCTCGAACTTCTTGCGAGCGACGATTGACGATCTGGTGAGGAGGACGACGTTGAGGTTCGTATCGTGGAACGTGAATGGGCTTCGCGCCTGCGTGAACAAGGGCGCATTTCTTCCGTATTTCGAGTCCGTCGATGCCGACGTGTTTTGCGTTCAGGAGACGAAACTGCAGGCGGGACAGATTCAGCTTCCCATCGGAGAGGCATATCAGCAATTTTGGAACTATGCAGAGCGAAAAGGCTACTCCGGCACGGCCGTGTTCACGCGCATACCGCCGCTCGACGTTCGCTACGGGTTTGGCGACGGGATCGATCCAGAAGGCCGGATCATCACGCTCGAATTTCCCTCGTTTTACGTGGTGACCGTGTACACGCCGAACGCGAAGCGGGATCTGTCGCGCCTGCCATATCGCCTGGAATGGGAGGACGCGTTTCGCGCCTATCTCTGTGCGCTGGATCGAGAGAAACCCGTGATCGCGTGCGGGGATCTCAACGTGGCGCATCAGGAGATCGACATCAAAAACGCGAAATCGAATCGCGGAAACTCGGGGTTCACGGACGAGGAGCGGGGGAAGATGACCGAACTTCTCGGCGCGGGCTTTGTAGACACCTTTCGCGCGCTGCACCCGGACGTGACGGACAAGTACACGTGGTGGTCCAACATGCCACGCGTCAGGGAGCGGAACATCGGATGGCGGATCGACTATTTCCTCGTCAGTGACCGCCTGCGGGAACGCATCCTCGGCGCTCGCATCGACGATCACGTCCTCGGGAGCGATCACTGTCCGGTGGTGTTGGAGGTGGAGCTGTGACCTCGCCGTGTCGTTGCGTCGCGACGGGGAGGTGAGGGGACATTCCCTCACCTCACAATCGTCTGCTCCCGGCTCGGTCCGACGCTCACGTACCGGATGGGAACGCCGACCTGTTCCTCAATCAAGCTCACATATCGCCGCGCGGCTTCGGGAAGATCGTCAAACGCCCTGCAGTCACCGATATCCTCGCGCCAACCGGGAACCGATTCGTATATCGGCTTGACCTGTTCCATCTCGTAGGCAGCCGGAGGCCATTCGAGGCGTTGGCCGCCCAACTCATACGCGACGGCGACGCGGATCTCGTCAAGGCCGGAGAGGACGTCCAGCTTCATGAGCGCAAGTTCCGTGTACCCATTGATCCACGCGCCATAGCGCAGAGCCGGGAGATCGAGCCAGCCACAGCCGCGCGGCCGCCCCGTGGTGGCGCCGTATTCGTGGCCGCGATCGCGCAGGAAGGCGCCAAAGTCGTCGTGCAATTCCGTCGGGAACGGACCTTCGCCGACGGCCGTGGTGTACGCCTTCGTGATGCCCGTGATGCGCTCAAGCTTGGTGGGGGGCACGCCGGCGCCGCTGCACACGGCCCCCGCGATGGGATTCGAGGACGTCACGAATGGGTACACGCCCCAGTCGAGATCGCGCATGATGCCGAGCTGTCCCTCGAAAAGCACGTGCTTGTTCGATTGCGCGGCCTCATAGAAGAGCGGCGTCGTATCCGTGATGTACGGGAGAAGCGCATCGCGCGACGCGGCGATGGGTTGCCACACGTCTTCCCACGTCCCGTAGCGCTCGAGGCCTGGCAGACGCCGGCACTTTGCCTCAAAGGCTGAGCGCACGCGCTCCTTCAGGCGGTCGAGATGGCGCATTTCGCCCATTTGAATGCCGAATCGCCCCACTTTGTCCTGGTACGCGGGGCCGATTCCCTGCAACGTCGTGCCGACTTTTCTCGATCTCGCCTCTTCTTCCCACATGTCCTGCCAAATGTGATATGGCAGCACCATGTGCGCTCGGTCCGAGATGACAAGTCGTCTCGTGTCGATCCCGGCTTCCGCGAGTGCCGCGAGTTCCTCGACCAGTTTCGGCGGATTCACCACCACCCCTGCGCCGAGCACGCACAGCGTGTGCGCGTGAAAGATGCCCGACGGAACCAGGTGGAGCGCAAACTTGCCGAACGAATTCACGATGGTGTGGCCTGCGTTGCCGCCTCCCTGGTAGCGGACGACGATGTCCGCTTCCTCGGCCAGGTAATCGACCATTTTTCCCTTGCCTTCGTCGCCGTATTGGGCGCCCACAACTGCATGAAACATCGCGCGTTCCCTCCTCCAACACAACATCAGTGTACGACGCGCCTTTCTATGTGTAAAATGAATGATACGTATTCTTTTCATTCTCAACTCGTATGGAGTGGTGGAGATGTTCGAGGCTCTGCGAGCGTTGGTCACGGTTGTGTCGCTCGGCAGCGTGTCCGAGGCGGCCCGTGCGCTCCATGTGACGCAGCCGACGGTGACGCGCCAGATTCAGCAACTGGAGCGCCACTTCGGACAGGCCCTTTTCGACAGGAGCGGCAAGCGACTTGCGCTGACGCCCGCAGGCGAGCGCGTACACGCGTACGCGCTTGAGGTGCTGCGCAAGCAGGAGGAGTTGGCGGAGTCGCTGCTCGAGATGTCGAATCCCGAGGCGGGTCTGGTGCGCATCGGGGCGGGGCTTTCTCCCACGCTGTATCGCTTGCCGACCATGGTCGCTCGGTACGCTTCCATGCACCCGCGCGTGAGGTTCCAGGTGGTGACGGGATCGTCCAAGGTGACGCTCGAGCGCCTTGGCGCGCGAGCCGTCGATCTCGCCATTGTGACGACGCCTCCCGAAGACGAGGCGGGCCTGGAACAAATCGCGCTGTGGCGCGACGAACTCGTCGCGGTCGCCCCGTCGTATCACGCGCTCGCGGGCAAGCGCGCGACGATGGCGGAGTTGGCGCAGCACCCGCTGGTGGTGATGCACGGTGAGTCGGGACTGCGGCGGCAGATCGACGAGCTGCTGCACCGCGCAGGGGTGGAGCGGCCAGCCCCGCCGGTGATGGAGACGGACAGCCTGGAGGCCATGAACCGGTTCGTGCAGGCGGGCCTCGGCCTCGCGGTCGTGCCCTGGCCAGCGGTCGAGGACGATGTGACCCAAGGGCGGTTGAAACTCGTCCATATCGTGGGCTGCGATCTCGGCCAGCGCACCGTGACGCTCATCTGGCGCAGGGAGTCGCACATTCCTGCGGCTGCGCGGGCGTTCATCGATTGGCTGGCTTCCTTGAAAGCGGCGGCGTCGAGCGAATTGCGGTAAGATGAGGGCGGTGATCGAGCGATGCGGGTCCTGATTGTCGAGGACGAACCGGGGCTGGTGGAATTCCTCCGCTTGGAGTTGGAACTGTCCGGGGTCGAGGTGGACGTGGCGATGGACGCCGAAACCGCCATCGAGCGGGCGAGGTCCCAGGAGTACGATTTATTGCTCGTCGACATCGTCCTGCCGGGCATGAGCGGGGTGGATCTCTGTCGCGAGGTTCGCACGTTTTCAAGCGTTCCCATCATCATGATCACGGCGCGCGGGGCTGTGACGGATCGCGTGGGTGGTCTTGATGCGGGTGCGGATGACTACCTGGTCAAACCGTTTGCCATCGAAGAGCTTTGGGCCCGCATGCGAGCGGTCAGGCGACGATACGAAGCGAGCGGCGCTCCGTTTCGCTTTGGCGAGGCGACGGTCCACCTGGACGCTCACCGCGTGGTGTATCGCGGGCGGGAGGTGGATCTCACCGCGCGGGAATATGACCTGTTGCTGTACCTGCTTCGCAATGTGAACCGCACCTGTTCGCGGCAGGAGCTGCTGGAGCGCGTTTGGGGATTTCAGGCACCGGGTGATACCAACGTGGTGGACGTGTACATCGGCTATCTGCGTCAGAAGTTGGATCCTGAGCGGCGATACATCAGGACCGTGCGCGGGCAGGGATACCGGCTCGAGGTCGAGGATTCATGAGATGGCTGAACCGTTCCCGGCGTCGAAGCATCGAAGGCACGCTTCTCATTTGGAGCACCGCGTGGTGCGCCGTGGTTCTGCTCGTCTTCACAACGCTGTTCATGGTCTCGTACCAGGCCACGAGCCTGATTGGCCAAAAGCGCGTCATGGAGCTCGAGATGGCCACCCTGCTTGGCCAGGGCGCGGATCGGCTGGCGGAAGAGGCGGTGACCACCACCTGGGATCGGTATGCCGCTGCCACCGATTCGGTCATTCGTCTCACCGACGCAGAGGGCAATGTGTTGTTTCAGATCATGGGACCAGTGTTCACCGGGACCGTGGTCGACGAGATCGCGTCGCGCGTGCCCATGCCAGCGCAGGGACAGGACTTCACGAAGCCGCACTGGAGTTATCCGTACGCGTGGCGGGACGAAAACGGATATCACCGGGTGCTGGCGCTCACCGAAGGCGTGCGCTTCGAAAACGGGAGCTTTGGGCAACTCTCCATTTTTACCCTGCTGGATCCACTGCGCCAGGCGGCGCTGCATATGCTCACGGTATTCTTCGTGTTGGACGCGGCCGTGATCGCGCTGTTTGGCGTGGGGATGCGCCTTCTCATCGAGCGAGGATTTCGCCCCCTCGCGCGCCTGATGGCGGGCATTCAGCAGGTGGAGTGGCGCAGGGCGGGGAGACTGTCGTTTTCCGACTTGCCGCCGGAACTCATGTCGCTTCAGGAGTCGGTCAACCAG
Source organism: Alicyclobacillus mali NBRC 102425 (assembly GCF_001570745.1). Classification (GTDB taxonomy): domain Bacteria; phylum Bacillota; class Bacilli; order Alicyclobacillales; family Alicyclobacillaceae; genus Alicyclobacillus; species Alicyclobacillus mali. Next base: position 29,414 of record NZ_BCSG01000001.1, read on the forward strand.
ATGTTGGATCGGATCGACGTGGCGATGGACGAACAGCGCCGCTTCGTGGCGGACGCGTCGCATGAGCTGCGCACCCCGCTCGCCATCATTGCGGGCCACGCCAATCTCCTCAGGCGATGGGGGCGGGATAACCCGCGCGTCTGGGAGCCTGCGGTCCGCAACATCGTGCTCGAGGTCGGGCGCCTGCAGCGGCTGGTGGATGAGCTTCTGGCGCTCTCGAACCTGGACCAGGTGGACGAGCTCCCCGTGGGTGGCGGGATGGGGCAGGCCGAGATGGACGAGATGTTCGCTCGCCTGCGTGACGACGCGCTCATGCTGCGGCCGGACCTGGAGATGGAGGTGAGCGTTCATCTGACGAGCGGGGGACGCGTGGCGATTCAGCCGGATCGGCTGCGCCAAGTTTTGGTGGGGCTCGTGGACAACGCGATGCGCCACACGCCTCAGGGCGGCTGGATTCGGCTCATGGCGCGGGAGGAGTCCACCACGGCGCGCATCACGATTTCCGACAACGGAGACGGGATACCAGAGGACGTGTTGCCTCACATATTTGAACGTTTCTACCGGGGAGAGGCCGCCCGCCGCGAAGGGCAGGGCGCTGGGCTTGGGCTCGCCATCTCCAAGCAGGTTGTGGAGCGCTATGGGGGACAGATTTACGTGCGCAGCGCCGTCGGCAAGGGCACGACGGTCGTGATGGTGTTGCCGCTCGTTGGGCGACGGCGCATTTCGGAGGGATGAGGACGATGATCGCATGGGATCCGCTATGGCCGCGGGAAGTGGAGGTGTTGGTGGAAGAGGTGCTCGCCTCTCCGCTCGACAATATTCTGCACGATGACGAGATCGGACAGCAGGTGGCGCACAGGGACAGAATACCGGTGCTGCGCGTGTGGCGCCACCTGCCTGTGACGGGGCTTGTGGTGAGCCGGCGGGACGTGGGGGGGCAGGCCGGTCAGCAGGCGGTGGCGCGCATGGCGTCGGAGGGGTGGCCGCTCTTCGTGCGCTCGACCGGCGGCACCGCCGTGCCGCACGGGGAAGGGATGCTGAATCTGTCCCTCATCTTCCCGCGCCAAGCCGAGGGCGCGACGACAGACAGGTACTATCGCATCCTATGTCAGCCGCTCGTCGAATGGCTGCGGGCGCTCGGGCTCGCCGCCGAGATGACCGACGTGCCTGGAGCCTACTGCGACGGAAATTACAATGTCGCCATCGGTGGCCGCAAGGTCGTAGGCACGGCGCAGGCCTGGCGCGGGGGCTTGGCCGGCATGTCGTCGCGCCACCCTGGCTACGTGCTCGCGCACGGCTGCATCAGCATCTCGCCCGATCTCGACGCTGCCATCGCCGCCATTCAGCGCTTCTACCGCTACGCCGAGCGCGACGACGTGCGCGTTGAGCGAGACAAGGCGACGACCCTGGCCGAGGCGTCGGGCGAACCTTGGACGAGCGCCGAGGCAAAGGATTCGCTGGTCGAATTTCTCCTCCACCGCCTGCCGGAGGTGGGCGTCACGCCTCGCTTCTCGCCGTGACGTCGCCCTCCTCCGATCCGGCCGGACGCTTCGCCGCGAGCGGCAATTCCACGCGGACCGTCGTCCCCCTGCCAATGCCCTCGCTGGCGATGGAAATCCGGCCGCCGTGCGCCTCCACGATCCATTTGGCGATGGACAATCCAAGCCCCGTTCCCTTCGCCTCTCCATGGCGCGATCGCGCCGTGTCCACCGTGTAAAACCGATCGAAGACGCGCTCCAAGTGTTCCTTGGCGATGCCAATCCCCGTGTCGCGGACCGACAGCATCGCCTGATTTCGGTTGCGAATCGCGGCAATCTCGACCTTGCCGCCTTCATCCGTGAACTTCATCGCATTGTCGATGAGGATCACCAAAAGCTGATGCAGCCGGTCGCGATCGCCCAACACGACGAGGGGTTCCTCCGCGCGCACGGCAAGTTCAATGCCGCGCATGTCTGCGACGGTCTCGTACAGATCGTGGATGCGGTCGAGCAGTTCGTTCAGAGCAACCGGGCGGCGCTCCACCGGCATGCGCTCGGAGTCCGACCGCGCGAGCGTCAGCAGGTCCTGGACCAGTTTTCCGAGTCTGCGCGCCTCGCCGTGGGCGTTGTTCAGCCACTCCAGGTTGTCCTCGACCGTTTGGTCCGTGTGCTCCATCACGATGCCAAGGTTCGACTGGATGACCGCCAGAGGCGTGCGCAGTTCGTGCGAGGCGTCCGCCACAAACTCGAGCTGGCGTTGAAAGGCGCGGCGGATGGGCTGGAGCATGCGCTCGGACAGGATGAAACCCACGAGTGTCGCGCCGCAGACGCCGAACAGCCCCACGATGACAATGACGGAGCGCAGATCGCTCATCGCTCGCACAGTCTGCGTGTCGTCGAGGATGGTGGCGACGTAGGCGGGCCCGCCGGTGCCCTCGGCGATGGGCAGGTCAAAGACGCGGTAATGCTCGCCCTGGTAGGTGAAGTTGAAGAATGTCGGGCGATCCGTCGGCCGATTCAGGCGGTTTTCCAGCGCGTTCGCCAGGTCCGGATCTGCGATGGACGTATACGTGCTGTTATCCACGAGGACGAAGTTGATCTCGGGAGATCCGGTGGAGGCGAAGCTCGGGATGCCTGTCAGGACCGCTGTGTTGGCCACGCGGTAGGCGGCCTGGCGCAGGTTGAAATCGATGCTTCGCATCACGAAGCCGCGAATGATCCCGTAGAGCGCGAGCGACGTAATGCTGTAAAGGACCACCAACAGAATCACCGTCAGCAGCGTCAGACGGAGGCTCAGCCGCTTAAACAAGCCGCACGTCCCTTCTCATGCCTTGCGGCCCGTCGCTGGGTCTGGGTGAAACATGTATCCCACGCCCCGCACGGTGGCGATGTACGACGGGAGATCGGGCTCGTCGATCTTTTTCCGCAAGAAGTGCACGTAGTTTTCCACCGCGTTGCCGATCACGTCCGCATCGGGGCCCCAGACGCGATCGAGAATGACCTCTTTGGACAGCACCTTGTTGGGATTGCGCATGAACAGCTCAAGCAACTGGAACTCCTTGGCCGTCAGCGCCAGGGGTTCCCCGTTGCGCGTCACGGTTCGAGTGTTAAGATCGAGTCGAAACGGGCCCGCCTCGATGGCGTCGCCGCCAGCCAGTTGGCCTGTGCGGCGCGAGAGCGCCCGCACGCGCGCCAGAAGCTCCTTGTTGTCGAACGGCTTGACGAGGTAATCGTCGGCGCCGGCGTCGAGGCCCGTCACGCGGTCTTCGACCGTGTCCTTGGCCGTGAGGAGCAGCACGGGCGTTTGAAGGCCCGCCTTGCGCATGGCGCGCAGGATGTCGAGGCCGTTCATCTTCGGCAGCATGATGTCGAGGATGGCGATGTCGTAGCTGTCGGTGAGGGCGAGATCGCACCCAGTCTCGCCGTCGTGGGCGATGTCGACCGCATATTGGTGTTCCTTGAGAAGCTGTTTCAGTGCGGACGCGAGCCGCACCTCGTCTTCGACGAGCAAAATGCGCATCGGCTAACCTCCCGCATGGTTCGGTACATCGGACTGGACCAGTTTTATTGTACACTGTAGGATTGAACGCCGCTTGAAGCGCGCGGTGCAGTTCTGCAGGGGAATGAGGGGTTGTCCGAATGTTTGCGCTTTCGTAAGATTTCTTGCCGCATTTCCTGCATGAAGTGCCGTGCCGCAGGCTAAGAGAATTCTTACTTTCCTACGAAAGTCGGAGAAAGCGGCGAAAGTTCGCGATTCTCGTCGCGAGCCGGTGGAAAAACGTGACGCGCGTGCCTGTCGCGCTCCTTTACACCGGCGATGGCCGTCGATACAATTTGCGCTATACTAGGCACGGTGCGTGCATGGTATCTGCGATTTCGGACGCACGACGAGAACCGAATGCCCTGATGTTACGTTGTCATACACAGTTCCGAAATCGAAGACCGATTCGACATTCTTCGACAGATGGGAGGGGCAAGACGTGGCCGAACCGCTCCTCGCGATTCGCGACTTGAAAACGTACTTCGTGAGCAAGCAGGCGACCGTCAAGGCCGTCGACGGGATCGACATCGACGTCAATCGGGGGCAGGTCGTCTGCATCGTGGGCGAGTCGGGCTGCGGCAAGAGCATGACGTCGCTGTCCATCATGCGGCTCGTGCCTCGGCCGTACGGGAAGATTGTCGGCGGTCAAATTTTGTTTGACGGCCGAGATCTCCTGCAGCTGAACGACCGCGAAATGGCGGATTTGCGCGGTAGCGATATCGCGATGATCTTCCAGGAGCCAATGACGGCGCTGAACCCCGTGCTGAGTATCGGTACGCAAATTTCGGAAGTTTTGGTTCGCCACCGCGGCGTGCCGAAGCGGGAGGCGCTGGATCGCGCCGTGGAGATGCTCAAGTTCGTGGGCGTCCCGCGCGCGGAGCAGATTTTGCGCGAGTACCCACACCAGCTGTCCGGCGGCATGCGGCAGCGCGTGATGATCGCCATGGCGATGATCTGCGAGCCGAAGCTGCTCATCGCGGACGAGCCCACCACCGCGCTCGACGTGACCATCCAGGCCCAGGTGCTCGATCTCATGAAGAAGATGCGGCGTGAGACGAACACTTCCATCATCCTCATCACACACGACCTCGGCGTCGTGGCCGACATGGCCGATCACGTCGTGGTGATGTACGCGGGCCAGGTGGTCGAGTCGGTCGACGCGGACACGCTCTTCTCGGAGCCCAAGCACCCCTACACCCGCGCGCTGATGGAGTCCATCCCCTCGTTGGAGGAGGACAAGGACGTGCTCTACTCCATCCCGGGCACGGTGCCGAGCGCGGCGAACTTCCCGAAGGGTTGCCGATTCGCCGAGCGCTGCCCCATCGCGAAGCCGTCCTGCTTCGAGAAGATGCCCGAGTTGCGCGAAGTGGCCCCAGGTCACTTGGTTCGCTGCGATCTCGTCTGAGGGAAAGGAGGGAGCGCATGAGCGAGTACGTGCTCGAAGTCCAGGATCTGAAAAAGTACTTTCCGATCAAGTCCGGCGTGATGAAGCGAACGGTCGGCCATGTCCGCGCTGTGGACGGCGTTTCGTTTCAGGTGAAGCCGGGCGAGACGCTCGGCATCGTCGGCGAGTCCGGCTGCGGCAAGTCGACCACCGGCCGAATGATCATGCGGTTGACCGCGCCGACCTCCGGAAAGATCATCCTGGACGGACAAGACATCACCCATGCCAAGGGCGCGGAACTTCGGGCAAGTCGGCGCAAATCGCAGATGGTGTTTCAGGATCCGTACGCCTCGCTGAACCCGCGCATGTCGGTGGGCGAGAGCATCGCGGAGCCGCTGATTGTGAACAAGGTGCTGTCCAGGTCAGAGGCGTTTGAGCGCGCCGGCGAACTGTTGAAGACCGTCGGCCTGCGCGCGGGTGACATTAACCGGTACCCGCACGAGTTTTCGGGTGGTCAGCGTCAGCGCATCGGTATCGCGCGCGCGCTCGCGTTGAACCCGAAGCTCATCGTCGCGGACGAGGCCGTCTCGGCTCTCGACGTGTCGATTCAATCGCAGATCCTGAATCTGCTGATGGACCTGAAGCACCAGTTTAACCTGTCGTATCTGTTCATCTCACACAACCTGGCCGTCGTGCGCCACATCAGCGATCGCGTCGGCGTGATGTACCTGGGGCACCTGGTCGAGATCGGCCCAAAGCAGTCGCTGTATCACGATCCGCTTCACCCGTACACCCAGGCGCTCCTGTCCGCAGCGCCTGAGCCAAGCCGGACGAAGCGGCGCGAGCGGATCATTCTGCAGGGCGATGTGCCGAGTCCGGCCAATCCACCGTCTGGATGCCCGTTCCATACGCGCTGTCCGCGGGTGATGGACGTGTGTCGTCAGACGATGCCCAAGCCGGTTCAAGTGCACCCGGATCACTGGGTTGCCTGTCATCTGCACGGCTGAAGTGCGCGCTGGCTTCCCTTGTGCATGAACTTCTCCCGGTTTCGAGACCCTACTGTCAGGGTTCGTCGAAGGGGGAAGCGACATGAAGGGGAAAGCGCAGGTGCTCTCGGGCGGATTGGCGGCCGCGCTGGCGCTCGGTGCGGTGGCTGGCTGCGGTGGCGGAAGCCCGCAAAACGCGGCGGGGACGGGTGGTACCGGTGGGCAAACGGGCGGCACCTTGATTTACGCCTTGCCACCGGCGACCAACATCACCTGGTATTTGCCCATCACGAATGCGGGCAACGCGAGTCTGTACAATGCGCAGCTCTACACACAACTGTATCCCGGCGTGATCTATATCGACCATCGGTACCAGATCGATTATGCCGACAGTTTCGCGCAGAGCATCACGTACAATCAGGCGGGCACGGTGTACACCATCTCGCTGAAGAAGAACTGGAAGTGGTCGGACGGCCACCCAGTGACCGCGGATGACGTCGTCTGGGATTATCAACTGATTCAGGCGACTGACGCAAAGGACGCGCCTCCGCCGTGGCCCAATTACAACGCGGGTGCAGGCGGCGTGCCGGACAACGTCCAGAGCGTCGTGGCGAAGGATCCTTACACGGTCGTGATCACGCTGAAGAAGCCGGTGAACCAGCAATGGTTCATCTACAACGGTATCGGGCAACTGACGGCTTTGCCGAAGCACGCTTGGAACAAGTACCCGAACGACATACGCCAGGAGATCATCTACCTGGCGAAGCAAGCGACGAACCCTGCGTTTTTCACTGTGGTCGACGGGCCGTTCAAGCTGCAGAGCGCAAAGAGCAGTCAGTCGTGGACGCTCGTGCCCAACCCGATGTTCGGCGGGCACAAGAGCACGCTCGACAAGTTGATCTTCCAGTATGAAGCGACCAACGATGCGGAGTTCGCGGCGCTAAAGACCGGTGCGGTGAACCTGGGATATCTGGATTTGTCGCAGTACGCATCGCGTCAGTCGCTCGCGTCGTCCGGTTACACCATCACGCCGGCGTACAACTTCGGGTACAACTTTATCGAGCTCAACCAACAGCAGGGTTCGCCCATGTACGCGGCGTTCAGCGATGTGAAGGTGAGGCAGGCGCTCGAGTACGCGATCGATCAGAACGCCATCAACCAGGACATCTATCACGGGTTTGCGCCGCCGCAGTACGGGCCGATTCCGACGACGCCAAGAACCATCTTTTTCGACCCGAATCTCGCGAAGCCGCTGTTCCCGTTCGACCTGGCGAAGGCGCGGCAGTTGCTCGAGTCGGACGGGTGGAAGATGCAAAACGGCGTCATGACGAAAAACGGCGTGCAGTTGAAGTTCCAAGTTCTGTACCCGACCGGTACGCAGTCAACCACGCAGATGATGGAACTCATTCAGCAGGATTGGAAGCAGATTGGCGTACAGATTTCGCTGAAGCCAATGCCGCTGTCCGAGATCTTCGGTGTCATTCAGGACACGTCCAATCCTGGCAAGTGGGCGGCCGCAGCGGGCACGGGCATCACGTATGGCGGATCGTATCCGTCCGGCGAGCAGTTGTTTGAGCCTGGCGGGCTTGACGGCTTCGGCTATAACGATCCGGTACTCGACAAGCTGATCGCGGCGACCACATCGCCCGCGCCGTCGCAGCAGGCGTCGCTCAAGGAATTCTTCGCGTACGAAGAATACTGCGCGAAGCAAGTGCCGGTGTTGTGGACGAACGGCGTCGCCAGCTTCACCGCCGTCGCGCCGAACGTGCACAACGCGACCGAGCAATACCTGAATCCGACAACCGGTTATCCGCTCCTTAACTATATCTGGATGTCCAAGTGATGCACAACACGGGGCGGCTGGGAGCTCAGCCGCCCGGCAGAAGGGAGGGAAAGGCGTGGTCACAGAGACGCAAGTGGCGAATTCCGCAGGCGAGCCGCGCGTGCAGGCCACCAAGTGGCGCACGTGGAAGCGATTCTGGCGGTATCCGCTGAGTTCAATTGGCGTGATCGGCATGGTGCTGTTGTTTGCCTTCTGCTTCTTGGGGCCCATGCTGTATCACGTCAACCCGACACAGGGGGATTTCACCGCCTTGTTGCAGCCGCCGAGTGCCAAGCATCCGCTGGGCACGGATGACGCGGGTCACGACGTGCTCGCGCGCATGATGGTGGGCGGCCAGGCGTCGCTCGAAGTGGGCTTCTTGTCCGCGTTTGTGGCGATGGCCTTCGGAACGCTGTACGGCATGGTGAGCGCGCTCGCGGGTGGCTGGGTGGACATCATTCTGATGCGTATCGTGGACATCCTGCTGTCCATTCCGAGCATCTTCATCCTGCTGTTCCTGAACGCAACGTTCAAGCCGAACGTGGGTCTCATGATCTTCGTCCTCGCTGCGACAAGCTGGCTCGGCGTGAGCCGTATTGTCCGCGGTGAAGTGTTGAAGATCAAAAATGAGACGTACGTCGAGGCGGCGCTCTTGGCGGGCGTGCGCACGTGGCGACTCATGACGAAATACCTGGTTCCAAACTTTATTGGAACGGTGCTGGTGACCACGACCTTCGCAGTCGCGGACTCCATTCTCTCGATTGCGGGTCTATCATTCCTCGGACTAGGGTTGCCGCCCCCGGCGCCGAACTGGGGCGCTGATCTGTCGGCTGCGATGAACTACATCTTCCAGAACGCGTGGTGGCTCATCTATCCGCCGGGCATTCTGATTCTGTGCTCGCAGCTGTTTGTGAACTTCATCGGTGATGGCCTGCGCCATGCGCTGGAAACGCGCACCGATTGATGGCGCAAATGAACCATGGAAGTGGGGTGAGCCCGAGTGCTGAGCTACATTGTGCGCCGCATCCTGCAGGCCATTCCGTCGCTTATTGGAATTTCGATCATCACGTTCGTCCTGCTTCACATCGTGCCGGGCAACCCGGTCCGCATTCTGCTCGGCCAGCACTACACGCCGCAGCGAGCCGCGGCTCTGGCGCAGTCGCTCGGCTTGAACAAACCGCTGTACATGCAGTATCTGATCTGGCTGTGGAATATCCTCCATGGCAACCTCGGATACTCGTATAACTACACGGAGCCGGTGACGTATCTCATTGGGCACGCGCTGCCGAACACGCTGTCGCTCGTATTGATTGCGACCATTTTTGCGCAGTTGTTCGCAATGCTCATCGGCACGATTCAGGCGTACTTCGAGAACACCATCGCCGATCACATCATCACCGTGCTCAACTACTTCTTCTACTCGATGCCGTCGTTCTGGTTGGGCATCCTGATGGTGATGTTTTTCTCCATCCAGTTGCACTGGTTCCCATCCGGTGGTGTCGTCAACCCGCAGGATCCAAACCCGGGCTTCTGGGATTGGCTGCATCACCTGGTTCTGCCCGCCGCGACATTGACGTTGGTCACCTTGGCTGGCTACTCGCGCTACATGCGTTCATCCGTGCGCGAGACGCTGCTCATGGACTACGTCCGAACGGCACGAGCCAAAGGGTTGCGCGAGTCGCAGGTGCTGTGGCGTCACGTCCTGCGCAACTCGGTGTTGCCGCAGATCACGCTCTTCGGTTTGTCGTTCCCGGCTCTGTTCGCGGGTGCGCTGTTCATCGAACAGATTTTCAACTATCCCGGCATGGGCCTCTTGTATTGGAACGCTGTTGGCACGCTGGATTATCCCGTGCTGCTCGGCGTGACGATGTTCCTCGGTGCGTTGACCATCATCGGCAACCTGCTCGCGGACATCCTCTACAGCTTGGTTGATCCGAGGATCAGCCTCGAGTCGATGTCGTAAAAAGCCTGGCGCAGAGGGCGGTCCCCCGCTCCTGCGCCTTTTCTCTCAGGCGTCGCCCCTTATTCTTAGAGAATTCTTAGATTGATGCACCTTGCGCTTAAATGCGGGAAACGCAAGACGCAGCGCGGGATTTGGGGTCTGGGACTCATTGGATGCTTTCTTTTTCCAACTCACACGGCCTTTACAAGGTGCTTGAATGCTCGTAGGATGAGCTTATCAGAAAAACGCATTTCACATAAAGAGTCTGCGAATTCGAACGTTGGTCTCGCAGACAGCATAGGGGGGTTAACATGGGACTTTACGAGAAACGCAGGTGGTCAACACGGCTTGGTGCGGCTGCCGTGACCGTGGCGCTGGGCGCCGGTGTCATTGCGGGATGCGGAACACAGCAGAATACCACCAACTCGACCACCAACAGCACGCAGACCACGACGCAGCAACCGCAAAAGGGCGGCACACTGGTGGTGGCGCTCCCGCCCGCAACCAACATCAACTGGTATCTGCCGATCACAAACTCGGCCAATGCGAGCCTTTACAACGCTGACCTCCAGATTCTGCTTTATCCATCGCTAATTTACATTGGAAGTGATTACTCCATTGATTGGAAAAATAGCCTCGCCAGCAGCATTGATTACAACGCAACAGGTACGGAGTACACCATTCACCTGAAGAAGAACTGGGTGTGGTCGGATGGCAAACCTGTGACGGCGCAGGATGTCGTCTGGGACTACGACTTGGTCAAGGCGACGGACGAGTCGAACGTGCCGCCTTGGCCGAACTACGCGGCCGGCTCTGGCGGCGTGCCGGCGAACGTCAAGAGCGTCGTCGCGCTCGACAACTACACCGTCCAGGTCACGCTGAAGAAACCGGTGAACCAGCAGTGGTTCATCTACAACGGCATTGGCCAGCTCACGGCTTTGCCCGAGCACGCATGGAACAAGTACCCCAACAACATGGCGCAGGAGATCGCGTACCTTGGTAAGGAAGCCACCAATCCGAGCTTCTTCACCGTGGTGGATGGCCCCTTCAAGCTCGTGAGCGCGAAGCAGAGCCAGGCTTGGGTGCTTGTTCCCAACCAGACGTTCGCGGGGCACAAGAGCACGCTGGATAAGCTGATCTTCCAGTACGAAGGCTCGAGCGACGCGGAGTTTGCCGCGCTTCGCAGTGGCGCTGTGAATTTGGGATATCTCGACCCGGCGCAGTGGGCGTCTCGCGGCAGCCTGCTAAAGATGGGCTACAAGATTGTGCCCGCCTACAACTTCGGCTACGACTTTATCGAGCTGAATTTGCAGAAGGGTTCGCCGCTCTACAGCGCGTTCAATGACCTGAAGGTCCGCGAGGCGCTCGAGTACGCGATGAACCAAAACGAAATTGACCAGGCCATCTATCACGGATTCGCGCCGCCGCTTTACGGGCCGATTCCAGCACAACCAAAGACCGTGTTCTACGATTCTTCTCTCAATAATCTCTTCGCCTACAACCCGGCGAAGGCCAAGCAGCTGCTCGAGTCGGACGGGTGGAAGATGGAGAACGGCGTCATGACGAAGGACGGCCAGAAGCTCCAGTTCACCATGATGGTTGCGTCTGGTTCCGAGTCGACACTGCAGGAGGCCGAACTGGTGCAGCAGGACTGGAAGCAGATTGGTGTGGATGTGACCCTGCAACAGATTTCGTTTAACGAAGAAGAGGGCATCATGAGCGACGCCAAGAACCCAGGCAAGTGGGCCGCGGCAGCTGGCACCGGCATCACGTATGGCGGATCGTATCCGTCCGGCGAGCAGTTGTTTGAGCCAGGCGGCTTGGACAACTTCGGGTACAACGACCCGACGGCCGACCAGCTGATTGCGAAGACCACCGAGCCCGTGTCCTCGCAGGCCGAGAACACGAAGAACTTCTTTGCGTACGAGGACTACATCGCGAAACAGCTGCCCGTCTTGTGGCAGAACGTCCCGGCTGGCATCACGGTCATCGCACCGGATGTGCACAATGCGACCACGCAGGTGCTGAATCCGACAACTGGCTATGGGCTCCTCAACTACATCTGGATGTCCTCCAGCAAGTGAAGCCCCTCACTCGGGCAAGCCGCTTCCGGCTTGCCCGAGTTCGTTCGTGTTCGCTCCTAGTCGAAGCTCCGGAGGAATTTCGGACCGCGCGGAAAACCTCCGACCTCGCACGGACTGGTAGCGAAGGACAATCACCTCTGGCGTATTCCCATCCACCCCGTGTCGAGAAGGCCCGCCTGCAGCGAGATGCACGCGCTTGGCTTCCGCCGGTGCGAGGTGCAGCCCTGACACGCGCCGTCCCTCCACCACAGGTGCAATCGGCACGCGCTCTTTCCCTCTCATTCCCCAAAGCTTCACATCCAATGCCGGACCCGTGCCGTAGTTCCGCAGTTCGGCGACCAATTCGCCGTCCAGACGTTCGAAATCGTCGATCACGACCATCGGCACGTACCCGATCTGCGTATCGCGCCGAATCTGGTACCACGACGTGAGGGCGATGGCGAGCGTGCCGATGGACGAGAGCACGCTGCAAGCCTCCATGAGGTCGAGATCCATCACGCCGAGCACGACGTTTCCCCCTCCCTGAGGTATGTCTGACGCGGTTTGGAGGACACTGTACACAGGACGCAGGGAGGAGGTCCCACATGCACGGGTCGTTCGCATCCATCGTGCCATTCATCGTCATTATCCCCGTGGCGCTCTTGACGAAACAGGTGATTTTGGGACTCGCGCTCGGGCTGTTCGTCGGTTGTTACATCGAACATCCTCGCCCTTTGGCCGGCCTTGAGTCCGCCATTACCTACATCGGGCGCGAAGTTGGGCTGTCGGGCAACATGAGCCTTGTTCTTTTCCTCTATCTGTTTGGTTCGTTTGTCGGGCTCCTGCGCGTCTCCGGCGGCGTGAAGGGGTTCAGCCGCTGGATGGAGGCGCGGATTCATTCACCTCGCGGAGCCTTTGTGTTCACCTGGTTGTCGAGCCTCTTCACCTTTATGGCGCCCGACTTCCGCATTCTGACGGTCGCGCCCATCGTGAGCCGCGTCTTCGAACGTTTCCGCATCGCAAAGGAACAGGTTGCGTTCACCATCGACGTCACGGCGACGCCGCTCTGCGCCGTGGTCCCCATCGGGACGGCTTTTGTGGCCTATATGGTCGGACTCATGCACACATCAGCGCACCACGCCGGGGCGGCGTCTCCGTACGCGCTGTTTCTCGCCACCATCCCCTACAACTTCTTAGCCTGGGCGATGCTCTTGATGGGGGCGTTTCTCACGTTTTTCCGCTTCTCGGCTCATGTGCGAACTGCGACGCCGTCCGCTGCGCGCACACCCCGGCGCGTGGATGGCGAGCAGGGCAGAGGGCTTCCGCGGCTTGTGCACGAGCGCCGAGGAGCGTTCGCGCTTGAAGCGGGGGCCATGAGTTTCCCGCAGGATGCCGCAGTTCAGCGCGGCATGCGCCGCCGGGAGGCTTCTGATGAGGAGGTGCCCGATCCCGTCGAAGCGCTCGCCAAACGCGCGCACCCATCGGCCCTGAACCTTGTCTTCCCGCTGGCGGTGCTCTTGGCGAGCACGCTTGCGTTCACCGTCATCTCCGGCTACGCGCCGGGCCGGACGCTTGTTCAGGCGTTCGTCCAGGCCAACGCGGCGAAGGCGATGCTGGAGGCGCTCATCCTGACGGTCGTCGTCATGGCCATCCTCTACGCTGTGCGCGGCACTCCGCTGAACCGGATCATGGTCGGCTTTCTCCAGGGCGGCAACGAGATGATGCCCGTCATCGTCCTGTTGGCGCTCATCTGGGCGGTTTCCGCTGTGGCGTCCGATCTCGGCTTTGCGCAGTTCTGTCAGCGGGAGATTGTCCAATACGTGCCAAGATCGTTCATCATTCCGGCGCTTTTCATCTTTGGCTGCCTGATTTCGTACGTCCTGGGCAGCTCGTTCGGCACGTGGGCCATCCTGATGCCGCTCGCGTTCTCGCTTGCCCAGGGTGGCGCGGGGAGCCTCGCCATCGCGGCGGGGGCCGTGTTTGCGAGCGGCACGTTTGGCGGATTCGTCTCACCCTTGAGCGACAACACGGTCGCCATGGCCACCGTGATGAAAGTTTCCGTCATGGACTACGCCAACTACAAATTGAAGACGGCGCTCATCCCCGTGGCGGCATGTGCTGTAGGTTATTTTTTGCTCGGCGCGATGGCGCGCTGACGGACGGCGTGCCGACGAATGGTCGTTTTCACTCCCGTGAAGAGGCGGCATCCTTCTCTTGCTGGGGACGAATGGCTGCGGTATCGTAATAGGGCTGACGTCCGAAGTGGAGGAAGGTGATGTCCCATGCGCCCGCAATCGCTTCTGAAGTCGTACCTGTGGGAGCATCGCGTCGGCTATGTCGGCTCGACAATTGCCATTCTCGTGTCTGAATGGATTTTTGTTCAATTCCCAAATGTGCTCGGCCGCTTCACCGATGCATTGAGCGTCCATCGGTTGAGCGGCCGAGGCGTTTTCTTGTATGCGCTGCTCCTCATGGCGATTGGCACGCTGTACGTGTTCTTCTACGGAATTGGCCAGTCGCAGAACGGCCGCGCGGCCCGGGGATTCGAGTACTTGCTCCGAACGAAGCTGTTTGCGCACTGGGAGACCATGGACGTAGATTATTTCCGCCAGCGCAGCGTGGGGGACCTTCTGAGCCATGCCATGAACGACGTGCAGCAGGTCCGCGAGGCCCTCTCCGGCGGGCTGAACATTCTCACCAATGCCGTCTTTCTTCTCATCGCGACGCTCGTGATGACCTTCACCACCGTGAGCTTTAAGCTCACCGTGTTCAGCATGATTCCACTTTTATGCATCCCCTTTTTCGTCGTGTGGATTGGTCCCCAGGTGCGCGCGTCCTCGCGCCAGGTGCAGGAGGCCCTTTCGTCCATGTCCGAACTGGCGGAGGAGAGCTTCACCGCCATTCGGCTGGTGAAGGCGACGGCCAACGAGCCCATTGAAGTTGGGCGATTTGCCGATCGCGTCGATCACATCGCGGCTGAACAGATGTCGCTCGTACGCAAGCAGGCTGCGTTCCAGTCCATCATTCCCACAGCGAGTTCGGTCGCGTTTGGCATCGCGCTCCTGTACGGCGGCTGGCTCACCATTCGGCACGAGATTCCCATCGGCTCGTTCGTCGCCTTCACGCTTTATTTGGGTCAGCTTGTGGTGCCGCTTCAGCAGATTGGCCAGGTCATCAACTCGTATCAGCGCGCGTCCGCGTCGATGGCCCGTCTGGATCTTCTGCTTCAAGAACGGCCATCCGTGGCGGATCCGCCGCATCCCGTGCGCCTCGCCAAGGTCGAAGGCGCGATCGACATCCACCTCGATGCCTTCGCGTATCCCGATGGAAAACGCCCTGTGCTCCGAGATATCCACCTCAGTGTACGTCCCGGGCAGACCCTCGGCATCGTGGGGCGCACAGGATCCGGCAAGACGACGCTCGTCAGCCTTTTGCCCCGCATTTACGATCCGCCCGCGGGGGCCATCCGGATCGACGGCGTCGATGTCCGCGACCTGTCGCTTGAACAACTGCGGAAGGCCATTGCCTTTGTGCCGCAGGACGGGTTTTTGTTCTCGACGACGCTTCGGGAGAACATCGCCTTCGGGCGCCCGGATGCGACGGACGAAGACGTCGCGGCCGCGGCTCGGGCGGCTTGCCTCGAGGGCGACGTGGACCGTTTCCCTGATGGATACGACACCATCGTAGGCGAGCGCGGCGTGACGCTTTCGGGCGGACAGCGGCAGCGGACGGCCATCGCGCGCGCCTGGCTGAAGGACGCGCCCATCCTCATTCTGGATGACAGCCTGTCCGCGGTGGACATGGAGACCGAGAAACGGATTCTCGCCTCGTTCCGCGCCATGCGGCGCAGGCGCACGGTGTTGATCATCGCGCACAGGCTGTCTGCCGTGCGCGACGCTGACTGGATCGTCGTCATGGACGAAGGGCGGATCGCCGAACAGGGAACGCACGACCATCTCATTCAGAAAGGCGGCATTTACGCGGAGATGTACCGGTTGCAGGCGAGGGAGGAGGAGGTCTCGTGAAGGGAGAACGCCCATCTTCGTCGCCCGGCGTGAAGTCGCTCGCGCGGCTGTTGCCCTTTGCCCGCCCGTATGCGTGGCAGTTCGTGGGCGTCATTGCACTCGTCATCGTGTTTAACGCATCGAGCGTGATGCAGCCGTATCTCGTGAAAATCGCCATCGACCAGGATATCTCGAGCCACCATCCGAATCCGCGCGGGCTTCTGGACATCGCGGCGCTGTACATCGGCGTCGTCGTCGCGGGCGTCGCGGCGAACTACCTGCAGATCACACTCCTGCAGAGGGCTGGGCAGAGCGTCATCCGGAGCATCCGCGTCGGGCTCTTTCAACACATTGAGCGCCAGTCCATGCGCTTTTTCGACCGCCGCGCCGACGGCGCGCTCGTCGCGAACGTGTCGAACGACACCGAGACGGTGAACCAGTTCTTCACCAACTTCTTTCTGAGCATGATTCGAGACGGCTTGTCCATCATCATGATCCTCATCGCCATGTTTCGCCTGGACGTGCGCATGGGCCTGTTTTCGCTGGTGCTCGTGCCCATCATCTTCGCCGTCGCCGCGGGATTTCGTGGCGCGCTGCGCCGCCGCTACCAGCGCACGCGCACGCTGCTCGCGAGCATGGTGGCGTTTCTCGCTGAGAACCTCGCCGGCATGCGGATCACGCAGCTCTTCCGTCAGGAGGCGCGCCAGGCGCAGAAGTTTCGCGATCTCGCCGGGCAACATCGGGACGCCAACATCCGAGAGTACTTCACGTCGGTCTGGTTCAACCGAACCTTTGAGATGCTCGGCAACCTGTCCGTGGCGGCCGTGGTCTACATCGGCGGCGCGGCGGTCCTCGGCGGCTCCATTCCGTTCGGCACGTTGTACGCGTTCATCCGTTACATTCAGCAGTTCTTTCAGCCCATCAACGCCATGACTCAGCAGTGGAACACCCTTCAGTCGGCCATGGTGGCCGCCGAGCGGATTGGCCAGATCCTCGAAATTGAGCCTGATGTGGTGAATCCTGAGCGCCCGATCTCTCTCCCCGCCGATGCGCGCGGCCGCGTGGAGTTTCGCCGCGTCACGTTCGGTTACGACCCGCGCCATCCCGTCCTGCGTGACATTTCGTTTGTCGCAGAGCCTGGATGGTTCGTCGGAATTGTCGGCCCGACGGGGGCCGGAAAGAGTTCGCTGATGAGCCTCCTGCTTCGTTTCTACGATCCCGACGAAGGCGACGTGCTGTTGGACGGGGTGCCGATACCATCGCTTGCGCAGGACGCGCTGCACCGGTTCGTCGGGATCGTGCAGCAGGAGGTGCATCTGTTCACGGGCACCATTCGCGACAACATCCGCATGTTCCGCTCGGACATCTCGGACGCTCGCGTGGAGGAGGCCGCGCGCGCGGTGGGGGCGGATCGCGTCATCGCGAAGCTGCCGGATGGCTACGACACGTTCATCTACGGTCGGGGCGCCAACCTCTCGATGGGTGAGCGACAGCTCATCGCGTTTGCCCGGATTGTCGCGCTCGATCCGCGCGTGCTCATTCTCGACGAGGCCACCGCCAACCTCGACAGTCAGACGGAGCAGTGGGTCCAGCAGGGACTCAGGGCGGCGAGCCAGGGACGCACCACGCTGGTCATCGCCCATCGCCTCGCGACCATTCGCCATGCGGATCAGATCCTGGTGCTCGATCACGGCCGGATCGTCGAGCGCGGACGCCACGACGAGCTGGTCCGGCTCGGGGGACTCTACGCGAGGCTCCACGCGGAGAGCGGCGTGGAATCCCGCCTGTTCTCCTGACGGCACGAACGTTCCGGCCCGTGGCGCAGACGCGCACCCACCTGTGCTATGATGGTAAGGACGCTTTGGCAAGGAACGTGCAACCTTCCGGCGGGAGGAATCGCGGTGACGCCCCGTACACAGTTCACGCTAGGAGATATCTTCCGCATTTCTTTATCCGCTTACCGTCAGCGGTTTCGGTCGCTGATGGGGATTTCACTTGTCTTTTTGCTTCCGTTTGACATCATCAACGCCTACGTACAGCTGAGATACGTCGGAGATTCGCCGACCAACTGGTTGGCAAAGGTCCAAACCGCCCATTCCTTGAGTGAAGTCATCGCGGCCATCCCGCCCGTGTACACCACCTGGATGCCGTTTGTGATCCTGCTGTATTCCTTCGGCGTGCTTCCGCTCATGGCTGTCGCGACGAGTCGCGTCACCGTCGGCATGGTGGTGCATGGCTTCGATGTGCCTGTGCAAGAGGCTGGCAATGACGCGTTCCGCAAGTGGCCGATGTCGTTCGCCACGCTGTTCATGGCGTACGGTTTGTACGGCGTGGCCGTAATCGTCGCCAGCTGGGTCATTGGTCTGTGCGCGGGTGTGGCGGCAAGTGCTTCGCAGGTGCTCGGCGTCATCGTCGCAGTCATCGGGCTCCTGGCAGCGTTGGTGGGTTCCGTATGGTACTGGGTCAGGATGGCATTTGTCCCGTACGTCATCGCCGAGGAAAAGCGCGGCTACTTCACGGCGCTGCGCCGGTCGTTTGAGATCACCAGGGGAGAGACGTGGCGGCTTGTGGGCTTCTTTGTTGCGCTCTCGCTCATCCTCTCGGCCGCGGATGGATTTCTTCTCATTGTGGGCAGCATCTTCGCGGTCATCCCTGGCCTCGGCGCGGTGGTCGCCGTGCTGGCCTCGCTCATCGTGGTGCCGTTCAGCTTTGTGGCGGTTGCCGTGATGTACATCGATCTCCGTATGCGGAAGGCGTGAGGACGTTTGACTCGTGTTGCATCCTGGCTTCGGCTGGACGCGGTCATTCTTCTTGGTTGGCTTCTCTATTTTGCCTATTCGGCTGCGACGCCTCTCTCGGATCCCGACACGCCCTGGCATCTCGCCACGGGGGCCTGGATCCTCGCGCATCATCACGTGCCGACGCACGATCCGTTTTCGTGGTCGATGCGTGGACAACCCTGGGTGACGCAGGAGTGGCTGTTCGAGGTCGTGCTCGCGTGGTGCGCGCATCACTTCGGTTTTCCTGGCGTGTACGGAATTCTGGTGGGGCTTCAGACGCTGACGGTGTGGTTCGTGTATCGTCTGTGCTTGCGGCTGTCCCGAGGCAACGCCGTGTTTTCGGCCATCGGCGCAGCGCTCGCCGTCGCGGCTGGCATGCCGTTCTGTGTGGTGCGCCCGCAGCTTGTCTCTTATACCATGTTTGCCCTGTTTCTGCTGCTGCTTGAGCGCGTTCGGAGGGGAAGCATTGGTTGCGCTTTCCTTTTGATTCCCCTGACGCTCATCTGGGCTAATGCGCACGCCAGCGTATCGATCGGCATTGCGATGATCCTGTTTGAAGTGCTGGTCTCCTTCCTGCCGACCATTGGCCGGTTTCAAGGACAACCGCTGCCGATGCGGACCCGAGGTCTCCTCGTCGCCATCGCCGCCGCGTGCGTGGGCGTCGGGCTCTTGAATCCCAACGGCATTCACGAATTCACCTATGCGTTGCTCTCCAACAATGCGCTCATGGTGAATTCCATCAATGAATGGCACTCGCCGAATTTTCACAGCCCATACTACAAGTACGGGGTCATCCCATTCCTCGTAATCATTGCGCTCGTCGCCATCGCGCGCAGCCGAAAGTTGCCGTGGAAATACGTGCTCTATTTCTTCGCCTGTTTCGCGCTGACGCTCGTGTATCAGAGGTTCATGCCGTACCTGGCAATTGCCGCTGCGCCGCTCATTGCCTTACTGAGCTTCGACTGGCTGCGCGTGCTGCTGAGACCGAAGCGCCTGCTTCGTTTCGTCTGGCTGGCGGCCATGATCGGCGAGATCGCCGACTTCGCCCTGCGCATGCCAAGCATTGAGGGGCCGGTTTCCGCGCACATGAACCCGAACGCGTATCCGGTCGCGGCCGTGGACTATCTGAAGTCTCACCACATCCCGGGGCCGCTCTTCAACGCGTACGACTTCGGGGGCTATCTCATCTATCGAGGCGTGCCGACGTTCGTGGACGGGCGAACGGATATCTATCTGCGATCCGGCGTCTTCGCGAACTACATGGATCTTCAGAATTTGGCGCCCGATGCACCCGCGCTGCTGCAGCAGTACCATTTTCAGTCCGCCATCCTGCCGCCTGGATACAGCCTGACGACGTATCTGGAAAACAATCCGAACTGGACACTCGTCTATTCAGATAACGTGGCAGACATTTTTGTCCGCAACGCATCGACCACGGGTTGAGGAGGTCTAGGCATGGCAACCATCGTGTGCCCAGCATGTCATGAACCGGCGCGCCGGATCGCCCTTCGCACCGTCAAGGCTTTGCTCACGGGCGCTGCACTTCGCCGGCTTGTGCCGAAGGATGAGTTTCACTTCTGCGCATCCCCCGACTGCGACGTCGTGTATTTCGCGCCGGATCAGGTCTTTCGTGTCGCCGATGTCAGGGAACGCGTGTTTCAAAAGGACACAGCGAGTGAAGCGCCCGTGTGTTATTGCTTCGATTGGACGCGCGAGTCGCTGGTTGCCGCTCTTCACCGCGGCGCGCGTCCGGACGAGGACATTCAAGAGCACGTGCGTCTGCGCCGTTGTGCGTGCGATCTTCGCAATCCACAAGGCGCCTGCTGCCTCGGCAACGTGAGAGCTGTCCTCGCTGACGCGCGCCAACGTTCGTAGACCTTGGCGAAAACTGGTCTTGCCGGCTCACACCCAGCGGGATTGATATCCAGGGTAGAACAGGCTCAGGATTTGGGTGAACGGGGGCTTGGCCACTTTCGCCCAGTACTCCGTGCCCCACTGGGACATGATGTACGTTCCAATGTATGAGTAGCCCGGCCGCCCTTCGGAACCCTGCCGATACTGGAGCGGCTTGATGAATCCGTCCGAAGGGACGTACACCATGTTCCAAGTCTGCTGGATGGCCAAATCCGTCTGATAGTGGCCGCTCAGATACTTGAACGTCTGATAGTGGCCGCTCAGATACTTGAACGTCTGATAGTTGGTCGTGTTGTCCACGTCGAAGGTCCACCCGTTTTCCGTGCGCGGATGCAGCGTCCAGTACCACGCAAACATCTTCACCGCGATAGCACCGGCCTTCAGCGCTTCCTCGTTCCAACTGGGAATCCACTCGTTCGGTAACACATCTTCGCAATACTCCTCAAAACCCAGCGTCTGCACGTACAGAATGGGCGCCGTCGGGTTGTTGTACGCCCGAATGGCCACGCGGATGACCGAAGGGTACGGCGTATTGAAGATCGTCTGCGCGCGCACGGGTGGCGCGATCGACCAGCCGCTGACGAGCGCCGCTCCGGCGAGCGCGAGGCCAATGCGTCGAAGCCAATTCATGCGCCATCACCTCGAAGATGCGGATGCTTGCTGAGGGCTCCAGGGCGAATAGCTCGGTTCACCGGGAATGGGGCCCTGGCGCTTCAGGTGAAGTTCGGACGCATAGCGGTTGATGTAGCCCGCGAGATCGTAGGAACTGAAGTTGCCCAAGGAGACGCTCGGCGCGTTGCGCCCGTTCGGCTGGATGGGCTGCAGGATCACCGGCTGAATGGTGTGCTCGGTAATTGGGACGATGAACACGGCCTGTTCGTTATACCCGTCAGCCACGACAATGGCGTTGACGACGCCCTTCGCGTCGTAGCGCTCGTTCCATTTGGCCTTGTACATGGGCACGTGGGCGATGTAGAGGCCCTGCGTGTCGGTGAGCCCGGTTGACACGACTTTTCCTTCATGATTGATGACGATGACCCTCGCGCCTGCAACCCTTGTCGAGTTGGACGATCCGACCCGGAATTCGATCTCGCCGTGGTCGCTCGCCTGAACCGCGACGGCTCGCGAAAGGACGGGCACAAACGTGGACAAAACGAGCGCGAGCAGTCCGATGTAGTGAAGAACCCGTTTTCTCATGCGCGTTCTCCCTCCTTATGAGTTTGGTTGCCACCCGTATGGAGGGTGCCCGAAATTTGGGCGAATATGAGGTTCCGCCTGTAGCGATTTTGTCGAATAGAGGTAACGATTTCTCGTTGCGTCGAACGCAGATTCGCTATAGCATGTTCACGTGGTAGTGCTTTATCTCGATGAAGCTGTAAAAGACGAGAAAGGGGTTCGTGCACTTGAGCGTTGATCGAGCATTGGGGGAGGAAAAGGCGCGCCGCAGTTACCTCGTCTCCTCGCGTGAGGTGGGACTGCGCCGCGATCTGCGTTCGCGCCATCTGTCGATGATCGCCATCGGCGGCGCCATCGGCACGGGCGTGTTTGTCGCCAGCGGATCGTCCATCTCCACCGCCGGGCCGGGTGGCGCGCTGCTCGCGTACATCATTGTCGGCATCATGGTGTACTTCGTCATGACGAGCCTGGGCGAGATGGCGACCTTCATGCCGATTGCCGGATCGTTCGAGCAATACGCCACGCGATTTGTCGATCCGGCGCTCGGCTTCGCCCTGGGGTGGAACTACTGGTATACGTGGACGGTGACGCTCCCGGCGGAGCTTGCGGCTGGCGCGATGGTCATGAGGTACTGGTTTCCGCATGTGCCTGCCGTTGCGTGGAGCGCCATCTTCCTGGGGCTCTTGTTTCTCCTCAACGTGGTGAGCGTGAAGGGCTACGGTGAGGGAGAATACTGGTTCGCAGGCATCAAGGTCATCACCATCGTCGCCTTTATTCTCGTGGGGCTCGCGATGATCTTCGGTATTCTCGGCGGGCATCCGGTCGGCTGGCACGTGTTCATGACAGGAGGCACGCCTTTTCACGGCGGATGGATCGGCTTTCTGAGCACGGTGATGGTCGCCGGCTTCGCGTTCCAGGGCACGGAGCTCGTCGGCCTCGCGGCGGGCGAGAGCGATCACCCGGAGCGCAATGTGCCGCGCGCCATCCGCACGGTGTTCTGGCGGATCCTGCTCTTCTATGTGTTGGCCATTCTGATTATCGGGATGCTCATCCCGTACACGGATCCGAATCTGCTCAACGCGAGCGTGAACAACGTGGCCATCAGCCCGTTCACCCTCGTGTTTCGCCGCGCCGGCTTCGCGTTTGCCGCTGGCGTCATGAATGCGGTCATTCTGACCGCGGTGCTTTCGGCGGGCAACTCCTCATTGTACGCGTCGAGCCGGATGCTGTGGGCCCTCGCCTGCGAGGGAAAGGCGCCGAAGGTGTTTACGAAAGTCAACCGCCACGGCGTTCCCATGAACGCGCTCTATGTCAACACCGCCATCGGCTTTGTGGCGTTTTTGTCGTCCATCGTCGGAAATGGCGCGATTTACACGTGGATGTTGAATGCTGCAAGCCTCACGGGCTTTCTCGCGTGGCTCGGCATCGCCGTCAGCCATTATCGCTTCCGCAAGGCATACGTGGCGCAGGGCCGCTCGCTCGACGATCTCGTCTACCGCGCCAAGTGGTACCCGTTTGGTCCCCTGTTTGCCGCGGTGTTGTGCGCCGTCGTGATCATCGGCCAGGATACGAGCGTCTTCACGGGCGGCAAGATCGACTGGATGGGTGTCGTGGCGACTTACATCGGCATTCCGCTGTTCCTCGTCCTTTGGCTCGGCTACAAGTGGATCAAGAGGACGAAGGTCATTCCGTTGAACGAGGTTCGGTTCGAGGAGTGATCTGCGAACGGAAAAGGCGGCCAGTTCGGCCGCCTTTTCTCATGCGCGATTCGACTGAATCTTTTCTTCGATTCGCTCGGTCTGCTTTTTCATGTACCGGTTGAAAGCCATGATGCCGAAGCAGAAGAGAAGAATGAGCGCGATTTTGGCCATCATCTTCTTTGCACCTCGAATGACAGAATCCATCGATAAACGGACTTGCTACAATCAGTCTAACCAAATTGCCTTGAATTAAACTTTGGATGGCGCCCGCCTCAGCTTGGTTCAACAGATGGACGTCCGGGATGTGGGTGGCGTTCATGGGGATCGGTGCACGAGACTAGGCACTTGTGGCATAGGCTTCAGTGATACTCGTCACGAAGGAGGCCCTTCCCATGGAAATCCACCGCGTCGAGCCCGGTGAGACGCCCGCTGACATCGCGTCGAAGTACGGGGTGTCCCTCCGGGACCTGCTCCGATACAACGAACTCGCTTCGAAGGACGTGATCGCGCCGGGGATTGCGCTCATTCTTCCCAAAGGCCCGCCGGTTCGCGTCATTCGCCACGTCGTCAAAGCGGGGGACACGTTGAACCGTCTGGCGCACCGCTACGGCGTACCTTCTGCGGTCATCGCCAACTGGAATCCGGGGCTGCCTGCGGACGGGCCGTTGCCAGTGGGCTTCACGGTGAACATCCCCGGCACCAGGTCGGATCGACGCACCATCGAGTTGAACGCGTACCTCGTCCCTGAGGGGAACGAGAACGACCAAGCCCTCTTGCAGGACGTGTCCGATCTCACCTACGTCTGCGCATTCAGCTATCGGGTGCAACCCACGGGCGATCTCGACGCGCCCAAGGACCGTTCCATGCTCGACGCCGCCGCCAAGTTCCAGATTGCACCGATGGCGACCCTCACGAATTTCAACGGAAATCGATTCAACCCGGATCTTGCGCACGCCATCCTTCACTCGACCGCGCTCGCGAATCGCGTGGTGGATCAAATCGTGCGCGTCTGCGAAGAAAAGGGCTATCGCGGCGTGAACGTGGATTTCGAGCACATGCCCCCGGGCGATCGCGCCGCCTACACCGCGTTCATTCGCACACTCGGCAAAGTGCTGCGGCCCCGAGGGCTGAGCCTCTCGCTGGCGCTCGGTCCCAAGACCTCGGATGAAGCGGGCGCGCCGTGGATGGGCGCGTTCGACTATGCGGCACTTGGTGACGAAGCGGACTTTGTCATGCTCATGACCTACGAGTGGGGGTGGGTCGGCGGTCCGCCCATGCCAGTGGCCCCCGTGGATCGCGTGGCCTCGGTCCTGGAGTATGCCACGGGCACCATCGATCCCAAGAAAATCCTGATGGGCATGACGCTCTACGGCTACGACTGGCCCCTGCCGTACATGAAGGGGAAGACGAGGGCCGCGAGCATCGCGAACAACGATGCACAGAACCTTGCAATTGCAGAACGTGTGCCGGTGGAATGGGATTTGAAGGCCGCTTCGCCGCACTTCGCGTACGAAACCGCGGGGACCAAGCACGAGGTATGGTATGACGACGCGCTGAGCGCAGCCGTCAAGCTGGCGCTTGTTGACGCGTACGGTCTTCGTGGGGTATCGCTCTGGGTGCTTGGCAACGAGTTTCCTCAGCTCTGGTATCTGCTGAAGGATGGGTATAAGCTGGAGAAGAAGTGAGTTCCATCGCGGAACAGGAGAGAGTCGAGTGTCGCTTTCACGGTTGTATCAGGGATGCGAGGCGCTGTGGCGGGATGTAAAGTACGCCGTGATGGCGCGAAACTACGCGCGTGTGCGGGAACTGTCGGCGTTGCTCCACCAAGCGCGCGGCGACGAGCAGGCGCTTCGCACGTGGCTCTACCGGCTCAAGTGTGTGGAACAGGAGCCCGTCACATTGCCCGCGCTTCGTAATACAGCCTATCATCTGCTCGGCTACTGGAAGGACCGATTGCCGCCCGACGAGCGGCAGAGGCTCGCGCAGAGGGCGTTTGACCATCCGGCGGGTGTGATCGCGGAACTCGGCGATCGCGTCCGCCGCGAGGGGCCGACGTATCTGGCCACGTCCTACGCGTTTCGCGACGAAGCTTGGAATGAGGCTGAGTTTCGCCATCAAGGCGGTTTGTATCGGATTATCGTCGATGCGGAGGAAGCGTTGGCGGCGGGAGATCCAACGAAGCTCGCCGTTCGTATTGAATCGTTAGGGGATGCGTCTGACCGAGCGACGTGACGTTTGGACAAGCTCGGGCGTGGGCTGTGGAGGTGAAGGCGTGAACCTGACCTTATTTACGGATTACGCCTTGCGCGTGCTGATTTACGCTGCCAATCAGCCGGCGGGCAAGCTCGTGCAGGTCGACGAGATCGCGCGCGTATATGGCATTTCGCGCAATCACTTGACGAAGGCAGTGCATCGGCTGGGGCAAGTTGGGTACTTGGAAACCGTGCGCGGTCGCGGAGGTGGCATGCGCCTGGCGATGCCAGCGAGCGACATTCGCATTGGCGATGTCGTCCGCGCGATGGAGGACGACTTCGCCGTGGTCGGGTGTTTTGCGAACGACCAGTGCGTGCTGCTGCCTGCCTGCAGGCTGAGGCGCGCGCTCGGCGAAGCGGTGGACGCCTTTCTGGATACCCTGAACCAATACACGCTTGCGGATATCGCGACGAGCGCAGCATCGGTGTTTCGCGCGACTTAGGTCGACAGGATTTTGCGAGGGTGCGTGGAAAATAATACACCAGAGCTAGGGTGCGTTGTGCAGGACCCCGCTTGTATCCGCCTTCGCGACGTGGTACAGTATGTTTAGTAATCCGATGATTGAAGTTGGAGAATGGGAGAGATGAGCATGTCCGAAGTGCAGACGCTGCCTCGCCTCAACGAGCCCGCCCCGGATTTCGAGGCCAACACCACGCATGGGAAGATCAAACTGAGCGACCTGCGCGGAAAATGGGTGGTGTTGTTCTCCCATCCGGCGGACTTCACGCCCGTCTGCTCGACGGAGTTCGGCGCTTTCGCTCGCCGGTACGAGGAATTTGAGAAGCGGAACGTCCAACTGATTGGACTCTCCATCGACAGCGTGCAGTCGCACTTGGCATGGGTGCACGACTTGGAGAAGGCGTTCGGCGTCAAGATCCCGTTCCCGGTCATTGCCGATCTCGACATGAAGGTTGCGAATCTCTACGGGATGATTCACCCGGCCGCAAACAACACATCGACGGTGCGCACCGTGTTTTTCATCGACGACAAAGGCATTCTCCGCGCCATGATTTACTATCCGATGAACGTCGGCCGAAACATCTCGGAGATTCTGCGGGTCATCGACGCGCTTCAAACGGCTGATCAAAACGGCGTGTCCTGCCCGGCAGACTGGCAACCGGGAGATCCCGTTGTGGTGCCCGCCCCCGCAACGCTCGACGCCATTGAGAGCGAAGAGGAGGCAGCGGCCAAAGGGTTGGATTACAAGACCTGGTACCTGCGCATGAAGAAGGTCTGATTCGGAAGGTACACGGGGAAGGGCCGCACGGACGCAGTGTGCGTCGGTGTGGCCCTTCTACTTGCGGGGCGTGTTTACCGCTTCAATCGCCTCGCGCGCCTCGCGGCTCCGTCAAGGTCTCAGCCGCGTCGGACAAGCCGTGGCCCCACGAATCGTACAGCTCCCACGGCCACGGCCAGTGCGATCACGATGCCCGACGCGATGGGCACCATACTTGGCACACCGCCAGCCGTGAATTGCACCCAGATGTAGACCGGCAGGCTGTACGGGTGGTACGCCATCAGCATCGTGGCGCCAAACTCGCCGAGTGCGCGCGCGAACGTCAGCGCTACGCCGGCCAGGATAGAGCCCGCCGACAGCGGAACATACAGGCGCCAGAAGGTCGTCCATCCGTCCGCGCCCTCGAGGCGAAACGCCTCGTGCAGATCCTTTGGGACCTCCGCGAATCCGGCGCGAGACGTGAACACCAGAAACGGACTGGTGACGTACAGCTGCGCGAGCACGATCCCGGCCATCGACAGCGTGAGGGGAAAATTGTGTGCCGCGGCGAATCCTCCAAGGGCGGTGTACGGTCCAAACACATCCATCAGGGCGACGCCGCCGACGATGGGCGGCAGCACGAGCGGCAACAGCAGCAACGTCTCCAGGAGCCACTTGCCAGGGAATCGAAATCGAATCAACAGATAAGCCGCCGGCACGCCGAGGGCGACAGAGAGCGCCGTCGAGATGGAGGCGCTGACGAGCGACGTGACAGCGGCCTGCAGCAATTCGGGCTCTTTCCACGCCTCCATCACCGCACCGGGGGGCGCGCCCAGCGCCAGGCGAACCATTGGCCACAGCCCATATGCCACGGAGACGGCCCCCAGAGCGTACAGGGCTGGCGTTCTCAGGCCCCTCAACATGGGCTCACGAACGCTCCGCGATGGACCGGAGGCTCGCCGGAACGCTCTGCAGATCTCCGTACAACCGGATGGGCGTCGGATTGAACCCGTCCTGCAACAGGATCTGGTGGCCTTGCCCCACGGTCATGTAGCGCACGAACGCGGCAGCCTGCACAGGGTGCGGCGCGTGAGTCAGCACCGTAATCGTGAACAGGATGGGCGCGCCCTTGATGGTCTTGCCGCCGCCAGCAGGCGTCCACGAGACCTTTGCGTAATCCTTGGCGAGAGCCGGATCGCCCAAGTTGATGGCGCTTGGCAGCGCGATGTATGGCATATGCCACTCAATCGCCTCATGTTTGTAGGCGATCACGGCGTCCATCTGACCGCTCGTGAGTTGGGCGATAAGATCTTCCTCAGGAAACACCTGTGCCGGATTTTCATCACTGCCAAGGATAGCCTTTTCGAGGCCGGGCTGGTGGTAGTAGGACTCCGCCAGCTTCAGCATGAGAATCGTGCTCACGCCTTTGGGATCGAGCTTGGGATCGGTCCGACCAAAGCGAACGCCGGGCATCTCAAGCACCTTGTACCATGGCACTTTGCCTTCCGCCGCCCGCTTGAATTCGCCTGCCTCCTTGCTCTTTGGCGAATAGGCGATGACAAGCTGATCGGTTGCGAGCGTCGCGTACCACTTGGCGGCGTAGCCGTTGGACGCGCCCATCAGGTCGTTGACGTCGACGGACGGCGATGCGCTGATCAACACGTCGGGATTGGCGAGCTTAGACGTGATCATGTGCGCAAGCTCTGCGGAGCCGGCGCCTTCTCCTTGAAAATCGACGTGAAGCGCCTGATCCACCTTGGGGCGGATCACCTGCTCCATCACATGGGTCATGGAGCCTGCGTACAGCACGGAGAGAGGTACAGCTTTTGTTTCGGCTGTGGAGGCAGCTCCGCCTGTCGCGGCGTTTTGTGTGGTCTGTGTGTTGGACGGCGTCGTGCAACCCGTGGCTGTGACCGCGAGCGCCGCGAGTGCCCCGCTTAACCAGATACGTTTGGAAACACGCATGTTTATCCCCCTAGGTTTCGCGATTTCCGCGCCTGAATGCGGGCGCCGGTCTGAGAAACGTCGTACGGTCCAAATGCGGCGAGATCGCGTCGGAACGCATCTGACGCCAACAGTTCGAAGACCTGTTGAACACCAGGATGTCTAGCGACACCGCGTGGAATGACAAGCCAGGTCATCTCTTCGCGAATCGGCAAGAAATCCACATCGCGCGTCGCCACAGCTTCATGGGCAATCCCGACATCCGCCCCTCCAAACGCGACCGCCTCCACCACCTCGCGGTGCGTGCGCGCTTCAAGTGTGTACCCCTCAATTTCACCCGGACTCAACCCTTCGCTTCGGATAGCCTCATCGACGAGGGCCCGGGCTCCTGCGCCAGGCGGTCGATTGACAAGGCGGGGTCGCGCGTCGCGAAAGCCCGCTTCGATCTGCCAGCGCTTTGGATTTCGGCGGGGCACCACCCAACCCATGCGCCATTGGCCAAGCGCTACGAGAAAGCAGTCCTTTCCTTCTGCGAGTGCGAGAAGGTCCTCTTCCGTGCCATGGACGCTCGCGATGTGGGTCTGTCTCGCCTCAAGTTCATCCATCGCATCCTGGTTTGTCGCGAAGAAATGGACCGCTTCCCAGGTGCGGCTCCGGCGATTCACCCAGGCGGCTAGCAGCGAGAGCGCTGGATCGCATCCCGACAAAAAGACGCGCGCCATCCCAATGTCGGGCATGTTCATCCAGTCAGTGCGCCCGCTCTCGTCGCGCAAGCCGTCTGCAGGAACAGGTGAAGAAGAGTCCTCGAGCGATCTCGCCACGCGCGCGCCCGCGACCTCCGCGACCGCCACGCGTTCCACGCGCAAGCGACTCGGCCTCGCGGTGCAAGCCGCATTTTGCTCCGGATCAAAGAGCGACTCAACCGTGGTTCCGAGCACTTTGGCGAGGCGAAGGGCGACATGCGTCGAAGGGCTGACTTTTCCCTGTTCAATGAGGCCCAATGCCTGGGGCGTAATGCCCACCTGGCGCGCGAGTTCCGACTTTGTCCATCCGGCGTGTTCTCGCAGGGCCTTCACGGCATTTGGGAATTTCACGGGCATCGCCTGCCTCACGGATGAATGGATGAAAGGATATTTTCAAGATAGATCATATTGAGCCAAAACGAAAGGATATTTTCGAACTGCGTCGTCGATCGCACGGTATAAAAGCGATATCGAATGAAAATCATTTGGTTCATCAATGAAAGCGTTGACATGGCGCGCGTGTTCACGTATCATGGCGGTGTTCAAGTTTGTGTAACCGTTTTATGAAACTGTTGCACAAGGAGGTGACGCAGCTTGCGAGCGACCATCCGCGACGTCGCCAGGGCGGCGGGGGTGTCTGCCGCGACCGTGTCTCGTGCCTTGAATCGGCCGGATTTGGTCGATCCGGAGACCCTCGAGCGCGTGCGAAAGGCAATGGAAGAGATGTCGTATCAGCCGAACGCCATTGCTCGGGGGCTTTCTTTCAGGCGAAGCGACACGCTGGGGCTCATCGTGCCCGGCATCACGGACTTCTTCTTCAATGAGCTCTACAAGGGCATTGACCGCGCCAGCCAGCATCACGGGATGAAGGTTTTGCTGTACGACTCTGAGCATTCCCGCGAACGGGCGTTTGAGGGCTTTTCCATCCTCAGCGGCTATCAGGTTTCGGGCATCATCTTCACCAGCAAACTGGTGACGGAGGACTACGATCCCATTCTTCAGCGGCTGGACATCCCGGTCGTCCTGACGCTGACGCAGAGCGCCGCGAAAACGCCTCTGACCGCTTTTCGCATCGATGAAGTGCGCGCCATGTTTGACGTCGTGGCATACCTGGTGTCCAGGGGGCATCGGCAAATTGCGATGATCGCTGGCAAGCTATGGGACGACCGGACAGGCGAATTGCGCTTGGAAGGATACCGCGAGGGGCTTCGACATTTCGGAATCGAGTATTGGGATGCGCGCGTGGAATTCGGTCAATATCGCTTTGACGACGGCTATCAGGCCATGCAGCGTTTGCTGGACCGCATGCACGACGCACCCTTCACGGCTGTGTGCACCGCCTCGGATGAGATGGCGCTCGGTGCGATACGCTGCTTGAACGATCACGGCTACCGCGTTCCCGAGGACATTTCGGTGATGGGTTTTGACGATTTACCCATTGCACGCATGGTGACGCCAAGGCTCACCACGGTCGCTCAGCCGTTTCTCGAAATCGGTGCAGAGGCTGTCAAATGGCTCATCCGGGCGTCGTCACAAGCTCCATCGCCTTCCGACATTGGGGATTACCTTTTGCCTCATCGCCTGGTGGAGCGCGAATCCGTGCGTTCCATTTCGTGAACATTCAACGCAACATTTTGGGGGTATGTGCAGATGAAGAACAAGGTCAAGCGTTGGACAAGTGTGGGACTGGCGAGTTCGGCAGTTGCGGCGTTGGTGGTTGGGTGCGGGCAGGCAAACAACGCGGCAGGCACGGCGAACGCGAATGGTAGCGCGTCCACCGTGGCGTCGTCGGGGGCCACGGTGAGTGTGGCAGGCGTGCGGATTGCGAAGCCGGCGCATCTCGTGAATTATAAGGACGCCTCTGGCACGATTGTCTGGGCGGAGTCATTCACCACGGGTCCGACGGCGAGCGAGCTGGTTTCGGCTTTTGAGAAGAAGTATCCGAAGATCAAAGTGAAGTTGCAGGTTCAGCCCTCGAACACAGATACGAACCGCGCGGATCTGACGGCGTCCATCAGCGGTGGCTCGTCGACGCCCGACGTGTACATGGGAGATGTGATTTGGCCTGCGCAGTTTGCTCACAGCCAGCTCGCGGCGCCTCTCTCGGATTACCTGCCTACGTCCTTCTGGACGCGGTTTTCGAACGGGTTGGTTGCCGGAGCCACTTACAATGGCAAGGTCTACGCTGAGCCGTTGTTTGCGGACACCGCGTTCCTGTACTACCGCAAAGACCTGTTGGCGAAATATCACCTGCCAGTTCCAAAGACTTGGCAGCAGCTGCAGACGGACGCCTCTTATATCGTGAAGCACGGTGGAGCGAAATATGGGTTCGTATGGCAGGGCGCCGACTACGAAGGTCTGACGTGCGACTTCGACGAATACTTGGCCGACGCAGGCGGCAGCGTGTTGACCAACGGCAAGGCCTCCTTGAATACGGCCGCTGCCAAACAGGCTCTCAGTTTCATGAGGGGACTCATCACGTCCGGTGTGTCGCCCCAATCGGTGGACACTTTCCAAGAACCGCAGTCTGAAAACGTCTTCACACAAGGGAATGCTGTATTCCTTCGCAACTGGTCCTATGCGTGGTCCGACTCTCAGAACCCAACAAGCTCCAAGGTCGTGGGCAAAGTCGGTGTGGTGCCCCTTCCGACTTTTGCTGGGCACGGCTCGAGTGGCTACAGCACAGTTGGTGGCTGGGATCTGTATCTGAACCCGCACACCAAAAATCTGGCCGCTGCGCTGCAGTTCATTGATTGGATGACGAGTCCGCAGGCTCAGGAAATCTTGGCGGCCAATTCGGAGATGCCCACCATCAAGGCCGTGGCGGACAGCCCATCGCTGGCGAAGTACAGCCCGGTGTTTGCGCTGTTGCCGAAGGTGAAATTTGTTTCGCGGCCCGCTCAGACGCCGAACTATCCGTCTGTCTCCAGGGCGATTTACGACAACGTCAACGCGGCTCTGGCGGGCAGCGTATCCGTATCTCAAGCGCTGCAAAATGCGAATCAGCAGATCCAACAGGCGCTGAATGGCAGTGGTTCGGGCGGACTCTAATCGGGATCATGGCGGGCGGCTAACCGCCCGCCGCCTTGTTTCGCTTCAAGGCGTGCAGCTGTTCGGAGGCAAGGGATCCGGTGGACTTTGTACAACGACCGAGAAGGGGGGCGCGAGCGCATGTCTAAGGCAATGGAAGAACATGTATCATTTCGAGCTGACCACGGTGGAGCGAGCGTCGTACGCCACGACGTTCGAGCGGGCTTTGGGATGTTGACGCCAGCCGGCATCGTCATCCTGGCGGTGACCATTTTCCCCATTCTGTACTCGGTCTGGATGAGTTTCAACAACATTCAGCTGACCGAGAACGGGTTTCAGTTCACGTTCAACGGCGTACAAAACTACGCCGACGTCTACTCGGCGCCCCTGTTCTGGCACAGTGTGTGGTTCACCGTGTATTACTCCATCGTCACGGTTGCCATCGAACTGTTCTTAGGGTTGCTGATTGCACTGGCCATCCAGAACGTGGAAAAGCTCAAGAGCGTCTCCATTGTGGTCATGCTCATTCCTTGGTCGCTCATCACGGTCATCTCGGCTGAGATGTGGAGTTACATCTATAACGGCGTGTACGGCGTTCTGAATGCCATCCTGCAAGGGATGGGCTTCATCCACAATTCCATCAACTGGACCGGCGAACCGTTCACGGCTGTGATTGCACTCATGGCAGCTGATATTTGGAAGACAACGCCGTTTGTGGTCATCATCCTGTTGAGCGGGCTGCAGATGATTCCGAAGGACTACTATGAAGCGGCGCGCATCGATGGTGCGAATGGGTGGCAGACCTTTTGGAATGTCACCTTTCCACAGTTGCGCGGCAGCATCGCCATCGCAGGCCTGTTCCGGATTCTGCAAGCGTTCGGCATCTTCGATCTGCCATTTGTCCTCACACAGGGCGGGCCTGGTTCGACGACGACGTCTCTCGCCATGCTCGGCGAGGAGACGCTGTTCACAAACCTTCACTTTGGCCTCGGAGCAGCTGTGGCCGTGAGTACGGTGATTCTTATCTTGGGGGCTTGTGTGATATTCCTGTCCGCCTTTCGCGGGATGGTCGGGGAGGAAGCGCAATGAAAAAGCCACTCTATCAGCGCGTCATTGGCTATGTCGTGCTCGTCTTCTTTCTCGTCGTGATCCTGCTGCCATTTTACTGGATGTTCGTCACGTCGTTCGAGCCCAACTCTGACATCAGCGCCTATCCGCCGGCGTATTTTCCGCACCAATGGACGCTGTCCCATTATGCAGAGGCTTTTGGGCAATTTCACTTTGGGCGATATATTCTGAACAGCGTCATTGTAGCCATCACATCGACCTTCTTTGTCCTTCTTTTCGGATCGATGGCCGGATTTTCTATCGCGCGTTTGCCCATCAAAGGCAAGCAGCCCATGCTCATCTTCCTGCTCATCATCTCGGTGTTTCCGCCCCTCGTCGTGATCACGCCGCTGTACATGTTGCTTCGCGACGTGGGCTGGCTCGACTCGTACCAGGCGCTCATCATTCCATACACCGCCTTCAACTTGCCGTTTGCCATCTGGATTTTGCGCAACTACTTTCTGCAGGTGCCGGGCGCGTTGTTTGAGGCTGCCAAAATGGACGGGGCGTCCGTCTTCATGTCGTATTGGCGAATTTTCCTTCCCCTTACCACGCCAGGGCTCTTTACCGCGGCCGTGTTCACGTTTGTCGCATGTTGGACCGAGTTTTTCATGGCGCTCGTCTTCAATCCCGATAACACCATGCGCACCATTCCGGTTGGCATTGCGCTGTTCAGCGGGCAGTACACGGTGCCGTACGGCACCATCTTCGCGGGCTCCGTGGTGTCAATTGTGCCGATTGTCATTCTTGTGGTCATCTTCCGCCGCTGGATTGTGTCGGGCTTGACGCAGGGCGCTGTCAAGGGATAAGTTGACCTCATTCATCATGCATCATGGCGGTGGGGGATTTCCGATGTACGATGTCGTCGCCGTTGGAGAAGTGTTGATCGATTTCAGCGTGGTGTCGTCGGGAGGCATGCCTCAGATGTTCGGCTCCGCGGGCGGCGCGCCCGCCAATGTCCTTGCCGCTGTGTGCAAGCTCGGCGGCCGATGCAGGATGGTGGCGGGCGTCGGCGATGACCCGTTCGGCGACTTCGTCCGCCGTGCGCTCAAGGCTGTCGGCATCGACGACAGTGGCGTGATACAGGTTGGGGCTCGGACCACGCTTGCGTTTGTCCACATTGCGCCCGACGGCGAGCGCTCGTTTTCTTTCGAGCGCGATCCCGGCGCAGACACACAGATCCAAGCTGAACACATGCGTTCCTCGTGGTTTGACGATGCGAAAGTTGTCCATTTCGGCTCCCTCGCGCTTTCGCACGAGCCCGCGCGTTCCGCCGCCTACCGCGCGCTTGAACTCGCCCGGCAACACCAGAGAGTCGTCACGTTCGACGTCAATTACCGACCGGCGCTGTGGGCGGATCCCCGCGCAGCCGTGAACCAGGCCCTCCGAGTGATCGCGCTTTCCGATGTCGTGAAGTGCTCTGAGGAGGAACTCCACCTGCTCACCGGGCTTCGTCACCCCGACGAGGCCCTGCTTCAGTTGGCACGGGAGTTTCCGGGCACGCGCTTTTTGGGCACGCTGGGTCGCGATGGTTCCCTGGCCGTGATGCAAGGCCAATGCCGCCACATTCCCAGCATTTCGGTCGAAGCGGTCGACACAACCGCCGCCGGTGACGCGTTTTTTGGCGCTCTCTTGTACCAACTGACGAGAGAGGCGGACCCTGACGACGTGCGCGCGCGCCTGCAGGACGATGTTTTCTGGACGAAAGCACTCCGGTTCGCGAACACCGCGGGTGCGCTTGCAGCGACGCGCCGAGGCGCCATCGATGCCCTTCCCACGCTTTCCGACATTCTGGAACATATGCCTGCTTGACACGTCGTCGCAAGAGAAGGTATAAAGGAGCAAAATGTCCAGAAACGTCAGGCGAGGCTCCTCTGGGGCACCGGCGACAGAGTCAGGGAGGATGCGTGGCAAATGCGGATACCCATTGGCCTCTTGGGCTGTGGCACCGTTGGCGCAGGCGTGGTATCGCTGGT
This sequence comes from Alicyclobacillus mali NBRC 102425, assembly GCF_001570745.1. Taxonomy (GTDB): domain Bacteria; phylum Bacillota; class Bacilli; order Alicyclobacillales; family Alicyclobacillaceae; genus Alicyclobacillus; species Alicyclobacillus mali. The sequence goes on from NZ_BCSG01000001.1 coordinate 64,973, forward strand.
GCGCAGAAGGGCGGATCGCGTCGCGGACATGACCGGTCTTTGCCCTGTGGTTCAGAAAATTCTCGTGCGCGATCCGCACAAGGATCGCGGCGTGCATTTTGAGCATGAGCAGCTCACGACGTCCGCTGAGGACATCCTGGGCGATCCCGACATTCAGATTGTGGTGGAGACCATCGGCGGAATCGAGCCCGCGCGCACCTATATCCTCGAGGCGCTGACGCGCAAGAAGCACGTCGTCACGGCGAACAAGGACCTCATTGCGCTGCATGGTCCGGAAATCCTGCAGACGGCGGCGGCGAACGGCGTGAGCATCCTGTTCGAAGCGTCGGTCGGGGGCGCCATCCCTTTGCTCGGACCGCTGCAGGAAAACCTTACGGCGAACGAGGTCACGGATCTCAAGGGCATCATCAATGGGACGACGAACTTCATTCTGTCGAAAATGACGGAAGAGGGCCTCGACTTCGACGAGGCGCTGGCGCTGGCACAGGGGTTGGGCTACGCGGAGGCGGATCCGTCGAGCGATGTCGACGGGCTTGATGCCGCCCGCAAACTCGTCATTCTGGCCTCGATTGCGTTCCACACCGAGGTGCATCTGTCGGACGTGCGCGTCGAAGGCATTCGACACGTGACGGCGAGCGACGTGCGATACGCAGACGAGGCAGGGTATGTCATCAAGCTCTTGGCCGATGGGCGAGATCGGAATGGGCGACTCTCGCTGTCCGTCCGCCCGACGCTCATCCCCAAGAGCCATCCGCTGGCCCATGTGTCGGACGCGTTCAACGCGCTCTTCGTTCGCGGAGACGCGGCGGGGGACCTCATGTTTTTCGGGCGCGGCGCTGGTCGCATGCCCACGGCGAGTGCCGTCGTAGGCGATATCATCGCGCTCGTGCGGAACCTGAAGCTCGGCGTCGTTACCAGTTGGCCGTACGCGCTCGCGGGCAGCCGCAAGCCGGTGGTCGATTTCGAGGACGATCTCTACAAGTTCTACTTCCGGCTCCTCGCCGCCGATCAGCCAGGTGTGTTTGCGCAGGTGGCGCACCTGTTCGGCGAACTGCGGGTGAGCATGGAGACGGTGCTGCAGAAGCGCGTCGCAGGCGGGCAGGCCGAGATTGTCATCGTGTCGCATGAAATCCCGGGCAGACTAGCGCACGATTTGGCGACGCGGCTGCGGTCGATGCCGCATATTGCGGTGGAGGCCGTCATGCCTGTCGAGCCGGTGAATGAGTAGCGGGTGCTTTCGCACCCGCTTTTTTTCGAGGGCCCGCCGTATCAGCGTTGCTACCCTTTTCAAAATCTATTTGCAAGCGGTTTCATTTGTTGGGCAGGGCGCTCGGCAATTGACAGCGCGGGCCAGGCGTACTACAATGACGAGCAAGTCATCCAATTCGCGTGACAATTCGAGTGCTTCAGGCACTTGAGTTGGCGGTTTTATTTTGACGGAATATTTCGTCAATCGATCTTTGCCAACCGAAGGACACGCGAGAGAGAAACTCGCCGTTCGGGCGAGAGAGGGGCGTTGGACGTGGCATCACAGGTGTTTCTTGACGGCGAATTTATTTCCAGCGACGCTGCCAGCGTCTCAGTGTTCGATCACGGCCTCCTTTACGGCGATGGCGTGTTCGAAGGGATCCGCGCATATGACGGGACGGTATTCCGTCTCAAACAGCACATGGACCGGCTGTATCGCTCGGCCAAGTCCATTCTCCTCGACATTCCCTACGCGAAGGACGAACTGACGGATCTCGTATGTGAGACGGTACGGCGCAATCATCTGACCTCAGCGTACATCCGCCTCGTGGTCACCCGCGGCAGTGGAGACCTGGGGTTGAATCCATACAACTGCGCGAAGGCCCGCGTCTTTATTATTGCGGAACAGCTCTCGATGTTTCCGAAGGCGCTGTATGAACAGGGGATTCAGGCCATCACGGCAGCGACCAGGCGCATGCGCAGCGACGTGCTGAATCCGAAAATCAAGTCGCTCAATTATCTCAACAATATTCTGATTAAAATGGAAGCCATGAACGCGGGCGCGAACGAAGCGATTGTGCTGAATCACGAAGGCTATGTGGTGGAGGGCTCGGGAGAGAACATCTTTATCGTGCGCGATGGGGTGCTGTTCACCCCGCCGGCTTACCTCGGTGCTCTCGAAGGCATCACGCGCCAAGCGGTCATCGATTTGGCCCCGTCCCTTGGCCTTGAGGTGAAGGAGGAGCCGTTTACGCAGCACGACGTGTATGTCGCGGACGAGGTGTTCTTGACGGGCACCGCCGCGGAAATCGTGCCCGTCGTAGGAGTGGATCGGCGCGTCGTCGGCGAGGGCGTTCCCGGCCCTCTGACGAAGCGGGTGCACGCGGCGTTTCAGGACATCGTGCGCGCTGATGGCGTGCGCATTGAAGGAGCTCACGTCTGACCGCCGCGGCCGTTTCAGCGGGGCGCCCGTGGCGGAAGGTGTTCACCTGATGTTTCGAGCGTGTAGCGTGTCGAGAAAAGATAGAAAACGAGGTCTTTTGAAAGAGATAGACAAGGTTTTGCGAGGAGTGGCAAACTCATGCGAAGCGACATGATCAAAAAGGGCGTGGACCGGGCGCCGCACCGCGCCCTGCTCTACGCCACGGGCGTCAAGCCCAGGGATTTGACCAAACCGTTCATCGGCGTGTGCAACTCGTACGTCGACATTGTCCCGGGCCACGTTCATCTCCGCGAATTTTCGGAAGTCGTGAAAGACGCCATCCGTCAGGCAGGTGGCGTCCCGTTCGAATTCAACACCATCGGCGTGGATGACGGGATCGCCATGGGGCACATCGGTATGCGGTATTCGCTCGCAAGCCGCGAGCTCATCGCCGATTCAGCCGAGACGATGATCAACGCCCACTGGTTCGACGGCGTCTTTTTCATCCCGAACTGCGACAAGATCACGCCTGGCATGCTGATGGCAGCCGTGCGCTGCAACGTGCCGGCCGTGTTCGTCTCGGGTGGCCCCATGGAAGCCGGCAGATCGCGCTCGGGACGTCCGCTCTCTCTCAGTTCGGTCTTCGAAGGCGTGGGCCAGTACATGAGCGGGCAGATTTCCGAGGATGACCTGCTGGATCTGGAGCGGAACGCGTGTCCCACGTGCGGCTCGTGTTCCGGCATGTTCACCGCGAACTCCATGAACTGCATCATGGAAATGTTGGGCATCGCACTCCCCGGCAACGGCACGCTCGTCGCCACGTCCAAGGAGCGGCACGAGCTCATCTATGAAGCCGCCAGACACCTCATTCGCATGGTCGAACAGGACATTCGGCCGCGCGACATCATCACCCGCGAAGCCATTGACGACGCGTTTGCGCTTGATATGGCAATGGGCGGATCAACCAACACGGTTCTGCACCTGATGGCCATCGCACACGAGGCGGGTATCGACTATTCCCTGAGTGATATCAACGAAATTGCCAAAAGAGTGCCCTATCTCGCGAAAATCAGCCCTGCGTCGGAGTACAGCATCCAGGACGTGCACCGCGCTGGGGGCGTCTCGGCCATCATCCGGGAGCTGTGCGAACACACCGAGGCAGTCCACCGAGATCGCATCACGGTGACGGGCAAGACGCTGTACGAGCAGGTCAAGGACGCGAAGATCCTCGACGAGCGAGTCATCCGCCCGGCGTCCAACCCGTACAGCCGGGAAGGCGGACTGTCCATCCTGTTTGGCAATCTCGCTCCGGACGGCGCGGTGCTGAAAGTCGGTGCGGTCGATCCCGACATTCAGCGGTTCGTCGGGCGGGCCATCTGCTTCAATTCGCAGGACGAGGCGATGGAGGGCATCAACAGCGGCAAGGTGCAACCGGGTCATGTCGTGGTCATTCGCTATGAAGGACCGAAGGGCGGGCCGGGCATGCCCGAGATGCTCGCGCCCACGTCGTCCATCGTGGGCCGGGGCCTCGGCCGCGAGGTGGCCCTCATCACGGATGGGAGGTTTTCGGGAGCCACGCGAGGGATTTGCGTCGGCCACATCTCGCCCGAGGCCGGCGTGGGTGGCCCGATTTCGCTCATCGAGGACGGGGACGAGATCGAGATCGATATTCCGAATCGCACCATCACCCTGAAGGTTTCGGACGAGGAACTGGCGGCGCGCAGGGAGCGTTATCAGCCCCCCGCGAAAGAAAAGCTCACCGGCTACCTCGCTCGATATCAGAAGCTGGTCACGTCGGCGAACACCGGTGCCGTTCTGACTGTGGATGCATGAGAACCCTTGTGGAGAGGAGGAGACGCGATGCCTGGAATGTCGAAACCGGCAGATGACGAGACGCTGACGCGCTCGGGAGAAGGCGGAGCCATGTGGATGAAAGGTGCCGACATGGTCGTAGAGGCGCTGCGCAGGGAACAGGTCGAGGTCATCTTCGGGTATCCCGGTGGGGCGGTGCTGCCGCTGTACGACGCGCTCTACCAATGTGGTATTCGCCACGTGTTGACACGCCATGAGCAAGGCGCCATTCACGCTGCGGAGGGCTACGCTCGCGTAACGGGAAAGCCGGGCGTCGTGATTGCCACAAGCGGGCCAGGGGCCACCAACCTTGTCACCGGCTTGGCCGACGCGATGATGGACAGCATTCCGCTCGTCGCCATCACGGGTCAGGTGGCAAAGACGGTGATTGGCACCGACGCGTTTCAGGAGACGTCCATCATCGGGATCTCGACGCCCATCACCAAGCACAATTATCAAATTCGGCACGCGTCGGAGATTCCGAAGGTCTTCAAAGAAGCGTTCCACATCGCAAACTCGGGCCGCAAAGGGCCTGTGCTGATCGATATTCCCAAGGATGTTTCGGGGGAAGAGGCGTGGTTCGCGTATGACGATCCGCCGCAGCTGCCGGGTTATCAGCCGACGGTCGTGCCTCACCACATGCAGATTCGGAAGCTGATGCACGGCCTGCAACACGCGAAGCGGCCGGTGGTGCTGGCGGGAGCGGGCATATTGCATGCCAGGGCGACCGACAAACTGCTGGCCTTCGTCGAAAAGTACCAGCTTCCCGTCGTGCAGACGCTGCTGGGACTCGGCGGCTTTCCGGCGTCTCACGCGCTCTGCCTCGGCATGGGCGGTATGCACGGAAGCGCAGCAGCCAACAAGGCGCTGTACGAGACGGACTTTCTCATCAATCTCGGCGCCCGATTCGATGATCGGCTGACGGGCAAGTTGGAGCACTTCGCGCCACACGCAGTGGTGGCGCACATCGACATCGATCCGGCCGAGATCGGCAAAAACGTCCCGACCGACATACCGGTGGTGGGCGACGTCGGTGAGGCGCTCGCCATGATGCTCAGCATCGACGTTCCGGCGCCGGACGCCGCCGCGTGGCGCGAGGAACTGCTGCGGGTGAAGCGGGAGCTTCCGTTTTGGTGGGTGCAAGATGGAGACCGGATCAAGCCGCAGCGGCTCATCGCCGAGATCGCGCGGATTACCAAAGGGGACGCGGTGGTCACGACGGACGTCGGTCAACACCAGATGTGGGCCGCGCAGTTCTTTCCGTTGAACCGGCCGGATCGGTGGGTGACATCCGGTGGTTTGGGCACGATGGGCTTCGGGTTGCCGGCCGCCATCGGTGCGCACTTCGGACGGCCGGATAAGCTCGTGGTGGCCATTCTGGGCGACGCGGGGTTCCAGATGACATTGCAGGAGCTTGCCGTGATCGGCGAATACCAGTTGCCCATCAAGGTCGTGATCGTCAACAACAGCGCACTCGGCATGGTGAGGCAGTGGCAGGAGATGTTCCACGGCGAGCGGTACTCGGAGTCGCTGTTGCCGTGGCAGCCTGACTTCGTCAAGTTGGGCGAGGCGTATCGCATCCCCTCGGCGCGCGTCGAGCGTGACGAGGAGCTGGCCTCTGCGCTTGAGGCGTTTCTCAGCGAGCCGGGTCCGGGTCTGTTGGAGTGCGTGGTGGATCCCAACGAGAACGTGTATCCGATGGTCGCGCCAGGCACCGGAATCCACCAGATGGTGGGGGTGAAACCATGACGCCCGTTCTGTCGGTGCTTGTGCACAACAAACCCGGGGTTCTCAACCGCATCACCGCGCTGTTCATGCGCAAGGGGTTCAACATCCAGAGCCTCACCGTCTGCATTACGGAAAACCCGGAGATTTCGCGCATGACGATTGTCATGAGCGACATGGACGAGGCTGCGCTGGAGCAGGTGATGAAGCAGCTTCACAAGCAGATCGACGTGCTGAAGGTGACCGATCTCACGGATCAGGCGATGGTCGCGCGAGATCTGGCGCTCATCCGCGTGTCGAGTCCCATCGCCGAGCGGGCGATCATCCATTCGCTCATTGAGCCGTTCCGGGCGAACGTCGTCGACGTCGGGCGCGAGACGGTGACGGTGCAGGTGACCGGGGACGCGGAGAAGATCGACGCGCTCATCGCGCTGCTCCGTCCGTATGGGATTCGCGAACTTGCGCGCACGGGGCTGACGGCACTGCAGCGCGAGGCGGCGTCTTCAGCGGATCCGAAGCGCGCCGGAGAGGCGCAGGTCCTCCACATCTGATTTGACTCCCTGGAGGTAGGCGGGGCGCTGAGCCCCGCCAGAAAATTCAATGGCAGCGTGATGCTTTGCCACAATCCCTACATAGGTGAGGAGTGAATGTTCATGGAAAAAATCTACTATGATGCGGACATCTCGATTCAGCCGCTGGCGGACAAGCGCATTGCCGTCATTGGCTACGGCTCTCAAGGACACGCGCACGCGCAAAACCTCCGGGACAGCGGTTTTGACGTCGTGATCGGGCTTCGGCCTGGTTCGTCCTGGGCCAAAGCGGAGGCCGATGGGTTTCGGGTCATGGCGGTCGGCGAGGCGGTGGAAGAATCGGATGTCATCATGATCCTGTTGCCGGACGAGCGGCAGCCGGCCGTCTATGAGCGGGAAATCCGCCCGTATCTCACAGCGGGCAAGGCGCTCGCGTTTGCCCACGGGTTCAACATTCACTTCTCTCAGATTCAGCCGCCGAAAGACGTGGACGTGTTCATGGTGGCGCCGAAGGGCCCGGGACATCTCGTGCGCCGCGTGTATGAAGCAGGGGGCGGTGTGCCGGCACTCATCGCTGTGCATCAGGATGCGAGCGGTCAAGCGAAGGACCTCGCGCTCGCGTATGCGCGCGGCATCGGCGCGGGGCGGGCCGGAATCCTCACTACCAGCTTCCGCGAGGAGACCGAGACGGATCTGTTCGGCGAGCAGGCGGTTCTCTGCGGAGGGCTGTCCGCGCTCATCAAGGCGGGCTTCGAGACGCTGGTGGAGGCCGGATACCAGCCGGAGATTGCGTACTTTGAGTGCCTGCACGAGATGAAGCTCATCGTCGACCTCATCTACGAAGGCGGCTTGGAGTACATGCGGTATTCCATCTCGGACACGGCCCAGTGGGGCGACTTCACATCCGGCCCGCGCGTCATCAATGAGGAGACGAAGAAGGAGATGCGCCGCATCCTCGCCGACATTCAAAGCGGCGCTTTCGCGAAGAGCTGGATTCTTGAGAACCAGGCCAACCGGCCGATGTTCAACGCCATCAACCGGCGCGAACTGGAGCATCCCATTGAGGTGGTGGGACGCAAGCTGCGCAGCATGATGCCGTTCATCAAAGCGAAGCGCCCAGGGGACGATCGCGTCCCGGCCACCGCGGATCGGGCGTGATCGCGCGGCGTCTCAAGACAGGGCGGGCGCAGCGTGTGCCCGCCTCTGCACTCTGCAAGACCGGATGAAAGGGACGGATGGCATGACAAAGAACATCGCGATCTTGCCTGGAGATGGCATTGGACGGGAAGTGACGGCGGAGGCGGTCAAGCTGGTCCAAATCGTTGCCGCGAGCCGGGGAGAGACGTGGAATCTCGAGGAGGGACTGATCGGCGGCGCCGCGTTGGACCAGACCGGCTCGCCCTTGCCGGACGAGACCTTGCGGCTCTGCCAGGCCGCGGACGCCGTTTTGCTCGGCGCAGTGGGCGGACCGAAGTGGGACCATCTGCCCGGCGACAAGCGCCCGGAGGCAGGTCTGCTCGGCATTCGCAAGGCGCTTGAAGTGTACGCAAATCTTCGACCCATTCAGACGTGGCCGGGGTTGTTGCTCGCTTCGCCGCTCAAGCCGGAGCTTGTCGAGGGCGTGGACTTCATCATCGTCCGCGAGTTGACGGGAGGGCTCTATTTCGGCCAGCCAAAGGCGCGCCTCGATGGCGGCGAGGCGGTGGTGGACACGCTTCATTACACCCGCGCCGAGATTCGCCGCGTGGTAAAGATGGCCTTTGAACTCGCCAAAGGCAGGCGGGGGCGCCTGACATCGGTCGACAAGGCGAACGTGCTCGAGTCAAGCCGCGTGTGGCGCGAGGTGGTCGAGGAGGTCGCGGCAGCGTATCCCGGCGTTTCGGTGGAGCACCTGCTGGTGGACAATGCCGCGATGCAGATCATCACGCGGCCGAAGACGTTCGACGTCATCGTGACGGAGAACATGTTCGGCGACATCTTGAGCGACGAGGCGGCCGTCATCACGGGATCCATCGGCATGCTGCCGTCGGCGAGCCTGGGTGAAGCGGGGCCCGGCCTGTACGAGCCGGTGCACGGGTCTGCGCCGGATATCGCCGGACAGGGCCTCGCCAATCCGTTGGCGACGTTCCTTTCCGTGGCGCTCATGATGCGCCATTCTCTGCACTTTCCCGAGGCTGCGGACGCCATCGAGCAGGCGGTGCATGGCGTCATTGAGCAGGGCATTCGCACGCGCGATCTCGCCCGGAGTGGCGAAGCATTTGTCAGGACGGCGGAAGTGAGCGCTATGGTTTGCGAAGACGTGAAAAGGAGGCTCGCTTGATGGGGAAGACGTTGTTCGAAAAAGTCTGGGACGCGCACGTGGTCAAGGAACTGCCCGATGGACAGACGCTTCTCTACATTGACCTGCATCTCGTCCACGAGGTGACGTCGCCTCAAGCGTTTGCCGGACTTCGCTTCGCGGGGCGCAAGGTGCGCGGGCCCGAGTTGACGTTTGCGACCATGGATCACAACGTGCCGACGGTGAATCCGAAGGATGTCCGGGACGCCATCGCGCGCAAGCAGATTGAGACGCTGGAACAGAACTGCCGCGAATTTGGCGTTCAACTCGCGGGGCTCGACAGTCCTTTCCAGGGAATTGTGCACGTCATCGGTCCGGAGCTTGGGCTCACCATGCCGGGGAAGACGATTGTCTGCGGCGACAGCCACACGTCGACGCATGGCGCGTTCGGCGCGCTTGCCTTTGGTATTGGCACGAGCGAGGTAGAACACGTGCTGGCCACGCAGTGCCTCTGGCAGAGCCGGCCGAAGACCATGCGCATTCAGCTGAATGGCTCGCTTCAACCGGGCGTCACCGCCAAGGACGTGATCTTGGGCCTCATTGCGAAATATGGCGTGAATTTCGGCACAGGTCACGTCGTGGAGTACGCGGGAAGCCTGATCCCCGAGCTCAGCATGGAGCAGCGGATGACCATCTGCAACATGTCCATCGAGTTCGGCGCCCGTGCGGGCATGATGGCGCCGGACGAGACCACCATCGCCTATGTGCAGGGCCGGCGCTATGCGCCGAAGGGCGCGGATTGGGAGGCGTGCGTCGCCGCGTGGCGGGACCTAAAGTCCGATCCCGACGCCGTCTTTGACGTCGACGTTGTCTTGGATGTGAATGATCTCGAGCCGCAGGTGACATGGGGAACCAATCCCGGGCAGGGGGTCGGCATCAGCGGCGCCGTGCCGGATCCGAAGGACGCGAAGTCCGAGGAGGAGGCGCTGGCCATCCGCCAGGCGCTTGAGTACATGGACCTGAAGCCGGGAACCAAAATCTCGGAGATCCCCATCCAGCACGTGTTCATCGGGTCGTGCACCAATGCACGCATCGAGGATCTGCGCTTGGCCGCGAGCATCGTCAAGGGCAGGCGCGTCGCGGATGGCGTGCGCGCGGTGGTGGTGCCGGGATCGAAGCAGGTGAAGCAGCAGGCAGAGGCTGAGGGACTTCACGAGATCTTCCTCGAAGCAGGCTTCGAATGGCGTGAGCCTGGCTGCAGCGCATGCCTCGGCATGAATCCCGACATCATCCCGGCCGGTGAGCGGTGCGCATCGACGTCCAACCGCAACTTCGAAGGCAGGCAGGGCAAGGGCGCCCGCACGCATCTCGTCAGCCCAGCCATGGCGGCCGCCGCGGCCCTCGCCGGGCACTTCGTCGACGTGCGCGAGTTGACCTCGGAAGGAGTGACGGCGTGATGGAGCCCATGGTCAAGCACGAAGGTCTCGTGGCCTGCATGAACCGCGTCAACGTGGACACGGACCAAATCATCCCCAAGCAATTTCTCAAGCGGATCGAGCGCGACGGGTTCGGCGAGTTTCTGTTCTTTGACTGGCGGTACCTGCCGGACGGATCGCCCAATCCTGAGTTTGAACTGAACCGGCCGGAAGCCCAGGGCGCGACCATCCTGCTCGTCGACGACAACTTCGGCTGCGGATCGTCCCGCGAACACGCGGTATGGGCGCTTCGCGACTACGGGTTTCGGGTCATCCTCGCCCCGTCGTTCGCCGACATCTTCTACAACAACTGCTTCAAAAACGGGCTTCTTCCCATTCGCATCCCGCGCGATCTCTACAAGCAACTCTCGGAGGCCCACGCGCGCGGCGAATGGCGGCGGATGACGGTGGATCTGGAGCAGCAGACGGTCGCGACCGAGCACGGCGTGAACCTCTCCTTCGAGATCGATCCGCACAAGCGGCACATGCTGCTGCATGGACTGGACGACATCGGCATCACGCTTCAGTACGAGGCCGAGATCGCCGCGTACGAGACTTCGCGCCGTCCGTATCAGCTCGTCTACGCGTAAACAAGGAATGCCTCGTCGGCCGCCGGGTATCGCCGCCCGGCGGCCGTCTGTTTGCGCGCGCCTCGCCCTGTGATACACTACCCGCGGAGAGCGAGGGACGTTCGTTCATGACGCCAATTGCGGAACAAGTGACCGAAATGATTCGCTGGATCTTTTCCTCTTATAGCCGCGTGCCGCGCGAGCTTAGGCAGGGGTTCGATCGCGACGTGCGCCACCCCGAGTGGACGAGGCGGCTGCTCGACGCGATGGGCCGGCCGGACGAGCGCGTATACAACGTCGCCGTGACCGGAAGCAAAGGGAAGGGCTCACACGCCATCCTCACCGCCGCCATTCTTCAGCAGATGGGCGTGCGCGTCGGACTCTTCACGAGCCCTCACTTGATCGATTTTCTCGAGCGAATTCGGCTGCAGGGCATGCCGATTGCGGAAGAGGACTTTGTCCGCGTCGGCGGAATGGTCCGTGAGGCTGCGTCGGCGCTTCCCGTGCCGGAGGATCAATATATCGGCCCCGTGGGGCTCGTGGCCGCCATGGCCGCCAGATGGTACGAGGAACAGGGCGTCGAGGCCGCCGTGTACGAACTCGGCCGCGGCGCGCGCCACGACGACGTCAACCAGGTGGTGCATCGCGGGGCCATCATCGCGCCCATCTTCGGCGAACACCTGGACAGGCTGGGGCCCAGTTGGGAAGATGTCGTGATCGCCAAAATGGGCATCCTGACAGAACACGCGGCGTGGGCGTCGTTAAGTTTGCAGCCGCCGCTGTCGCGCAAGGTGATGGCGCCCTTTTTGACGGCGTTTCGCGCCAAAGGCGGCGAGGTGTATGAAGTCGGCAACGACCTCGAGTGGTCCCTCGACGACGCCCGCACGCGCGTGCAGGTCCGCGGCCCCGGCTTCATCGCGGACATCCAGGTGGATGAGCGTCTCGTGCCGTACGCAGACAACCTTGCCGCTTCCGCCGCTGCGGCGCATCGGGTGTTGCGCGATCTCGGCCGACCGGTGCAGGACATCGCCGTGGATCTGCGCGGCCTCGTGCTGATTGGGCGGCTGCAGCGCGTGCGGCGCGAGCCGGACGTCGTGATCGACGGAGCCATCCACAGCCTGAGCGCGGCGTACGTGCGCCGATTCGCCGAAGCCTGGCGCGCGCGGCGAGGTGAGGGCGGCCGCATTCATCTCGTCCTGTCCCTGCCCGACGACAAGGACGCCGAAGGCGTGATACGCGAACTCGGGCCCATCGCGCATCGCATCCTGTTCACCGAGACCACGAACCCAGCGCTCCATTTCACGCGGGATCTGGTTTCGCTCGCGGCGGCGCTCGGCTATGCCGCGTCCCGCGAAGCCAATCCAGACGACGCCATTCGCTCAGCCCTTGGGGCGGCGTCGCGGGACGATCTCGTCCTCCTCGTCGGCACCCAGTCGTTCGTGGGGGATGCGCTGCGCCACTTCGATGTGCCCACGGGACCCATCTGGACGCGGGCTGGAGAGGATGGCCCACCGTGTTGACGCAACTGCTTTTTATTGGCCTCGGAATCGGACTCGACAACGGACTGGCCGCCGTCGGGCTTGGCGCGTCTGGGCTCACCCGCCGCGCGCAGTGGCGCGTCGCCATCCTCTTTGCCATCTTCGAGGCGTGGATGCCCGTCCTTGGCATCTGGGTGGGGCGCGAGGTGGCGAGCGTGCTCGGCCGAAGCGCGCACATCGCAGGCATCGCCATCTTGGCGCTGCTCGGCCTGTACAGCCTGTTCAAGCGGCGCGAGGAAGAGGACGAACTGGAGGCCGTAGAGCGTGCCCGCGGTCTGCAGATCATTCTGCTCGCCATCGCGCTGTCCATCGACAACCTCACGGTTGGCTTCAGCCTCGGCATGATGCGCGCTCCGCTCGCCGTCGCCGGGATCGTGTTTGGCACCGTGAGCTTTCTTCTCACCGTCGCTGGGCTCGAGGCGGGGCGCTTCCTCGCCTCACGCCTGGAGAAGCTGCCGGCGGAGCGGTTGACGGGCCTTGTGCTCCTCGCCGTCGCTGGATGGATGGCCGCCATGGCATGACAGCCCGCGTATCCTTGTCTTGCCGAAACTTGACGGTTTTTGAGCGCACCGACGGATGTAGTATAATGACCGAGTACAAAATACGGCATTGGGCGATCTCGCTGAGACCCAGGGGATGCGGGCGAGATCGCGAGGGACGAGGAGGTTCTGCTGATGGCAGCGGAAACGACATTCAAAGCCGGGTTGGAAGACGTGGTGTCCAACACGTCCGAAATCTGCTTCTTGGATGGAAAACAGGGGCGCCTTCTGTACTACGGGTATGATATTCACGATCTCGTCGACGGCGGCGCGTCCTTCGAAGAGGTCGTGTACCTTCTATGGCACGGCGAACTGCCGAATCAGTCGCAGCTGAAAGCGTTCACCGAGGAGCTCGCAGGGGAGCGGGCGCTCGCGGAGCCCGTGCTCGACCTTTTGAAACGGTTGCCGAAGGACGCGAATGCAATGGCGGTCCTTCGCACGGCGGTTTCGTTCCTCGGTTTGTACGATCCCGATGACGGAGACGAAAGCCTTGAGGCCAACTACCGGAAAGCGGCGCGTCTCGTCGCGAAAATCCCGACCATCGTCACCTCGTTCGAGCGCATCCGTCAGGGGCTGGATCCCGTGCAGCCGGATCCTTCGCTGAGCGCCGCTGCGAACTTCTTCTATCTCCTCCGCGGCACCAAGCCCTCGGAATTCGAGGAGAAAGCCTTCAATACTGCACTTATCCTGCACGCAGATCACGAATTGAATGCCTCGACGTTCTCGGCGCGCGTCACGGCCGGCACACTGTCCGACATGTATTCCGCCATCACGTCGGCCATCGGGACGCTCAAGGGGCCTCTGCACGGCGGCGCCAACGAGCAGGTGATGCGCATGTTGCTTGAAATTGGCGATCCCGCCAAGGCCATTGCCTGGATCGACGAGGCGCTCGCGCAGAAGAAGAAAATCATGGGCTTTGGCCATCGCGTGTACCGGACGGAAGATCCGCGCGCGACACATCTTCGGCAGCTCAGCAGGCAGTCGGGCGAGCTGAAGGGCGAAACCAAATGGTTCGAGATGTCACAGTCCATCGAGAACCACATTCTTGAAGTCAAGGGCCTGCATGCGAATGTGGACTTTTACTCCGCGTCACTGTATTATTCGCTCGGCATTCCGACACACCTGTACACGCCCATTTTCGCGTGCAGTCGCATCTCGGGATGGACGGCACACGTTCTTGAGCAGTACAAGAACAATCGACTCATCCGTCCCCGGGCCGAGTACGTCGGGCCGACGGATCGCAAGTTTGTTCCGCTCAGCGAGCGCTGATGGGGTCTCTTCAAGGCCTGGTCTGCGGCGCGCCCCCCTCAGGGGTGCGCCGTTTTCGGTGCGCCCGGCATGGCGCCGCATTTTGGAACGCCGGGAGCCGTGCCATCGCTTTCGCTCCTTGGCTCGAATTCGCAGCGGGCGCCCCGCTCTCCCGGGGCATGCTATTGCCAGGGAGGGATGCATCATGGCGAGAAGCAATCGCCTGTTGCTTGGGCAAGCTTCGCGAGCGCTGCAGGACATGAAGTATGAGATTGCCGGAGAACTCGGCATCACGCCGCCTGCGGACGGCTACTGGGGGTTCGTCTCTTCATACGAGAACGGTTCCATCGGTGGAAGTATTACCAAAAAACTTGTCCGCTATGCGCAGGAGCGTTTGGCGCAGGGCGGATCAGATGCCGTCTGAGGCAATTCTCGCGCAAAGGGCTGGGGCGCAGACTCCAGCCCTTTTCATCGTGCTCGGCCTTCGCAAAAACAACACCCCGCGCGTGCGGGGTGTTGGCGAACCGATGCGGTTCATCAGTGGACGATGTTGTTCTGGGCCTCGGTTGGCGCGGAAATTTTGCTGAGCGCCGCGCCAGCCTCGTTGACGTGAATGTCGACTGTGGCGAGATCGCCAATGGAAAGGATTCCGCACAGATCGCCGCGCTCGTCCACGATGGGCAGGCGCCGGATCTGGTGTTGCGCCATGAGATCCGCGGCTTCGTGCGCATCCATATCGGGCCGCCCAGTGATGACGGATTTGGTCATACAATCCTCAACTCGGCAGTCGAACTTGCCCTGTGCCACGGCCTTCAGCACGATGTCGCGATCTGTCACAATGCCCACCACGCGCCGATGTTCGCACACGGGAACGGATCCGCAGTTTTCCCGTTTCATGGCCTGCGCGGCCTTCTGGATGGAGTCCGTGGCCTCGCAGCACGCGACGTCGGTGGTCATGATCTGCTGAACCTTCATGCCCAATCCCTCCTCGGTGTCATCGGTTCACACGCGGTAGTATGTCCCGTGATCGGCGCCGACGAAGGATCATGAGGTGGTGGATCGATGGGACGAGCGCCAGTCCAGCACGGCCTTGACCGCCGTACCGATGCCCCAAATGGCCACGAGTTCCCGAATCAGCAAATCCAGCGGTTGCTGAGATCCCATGGTGCGGAGGACGGCATGCGGAAGCCCCATCCACGGCGACAGGGACCAAGCGAAGGAGAGAATCCCGATGCAGAGAAGTGCAAGCACGCTGGTGCGCGTGCGGCGGCGGGCGGCCCAGACGGCCCAGACACCCAGCGCGAGATACAGGTACGCTTCCACGGACGTAAAGCGAAAGTAAGCGCCGATGTCCCGACTCAAGGTGCCTGCCGCGCCAAGCGCCGCGTAAAGCCACCCGACGATTCGACAAACCCATCTCGGTTTCAACGAGGGGCACCTCACTTCACCCGTTTGTCCCATGTGTATGCCGGCGCGAAACCTGCCATGTCCTTCGATGTCGGTTCAAGGGCCCATGTGGTATCTTAACTACGTGACTTGCTCGGGAGGGGTTGTCGTTGGCCATCACGTCGGAAAAGCGGACAGGCCGACGCGTCGGCGTCGTGGTGGGCATCGCGTGCGTTCTCGCGGCGATTCTGGTGTTTGCGCTCGCCGTGTGGCGATCGCGCAGTTCCATGCCTGTGGTGCAAACGGCGCCCGTTGCGCTTCAGCGCATTCAGCGGGTCACGCTCGCCTCGGGCACGGTCCGCCCGGTGGCCCGTCAGATCGTGAATTTGGACAATCTGCCGGCTCCCGTCGAGCGCGTGCTGGTGCACGTGGGGCAGCGCGTTCAAACCGGACAGCCGCTTCTTCAGTTGAGCACCGCTTCCGCGGCGGCCAGCGTGCAGGCTGCGCAATCGGCGCTCCAAGACGCTGAATCGGCGTACCAACGTGTGCTGGCGCAGTACAACCAGGCGCCGACGGCGCTGAAGGCGCTCTTTCTTCCGCAGCTGAACGCCGCGGAGGCTTCTGTGGCATCCGCCAGAAGTCAACTCGCTCAGGCAGAGGCCAGCAAGGCGCAGTTGACCATCACCGCGACGCTCGCTGGCGTTGTGCTCATCGCGAATCCGAACGGCGTGGACGCGGACGGGAATCAGACGCCCGTCGTCGAGGTGGCTTCCCCAGCGAAGGACGTCGTCATGGACCTCTCGGAAGTCGACGCGGCCCAGATCAAGCTCGGCATGACGGCCACCATGCAAACGGATGCCTATCCCAACCAGACGTTTACAGGTACCGTGACGTCCATCGCGCCGTATGCTGAACTCTCCTCAAGCGGAGCGCCGATCGTGGAGGTCACCGTGCAGCCGCGCGGATCGTTCCCGGTGCCTTACGGGTACCAACTCACGTGCCGCATCCTCAGCCGCTCGCCGTCGCCCGTGCCCACGGTGCCCTACAGCGCCATTGTGCAGAACGGCACCGGCTATGCGGTGTACCAGTGGCGAAATGGGCGCGTGTACTTGGTATCGGTCAAGCTTGGTCTTACGAGCGATACCGCGGTGCAGGTTCTGTCCGGGGTAACGACTGGCGATCGCGTCGTGATCAACCCGCCAGACAATTTGGTGAACGGAGAGGCAGTGCGCACATCATGATTCGCCTCTTGGGTGTGACGAAATCATATACGGTGGGTGACCAGGTCGTTCCTGTGCTGAAGGGCATCGACCTCGAGGTCCACAAAGGCGAGTTTGTCGCGGTCATGGGTCCCTCTGGCAGTGGAAAATCGACCCTCATGCACATCGTCGGACTCCTGGACCGGCCCACGGCAGGCGAATATGAATTGAACGGCGCGTCGGTGCTTCAACTGCCGCCGAACCATCTTGCACGCCTGCGCAATCAGAACATCGGATTTGTGTTTCAGAATTTTCATCTCATCCCGCGCATGTCCGCCTTGCGAAACGTGGAGCTGCCCATGGTTTACGCCGGCGTTCCTCGCGCGAAGCGGCGAGCGCGAGCCATGGAATTGCTCGAGATGGTCGGCATGGTCAATCGCGCGCACCACCTTCCCAATGAGCTGTCGGGCGGGCAGCGGCAGCGCGTCGCCATCGCCCGGGCGCTCGCGAACGATCCCGCCATTTTGCTCGCCGATGAACCCACCGGCGCGCTTGACCAGCAGACGGGTGGCGAGATCCTTCGTATTCTCCGGGATCTCAACGCGGCTGGCCGAACGGTGATGGTCATCACGCATGACCGGAACGTGGCGCAAGCCGGCCAGCGGATTGTTCACATCGTGGACGGCGAGATGGTTCGTGAGGAGGTGCTTCATGAACCTCGATGAGACGCTTCGCATGGCTTTTGCATCGCTGGCGTCCAACAAGACCAGAGCGTTCCTCACGATGCTCGGCATCTGG
Source organism: Alicyclobacillus mali NBRC 102425 (assembly GCF_001570745.1). Lineage (GTDB taxonomy): Bacteria > Bacillota > Bacilli > Alicyclobacillales > Alicyclobacillaceae > Alicyclobacillus > Alicyclobacillus mali. The sequence goes on from NZ_BCSG01000001.1 coordinate 82,498, forward strand.
ATCGGCGTGGCATCCATCCTCGCCATCGTGGCAATCGGCAACGGGGGCAAGGCGCTCGTCATCGGGGCCATCTCAAGCGGAAGCCAGCGGAACGTCATTCAAATTGTGCCGCGCGAGCTCGTGGCGCCGGGCCTGCCACAGCCAGGGCAGGTTCTGTCCATCGACGATTCTGATCTCGCCATCGCCGCGTCGTTCTCCGGTGTGGAGAGCGTGAATGAGACTTTTTATGGCACGGCCATCGTGCAGAGTGGGGACAAGTCAGACAATGTGACCCTGTTCGCGGGCCCTGCCGACTTGGACAGTCTCGCCCGTTTTGTCGTGGTGCGTGGCCGTATGTTCACGCCGGAGGATGTCTTGTCCCACCGGAACGTCGCGGTCATCAGTCAGTCGCTCGCGAATAAGCTGTTTGGGAGCGGAAATCCGCTCGGCGCCGTCATCACACTGTCAGGTGTGCCGCTCGAGGTCATCGGCGTGGCGCAGCCGGAGCAGGCGAGCCTGTACTCGCTTGTGATGGGGAGTGACAATTTGTACATACCCGATACCACGTGCGAGGATATCTTCCCCAACTGGACGGCGTCCGAGATGGATGTGGTCGCAAAGCCGGGGATCAATGTCCAGAGTCTGGCGAATCGAATCGTGCTTGCGCTCAATATTCATGCAGGAGACCCCTCCGCGTTCGCCGATTCATCCGGCCTCCTTGCGAGTGTCGCCGCTTTGATCGGAAAGGTGACCACGATTCTGACCGCCGTGATCGGCGCGGTGGCAGGTATTGCGCTGCTGGTCGGCGGGGTGGGCGTCATGAATATCATGCTGGTCTCGGTCACAGAGCGAACGCAGGAGATTGGCATTCGCGTCTCGCTCGGTGCTAAAAAACGTGACATCGTATTTCAGTTTCTGGTCGAGTCGATGGCCATCACGTCGTTGGGAGGCGTCGCCGGCATTGCCACCGGACTCGCCGTGGGCGTTCTCGTGCGCGTGTTCACAGGCATCCCTGCTTCTGTACCTTGGCCAGTCGGCGTGTTGGCATTTGTCTTTTCGGCGTCCATTGGCATCGTCTGCGGGCTGTATCCGGCTTTGAAGGCCGCAAACCTGAATCCGATCGACGCCCTCAGGTACGAATAAGTTGCGCGCTGTTTGTACCTATCTGGGCTGTCCAGTATACTGGTTGCAGAGAGTGTGAAGATAGGCGACATCGAGGTTCTGCTTGATAAGGATGGTTGCGGATGCGCTTGGGGTTGAACATCGAGTACGACGGAAAGAATTACGATGTGTTGGAACTGCCCAACGAGGCGTTTGTCTGCCTCCTGCCGTGCATGACGCCGGAGCAGTACAATCGGATCAACCGGCGTTTTGAAGACGTTTGGCCGGATGTGACGGTTCGCAGAAATCACATTCTCGCGTTCACGGCGGAGCGTGTCCATACGCCCGTGGACTACGTCTTTCTGTATCGAGGGCCGTTCTGGTTCGACGACGAGGATTTGGACCGGTACATTCAGGCGCACACCATGCAGGGTTACCGCCCCTGTTGATAGAGTTGGGGGAAATCGGTTGGCTTCGGAGCGCACCGTGATTGTATTTTTTGCGGGGAATGAGGTCGGCGGCGCAGCGACGCACCTTGTGACTTGGGCGAAGGCGCTGAAGGGTGCGGATCTGGATTACCGCTACCGCTTTGTCAGCCTGGGCGACGGGCCGCTCGCGGAGGAATTGCGCCAGTTGGGCATGTGGCACGGCGCGGTGGCAGGGACGGCTGGGGCAGTGCGCGATTTGGCTCGTGAGCTTCGACGTGAGCGAGCGTGGATTCTCCACTCGCACGGACCGCGCATGAACATTCTCGCTTCGTTTGCCGCTTCACGCGGAGGTGCGCTTTGGACGGCCACGATTCACAGCCATCCGCGCTACGACTTTGAGGGGCATCGCTTGAAAGCGTCTCTGTTCCCCACCCTCCATCTTTGGCGGCTCGCGCATGCGCGCGGCCTCTTCGTTGTGCAGCCTGCCCTCGGGGACGTTCTTCCTTGCAAAACCATCCTAGAGGTACCGAATGCGTTTTTTCCGCGATCACCCCGGGTTTCTCGGGAGATGTGCGCAGCCGAGTGGCGAAACCGGCTAGGCCTGGCGCCGGAATCTAGGCTCATCGGCATTGCCGCGCGACTGGACCCGGTGAAACAGATTGACGTGGCCATCGCCGCAGTGGCGCGCCTGGCAGAGTTAGACGTCCATCTTCTTATCGCCGGCGAGGGGCGAGATCGCGCGAGATTAGAAGCTGCGGCGGAGCGCTTTGGGGTGCGCAATCGGGTGCACTTCCTGGGACATTTGCAGGATGTGCGCCAGCTGTATTGCGGAGTTGACGTGCACGTTCTACCCTCGAAAAGCGAGGGAGCTCCCACCTCCATCTTGGAGGCTGGTTACTACGGGGCTGCGAACATCGGGGCGGACGTGCCGGGTATTCGCCGAATGTTGCTCGACGGAGAAGCCGGGGTGTTGGTGCCCTCCGGCGATGCTGAGGCTCTGGCGCACGCGCTGCGAGGACTTCTCGCCGATCCCGCCGCACGAGCGTCCTATGTGGAACGTTTTCAGCGGCTCGTGCTTCCGAACTACACGCCGGAGCGCATGGTGGTCGCATATGAGCGCGGGTACACAGTCCTTGAGGAAGATGCGGTGCGAAGCGGCTGGAGGCTTCCGGCGAACTTTGAACAGACGAGGTGACATGCACGATGTGGCGACGTCAGCGCGTGTGGCGCGTTCGCTTCTTACCTCCGACGCCATACGGCGATCCCGCTCCGGCCGGCTGGTCCTTTCTGCTCGTCACGGTGTTTTGGTATCTCATCGTCGAGACCATCACGGGCAAGTCGACGTTTGGACTCCTGCGCGCGGGCGCGCTATTCCCGCCGCTCGTGACACATGGCCAGTGGTTTCGCATCCTGAGCACGATGTTTGTCCATTTGAGCCTTTGGCACATTCTTGTGAATATGATCTCGCTGTGGACCTTGTTCGTTGTGGAGCGGGCGTTGTCCACACCTGTGTTCATCTCGTTGTACGTCATCTCGGGGGCCGTTGGGAGTCTTCTGACGCTGCCCATTACTCCTGATCAGGTGTCGGCTGGCGCGTCGGGCGCCATTTTTGGCCTGTTTGGCGCGATGCTGACGCTCGCACTCATGGGCATGTTCCCGCCATATGTCCGCAACCAGTTGCTGATGGTGCTCGCGGTCAATGTCGTGATCGATATCTTGAATCTGGGGACCATTGGCTGGATGGCGCACTTGGGCGGGCTTGCGACTGGAATGGCCTTGACGTATGGATTTGCGAAGTGGCTCCGAAACCCACGGTTTTGGACGGTGCTCGCCTGGATATGCAGCTTGGCCTGTGGACTCAGCCTGGTGTGGGATCTGGTCACGCCGTTGCCACTGTCCTGGTGAGGCATTCAATTCCTGATTGCAAATTGTCTAGGGAGGCCGTATACTACTCATCGTAATGTTGACCTGGCGGACGGCGCATGATGTCCACGTGCGCCATGGCGAGTGCAGTCAACTGCAAATGGAAGAGGACTTACACTTAAAGGGTTAGGACCTCTGAGGACTAACTTTCCCCCGTGGTGTAAGTGCGATTCCACATGCCTTTTTCTCAAGAACGGCATGGCCGATTTGTCTGTAAAGGGGGACTTTTTTCATGGACACGATGGGGCGTCACGTCATTGCAGAGCTTTGGGAGTGTGATCCGGAGCGTCTGAACGACGTTCACGGGATCGAGCGCGCCATGGTGACCGCGGCGTTGGAGGCGGGCGCGGAGGTTCGCGAAGTCGCGTTCCATAAGTTCGCGCCGCAGGGCGTCAGCGGCGTCGTCATCATTTCGGAGTCGCATCTTACGATTCACAGTTTTCCCGAGCATGGCTACGCGAGTATCGATGTGTATACCTGCGGGGACCGCATCGATCCGAATGTGGCGTGCGACTACATCACGAAGTACCTGGGCGCGAAGCGCCTTGAAGCAATAGAGCTTCCTCGCGGCGTAGGCCAGATACAGGTGCACGATGTAAAGGTGCGCGCGTTTTAAGGCAGGGGAGTCCGCTCGGAACGAGGGGCGCCGGTAAATGCAACCGGCGCCCCTGTACGTTTTTCGGCTACGTGCACCAATTATTCATTTCGGCTGGGCACGGGGGAGTCTGCAAACACGCGCTCGTGATGCGTCGGAATGCGTCGATCCAGCAGGATGTTCCCGTTGCCCGCGTCCACAATGACCAAGTACTTATCCTCGTCGTCGCGCGCGATGGCCATATAGACTAAGTTTGTGCGGATGTTGCGGAGCTGGATGTCCTCGATCTTGCAGCCGGGGTGTTCGGATGCCACGGCCTTGCGCGCCTGCGCTTCCGTGCACTTGGCGTACTTCTGCAGCTTTTTCGTGTAGGCATCGTGGCTGGCCTCATATGCCTCTCGCAGGATCTCGCGCGAGACCTGAACGCTTGAGTGAATTTCGAACTGATGGGAAGGCCCGTTGACCGGCGCGTTCGGCTCAGAGGATTCGATTGCCGGAGCGGCGAGCACATGGGCGGGCACTTGCCACCAACCCGCCGAAATGAGGCAAGCGGCCGCAGTTGCGGTCAGTATCCATCGCTTCAACACGATCCACTCCTCCGTCTGTGGGTGACGAGCATAGGATATCCAGTTTGATTTAATTCATGCATAAATGGAATTTTTATATTGGTTGGTGTGCGCTTCCCGCAACAGAAGGCCTGAAATATGACTTGCGTGATGGCACGAAGCACTGTATAATCAATCTCGTGCGTTGCGGGGCCGTAGCTCAAAGGGAGAGCACTACGCTGGCAGCGTAGGGGTTGTGGGTTCGAGTCCCATCGGCTCCACCATCTGGTGTACGGCGGCTCGGTAGCTCAGTCGGTAGAGCAGAGGACTGAAAATCCTCGTGTCGGCGGTTCGATTCCGTCCCGAGCCACCAGGTGTGCGGAAGTAGCTCAGGGGTAGAGCATCGCCTTGCCAAGGCGAGGGCCGCGGGTTCGAATCCCGTCTTCCGCTCCAGGGCATTCGCTGCAAAAACCCGGGCGGGGCGAGTCTCTGTCCGGGTTGTGCAGCCTCAAGGCGCCGTAGCCAAGTGGTAAGGCAGAGGTCTGCAAAACCTTCACCGCCGGTTCGAATCCGGCCGGCGCCTCCAGTTGAAAAAGCTTGTTGTGACGCGGCTCGCGAGGTTTTCGCGGCCGCGTCTTTTGCTGTTGGCGATGGTCTCACAGTTCGGATCCGGGACGGATATGTGCTATACTCTTTTCAGTGATTTCCGAATCCTTGAGGTAAGTAGAAAGGGCGGGCGCCGGTTGCGGAGGCATCAATGGACGATCCTATCGGAGCGAATCGCATATCGCAATCCGTGGATTCAGGTGGTCGAGTACGATGTGCTTCGGCCGGATGGACAGCCTGGCCTGTATGGCGTGATGGACGCCGGGCACAACGCTGGCGTCGTGGCGGTGGATGAGCAGAATCGCGTGGCGCTCCTCCGCGAATTCGTGTTTCCGGTAAATCAATTTCTTTGGCAGATTCCAAGTGGTCAATTTCGGGACGAAGCTCCTGAGGAGGCTGCGGCCCGCGAATTGCGTGAAGAAACGGGTATCGTCGCTGGCTCGTGGATGGCTCTGGGCATGGCGCATCTAAGCGCAGGCATCTCGACGCAGGAGACCCATCTGTTTCTCGCTCGGGACTTATCCGTGGGAGAATCGGACCGCGAACCGACGGAAACGATGACGCTCTCATGGGTTCCGTTGCTCGACGCAGTTCAGATGTGTCTGCGTGGGGACATCACGGACGCCGTAAGCGTGATGGCTCTCCTGAAGGCGTTCCTGTGCATGAACCCAAATGGCTTGGAACGGAGGTGAGAGGATGAGGTTGCCGCACGACGAGATCGAACGACGGTTGGCGGGATTGCCCGGTTGGCAGCACGAGGATCAGTTCATCCGCAAGCGATTTGGATTCTCGTCGTTTGCGGATGCGGTGTCGTTCGTCAACCGAGTGGCGGAGATCGCCGAGCGTCGAAACCACCATCCCTTTATTTCAATCGACTACAAGTATGTCACACTGCGTTTCACGACCTGGCATGCGGGCGGTCTGACGTCTGAGGATTTTGACGAGGCCGAAGAAATCGAGCGCCTCTACGCCTCGAAGGAGACGACGTGAGAGCGCGGAGCGCCGTCACGTCGCCGCGTCACTTGAGCCTGAGGATCTTTCCGCTGTCGTTCTGGGGAGCGGGGGTCTTCGGCGCAAGGGCACTTGCCATGTCATCCGTGACGTCCTTGAGCGCTTCATAGCACTGCTCCATGGGGACAGAGGAATCCCACATGACGTCGCAATGGCCGTCGTCGTAGACAATCACGCTAATCACGTATTGAATGTCGCTCATGACGTGATAACGCTCCTTTCTTCGTTGGGGCGAGATCGCCTGCAATCATTGTACCCCGGGATGAGAGGAAATGAAACCAGCGCATGCAGAGCCAGCTAGACTTGTGCCACGGGCAAGCGCTTTCGAACAAGGAGGGAACTGGCGTGCTCCTGGGTTGTTATGTGGGGCCTCGAGAGCTTCGCTTTATCCGCGAGGCCGGTTTTGACTATGCCGAACTGAATGCGAAGGTGACGAAACCGTCGATGCCTGACGCGGAATGGCAGGCCGTGCGCGATGAACTCCTGCGCAACCAGGTTCCGCTTCTCGCGTTCAATCGCCTGTTCCCGCCGGACATGGCCATCGTGGGCCCGAACGTGGACATGGACGAGATCGCGCGGTACTTGGCCATCGCCTTTGCGCGAATGGCCGATCTCGGTGGTCAACACGTCGGCTTTGGGGCAGGCAAGAATCGCCGTGTGCCGGACGGTTTTCCGCCGGACGAGGCGCGCGCGCAACTGGCTCATGTGGTGCGGATGGCGGGCGATCTCGCCGCAGCGCACGGGATGTGGGTGCATTTCGAATTTTTCAATCGCGCCGAGACCAATCTCATGAACACGGTGGAAGAAGCGCTGACGTTTATTCGTGATCTCGCGCACCATCGCGTCGATCTGCTCGTCGATTTCTATCATCTCGTGCAAAATGGCGAGCCTGTGAGTGAGCTGGCCAAGGCTCGCGGTTGCATCGGCTACGTGCACGTCGCGGACGAGCAGCGGAGGTGGCCGGGCAGTGGCTCGCTGCCGGTGCGAGAATGGTTCGCGGCGCTGCGGGACATGGACTATCGGGGCCCCATCTCCATTGAGTGCAATTTTGCAGATCCAATTCCTGAGCTGAGGCAAGCGGGCGAGGCCATCCGGAGACTCAGCTATTCGGGGGGCTCAGTGCGCTAGATGTCGGGCGGGCGGCCTTCGGGAGGGCCTGCCCGCTGTGTATGAACTCGAGGACGGATGAAGGAACGGACACAGAGGAGGATGGTTTAGATGCGAACCATGACACTTGGTTGCACTCACCTGGAGGTTCCGGTCGTCGGTATCGGCTGCATGCGCATCAATGGCCTCAGTCAAGCGGAAGCGGAGCGATACATCCAGACCGCGCTTGAACTCGGCGCGAATTTTTTCGATCACGCCGACATCTATGGAGGCGGCGAATGTGAAGCGAGATTCGCCGAGGCGATTCACATGAACGACGACGTCCGCGAGCGCATCATTCTGCAATCGAAGTGTGGCATCCGCAAAGGGATGTACGACTTTTCAAAGGAGCACATTCTTGAGGCGGTGGACGGGAGCCTGCGCCGCCTGCGCACGGATTACCTTGACGTGCTCCTGTTGCATCGGCCGGATGCGCTGGTGGAGCCGGAGGAGGTTGCGGAGGCGTTCGAAATCCTGCAGACGACAGGCAAGGTTCGTTATTTCGGAGTCTCCAATCACAAACCGATGCAAATTGAGTTGCTGAAAAAGTTTGTCCATCAACCTATTGTGGCCAATCAATTGCAGCTCAGCATTACGAACGCCACCATGATCGCGCAGGGCATGAACCTCAACATGGGAAACGAATGGGCGGTCGATCGCGACGAAAGTGTGCTCGACTACTGCAGAATCCACGACATCACGATTCAGCCTTGGTCTCCGTTTCTGCATGGTTTCTTCGAAGGCGTCTTTTTGGACAATCCAAAGTTTCCGGAGTTGAACCGGAAGCTGGACGAGGTGGCATTGCGCCACGGCGTGTCGAACGTAACCATTGCCATCGCTTGGTTGCTCCGCCATCCGGCGAAGATGCAGCCCATTGTCGGCACCATGAACGTGGATCGTCTGCGCGCGTCGTGTCAAGCGGCAGACATCCAGCTCACAAGGCAGGAGTGGTACGAAATTTACCTCGCTGCGGGGTACCAATTGCCTTGAAGGGTGAGTTGCAAGACGCGGGACCGGGTGAAAGCGCCGGTCCCTTTTCATTTGCGCTACTAACTATCTTGGTTTGCCTCATCGAGACCCAGCGCCCGCGGCTCCACTTGTCACGTCCTTTCAAACGTGTTCAAAGTCGCGTCGTCGCTTGTCTTTCTTTGTTCAAATTGCTATATTCGGAGGCGGTCGCGCGATGGCAATGTCGCTGTCGAGGTGTTCACAAGGATAGCGATGAGCACGCACATGGGCTGCCATGGCCGGGCGCATACTGACATGTGTGGACCCGACGATGAGGTGTGGTCACGAGTCCATGGAGGCGACTTGAAATCGCTATCTGAACAAAGTCAGTTTTAGGAGGTGCATCGGGTGCACGCGCTATTTCATGCGAACGCCGTGGACTACATCATCATTCTGGTCTACTTCGCTTTTGTCCTCGGCGTCGGATTCGTCCTTCGTAACCGCGTTCGCACTGGAGAGGATTTCTTTTTGTCTGGCCGCTCCATCCCGGCCTGGATTACCGGTTTGGCGTTTCTATCCGCCAACCTCGGGGCGCTCGAGATTCTCGGCATGACCGCGAGCGGCGCCGAATATGGCATGCTCACGACTCACTTTTACTGGATCGGCGCGATCCCGGCCATGCTGTTTCTCGGCCTGTACATGATGCCGTTTTACTATGTCTCGAAGGTGCGCTCGGTACCTGAGTTCTTGAAACTCCGGTACAATGAGGCGACTCGCGCGCTGAATGCCATCGCGTTTGCCGTGATGACCGTTTTGACTTCGGGCATCAGTCTGTATTCCATGGCATTGATCTTCCAAATCCTGATTGGTTGGTCCTTTGACACCAGCGTTCTCGTGTCGGCGCTTGTGGTCCTGATTTACGTGGGCTTGGGCGGTCTGACGTCTTCCATCTTCAACGAAGTCGTGCAGTTCTTCTTAATCTGGGCTGGTCTGCTGCCGATTCCGCTCATCGGATTGCACAATCTGGGCGGATGGCAGGGAATGATGTCCCGGCTGCCAGCAGGGTTCGGGCATCTGTGGGCAAACCTCGGTTCTCCTTCGCACAACCCGATGGGAATTGGCTGGCTCGGTGTGGTGCTCGGCCTCGGCTTCGTGCTCTCATTTGGGTACTGGACGACAGACTTTCTGGTCGTTCAGCGAACGCTCGCGGCAAAAGACTTGCGTGCGGCTCAATTGACGCCGATTTACGCAGCCTTTTTCAAGATGATCGTGCCGATTCTCGTCATCATTCCAGGGTTGATCGCGCTTGCGCTGTTCCCGAAGATCGGGCACACGCCAAACATGAGCTACAATCTGGCGTTACCGTTGCTCATCGCCAAATACTATCCGCCTGGCATGCTCGGCCTCGGTCTGACCGCGATGTTGGCCAGTTTTATGAGCGGAATGGCTGGTAACGTCACCGCGTTTACGACGGTTTGGACGTATGACATTTACCAGGCATACATTAAGAAGGATGCGCCGGACAAGCACTATGTGAACATGGGTCGCTGGGCCGTCATTGTTGGCGTTATCATCAGTATTGGCACCGCCTACTTTGCGGCCGGTTTTCCGAGCGTTATGGACTACATGCAGACCCTGTTCTCGTTCTTCAACGCGCCGCTGTTCGCGACGTTCTTGTTGGGGATGTTCTGGAAAAAGGCCACGCCCTGGGGCGGCTTCTGGGGACTGCTCGCAGGTATCGCCAGTGCGTTTGCCATGTACTTCTTCCTTCCAGCGCATATGTTCTCGAGTCCGGATGCAGGAAACTTCTGGCGTGCATGGTGGGCTTGGGTGATCACGGTGGCCGTGACAGTGCTGGTCAGCCTCGTAACCAAGAGCAAGCGCCCGGAAGAGCTGGAGGGCCTGGTGTATGGTCTCAGCAAGCGCCCCGACTACAGCGGCTATCCGTGGTATAAGCGCCCGGGCTACCTGGCGGCCATCGTGTTCGTGATCCTGGTGGGCCTGAATATCGCGTTCTGGTGATCCATCCCGGGGGAGATGATGATGAAATGAATCGCTTCTTGGACCTACGGTTCATGATCGGCATCCTGTTCATCGTGTACGGCGTCGTGCTCGGCGTGTATGGCGCCGTGGCCGACCCGCACACGCCTAGCTTGCACACGAACATCGATCTCTGGTGGGGCGTACTTTGTTTGCTGTTTGGCATCGTGTTTCTCATCGCCTCATTGGCGAAGCCGAGCGAGTGATCGCTCTGTGCGAGCGTTTGGGACAGCCTGGTTTGGGCCGGCTGTCCTTTTTATTTTCGCTCGCCGCAGTTGCTGCTGGGACTTCGTGGCTTTGTCCGGAGATCCGGGTTTTTGTATCATGGGGAGGGTATGCTTCAAGGGAGGGCTTCCAAATTGAACGAGATTCGAGTGACCGTCTGGAATGAGTTCCGCCATGAGCAGAGAGATGAGGTCGTCCGCGAGGTGTACCCGGATGGGATTCACGCGGCCATTGCGAAACCGCTATCCGACGCCGGAATGCAAGTTCGCACCGCGACGCTGGATGAGCCGGATCACGGCCTGACAGAGGATGTGCTGAATGATACCGACGTGCTCGTGTGGTGGGGGCATGTAGCGCATCACGAGGTGCAAGACGCCGTCGTGGATCGCGTGATCCGCCGCGTGCAAGCCGGGATGGGACTTGTCGTGTTGCACTCTGGGCACTTTTCGAAGGTGTTCCGAGGACTGATGGGCACGTCCTGTGACCTCCGCTGGCGCGAAGAAGACGAGAAGGAGCGCCTGTTCATCATCGATCCGACGCATCCCATCGCCGATGGATTGCCGCCGTATTTCGAACTTCCTCGCGAGGAAACGTACGGTGAACACTTCGACGTTCCGGTGCCTGACGAGATCGTGTTCCTGTCGTGGTTTTCGGGAGGAGACGTGTTTCGCTCAGGCGTTACGTACCGGAGAGGCCGTGGGAAAATCTTTTACTTCCGACCTGGCCACGAGACCTATCCGACCTATCACGATGCGAACATTCAGCGGGTGATTGTAAACGCTTGTCGCTGGGCTGCACCCACACGCGGGCCTGTCCCGGTCTATGGTCATGCGCCAAGCCTCGAGGGCGCACGCTAAGGAGTTGATGGATACACGTGGTGGTCATGGCACTGGCGATTTTTCTCCTGACCTTGGTGCTGGTGGTGTGGCGCCCCTGGGGCCTTCCTGTCGGGTGGAGCGCGCTTATTGGCGCGCTCTTGGCCCTGGCCGCTGGGGTGGTTGGGCTGCACGACGTGTGGACCGTGTGGAACATCGTCTGGGACGCCACGCTCACGTTCGTAGGCATTCTGGTGGTGTCCAGCGTGCTAGACGCCTCGGGATTCTTCGAGTGGGCCGCCTTGACCATCGCGCACAGGGCCGGGGGCCGGGGGCGTCTCGCATTTGTTTTGATTCTGGCACTTGGATTCATGGTTTCGGCATTCTTTTCGAACGACGGCGCCGCGCTGATTTTGACGCCCATCGTCCTGGAGAAAATGAAGAGATTGCAATTTTCCGCTCGGCAAATGGTTCCGTTTTTGCTCGCAGGAGGCTTCATCGCGGACTCCACGTCCATCCCGCTTGTCATCAGCAATCTCGTCAATATTATCTCTGCCGATTACTATCACCTGGGCTTCTTGCGGTACGCGCTGCGTATGGTTGTCCCGGACCTGGTGTCGTTCGGGGCGAGTCTTGCTGTCACGTATCTGTATTTTCGCCGCCAAATCCCAGATACGTACGATGCAGATGTTCTGCCTGCCCCTTCCACAGCGATCCGCGATCGGTCTATGTTTATCTTTTCCTGGTGCATGCTAGCTGTGATGACGCTGGGCTACGTTGCAAGCGAAATTGCGCACGTGCCGGTGTCGGCCGTCGAAGGCACCGTAGCGATTGCGTTTCTCGTCGCGGGTTGGCGAACGCGGACGGCGAACCCACGGCGCGTCCTGCGGGAAGCGCCGTGGTCGATCGTCGTGTTCTCCGTCGGCATGTATCTGGTGGTGTACGGGCTGGAACGCGCCCATCTAATTAATTGGCTGACCCACCTTGTGCAGTTCACGGTACACGCGGGACTTTTCTGGGGCGTGATGGCCATGGGTGTGCTGTCGGCCTGTTTGTCCTGTGTGACCAACAATTTGCCCAGCGTGATGCTCGGCCTGCTCGCCATCCAACACACTGGTTTACCCACTTCCGATCAGGTGGCGCTTGCACTCGCGAACGTGGTCGGGTGCGATCTCGGGCCGAAGATGACGCCCATCGGTTCGCTGGCCACATTGCTCTGGCTACACGTCCTGGAGTCTCGCGGTGTACGGGTCACCGTGCCCGACTTCATGCGGGCGGGACTTGCGTTCACGTGGCCCACGCTCCTGTCGGTGTTGGCGAGCATGTATGGATGGCTTTGGCTGGTCCGCCACCTAGCGTGAGTTCTCGGTCGGTCCGTCGATGTGAGCCAACACGCTGCGACTCACGTCGTCCAGCTCGCGCAGCTCGTCTTCGCTCAGGCCGAGGTCGACGGCTCGCACGTTTTCCTCGAGATGTGCGATGTTTTGCGTCCCGACGATTGCGCTCGTGATGCCGGGTTGTTGAAGAATCCACGCGATGGCCACCTCGGCCGGCTTCACCCCATGGCGATCCGCGATTCGTTTGACGCAACAGACAAGAGGTGTCTCTGCTTCGAGGTGCTCAGGCTTGAACAGGCGGCGTCCCTGGCGAAAATCGTTCGGCGAAAGCGCCACGCCATCGAGATGATAAGCCCCCGTCAGGATGCCCTTTGCCACGGACGAGTACGTGAGCACCCCAATGCCGTGATCGAGACAATACGGGAGCACGTCGGCTTCGATGCGGCGCTCCAAGAGACTGTATTCTGGCTGAATGCAGTCGACGGTGGTGTAGCTCATCGCAGCTTCGAGCAGGTCGCGCGAGAAATTTGACACCGCGACACTGCGGATCACGCCCTCGTCTCGCAACTCGGCGAAGGTGGACATGGTTTCCGACAGAGGAATGTCGTGATTCGGCCAATGAACGTAATAAATATCGATGTAGTCTGTTCGCAAACGTTTGAGGCTTTGTTCGGCGACGCGGAGAATGTCGTCTCTACGGAGGTGGCTGGGAGAAACCTTGGTAGCGATCACGCACTCCTTTCGCACCCCTTCGAGCGCCAGTCCCACCAGTTCTTCAGAGTGTCCCTGCCCATATCCTTCTGCTGTGTCGAACGACTGGATGCCGAGCTCAAACGCGCGCTGCAGAGCTTGAATGTTGACCTCATCATCCTTTTTCTCCCACTGACCACCACCCAGTTCCCAGCAGCCGAACGTGATCTCAGAGATTCGAATGCCATTGGACAATTGACGGTATTTCATGTGCTTCGGATCCTCCTCTCATGGTCATCACGATTAAAACGTTTTCAACAAAAACGGTTAGAATCCTTCTACGTTATGCACATAACGTTCGCCGGAGCCTCGAATGACTCTTGGTTCTAGCAATTTTCAAGGAAGACGGTTTAGACTGAAGCTGAAGGAACCAACGAACTGATGACAATGTTTCGAGGGAGATGTGAACCATGGGGGCAAAGAAAGGCGCTTCTCGGAGGCCGCGCCGGTGGCGGTGGATGGGGGCCCTCGTGATTTTCGGGGGCGTCGGCGCGGCTTGGACGCACGCCCATGTGGTCCACGGCGCAACTGCACAGTCTGGGGACGTGGTGCTCGCGACGGAGACGACTTTGCCGACGGGCACGCAGACCTCGGAAAACTGGGGTGGTTACATTGACACGCCGGCCGGATCGCAGCCATACACGAGCGTGACGGGAAGCTGGACGGTCCCGAGCCTCACAGGCCGCGACGGCGCGATGGCCGCACAGTGGATTGGCCTCGGAGGTGTGCAGACGCAGGATTTGTTGCAGATTGGGACGTTGGAACAGATCGAAAATGGTCAGACGCAGGTGCAAGTCTTCTGGGAGAAGCTACCTGCTGCTGCAAATACGGTGATGACCGTGCCGACCGGGTCCCAAATCTCCGCGTCCATTCGAGCGGAAAGCGGCTCCACCTGGGTGTTGAGCTTGCAAGCGTTGACGCCATCAGGCCAAACGCTTTCCAAGAGCATCTCGGTGAATCTATCCAACGTGTACGCGGAAAACATCGGCACTTCGGCTGAATGGATCAGCGAAGATCCTTCCACCATGCGGGGAGGGTTGTACCCGCTCGCCGATTCCAGTGCGGTGCAGTTCACAAACGCGACAGTGAATGGGCAGCCTCTGAACGCGTCTTCGAATGAGGTTCAGCCGGTTGCCATGGTGGACGTCAATGGGGATATTCGCATCGCGCCATCGTCCATCGGGTCGGACGGCGAATCCTTTACGACCACAACTTATGCCGAAGCGTCATCCCAGACTTGGCCCGGTGCGAGCGGTGGCTGGACGACTTCGACGGGCACGTCCACGCCATTTCCCGGGGCATCGGGATTCCCGTTCCCAGCCGGGCAGAATTGGAGCGTGGGGAGTGGGGGCGGCGGTTTGCCCAGCCAGACCACCTGGTCGATTTCGATTCCGGGCGATTCATCTGGGTGGACTCAGTTCGTGTGGCCGCAGGGGCACCATCGTTGGTCCATCGACATTCCGATGGGAAACGGCACGAGCATCGCGGTTCAACTGTCTTGGGGCTGGTAATGAGAACAGGCGGCTGGGTGCAGCCGCCTGTTTGTATCTGAGCGCAGTGCTTTAGGACGCTTGCTCGCGCATGTCGAAAAAGACCGCAATGGTCGCTGCGATGAAGAACACAATCCCGGGAGGAATATACGACCACTTCGCAAAGAGAAACCCGAGCACGCCGCACGCGTAAAGCAGGGCGCCTGCGCTTTTCGGGTGACGCCTGGCAAACAGCGAAATCACGATGCCGACCGCAGATACCGCGATGGCGCCGTACGCATGCCAATCGGCGCTGGGTGTGTAACCTTGCTGAGAGACCACATCGAGCAGTGTTTCTAACACGCCGATCATGCCGGCCACAATGCCGAGCAACATCGTGATCATCGGCTCATTCTCCTCACTTCTCGCATCGGGGCGAGTCTCCTGTCCGATGCCAAAATGATGACATAAAAAAAGCCCATGTCGCAACATGGGCTTTTGAGCCGTTGATTAATATTTCACGACATTCGCTGCCTGAGGACCCTTGGGCCCCTCAACGATGTCGAACGTCACGCGTTGCCCTTCGTCCAGCGTCTTAAAGCCATGGCCTTGGATGGCGCTGTAGTGAACGAACACGTCGTCCCCGTTCTCCACCTGAATGAAACCGTAGCCCTTCTCCGAATTGAACCACTTGACTGTACCTTCGTACATCCGAAATTCCTCCATGGTGCTTACCAGAAGCACTTGCTTTAGATTCCGAACTCCCGTGCGTTGACGCTGAACGAAAAAACCAACCGCTCGACCCGTTGAGGCCGCACGATCGGCTTCAAAGATCCAGACTTCCATCGTATGGAGTTCGGTGTTGAGGCTATTATACACCCTGCAGTCGGCATGTCAAGCGTCCTGATCCGAAAAGTTTTGAACGCCTCATTTTCGCGGCGAAGGCGTTGAAGTGGAACGCCTGTAAATCACTTTTCGGATGATACCCCGGCCAGACGCCCCAGACTACGTGTGAAATCCACTGGGAGGGATGAAACATGAAGATCGATGTGAAATGCACCGTGTCAAACTGCCTGTTTTGGCACGAAGGCGACGAGTGCGCGGCTCCATCCATCATGGTTTCTGTGGGGCAAGCTGAAAAATCGTCGTTTCGAGAAGAATTCGGCCAGGATTTTGCCGTCGCCGAGCGGTTGAGCCAAGCTCGATCGTCCAGTGAGACCTGCTGCGAGACCTTTAAACCAAGACGGCGCTTGGACCCATGAGACGATAGGCGACATGTGCATGAGGGCTCCTGTATAATGTAGACCAGAGACTGGCTAAACCTCCCTCGCGCTGCGAGGGAGGGTGGAGGCTGACTGGGTGACTCGCCTATACGAGCTGTGCGAACGTTTGGTCGCGGAGATGCGCGCGTGGCAGGTGGGATATGCACTGGTTTTTGCCGCATTCTCGACGTTCGCCAATCTGTTTGACGGAGGACAGGTGCTGTGGATTGCCGAGACATATCTCGGGCTCAGCGCCTTGAGTTTGTTGGTGCTATTGCCCTCCCTTCGCCGTGCGCTGTTTCACACGTGGGATCCTCTGCGCTCCCGCATCCTCATGCGGCGTCCTCTTGCACGTATGGCCACGCGATGCTACTTGTACGTTTGGACTCCTTTTGCATTCATGGGCTGTTTAGAATTGACTGCGGATGCGGCGAGCGTGGCCCTGCGTTTCAACCAGACCAACGTGGCGTCGCATGTGACATGGGTTGACTACGCCGTGAGCGTGGTGGCTGGTCTTGAAGAGATGTGGCGTTGGAGCTGCGTGATTGCCGTGATCGCCATTCTCCGCATGATCCTGCGGCGTTGGTGGAACGTGCCAGCCGTGCGGCTCGGGACGCTGTTTGTGGCCATTCTGCTCAGCGCTCTGGCCTTTGGCAGCGGGCATATCCTGGAATTCGCTCATGAGCGCCTGCAAGCGTGGTATATGTTCAGCTGCTTGGGCCTCGTTCTGGCGATCATGGCCATCCTCACCGGGCGCATCCTGCTCGTGATGGCCGTGCATACGCTATACGATGCTTGGGTGACGTGGCTGTCTACCCAGAACACCTTCATCGCCGGCGTGCTGACGGTGGCATCGTTCGTCGCATTGCTGTGCTGGATAGGACTCGCGCTCATTCGCAGACAATTCGGCTTTCGCCCGCCCCGCGCATGTCGCGTACCCGTTTCGCTCACGGAAGTCAGTACGCGCCACCTTCTGGCATTTGAACGCGAACGAGAGCAAATTTCGAGAGTGTTTCACCGGCGGGTGTACTGTTCGATCCGACACATCGGCACAACCACCATCGAGGGCGCGATCGCCAACGATGCGATTGACATCTTGGTATTGTTGCGGCGGTCTGCCTTGCACCATGAGGAGTGGCATGATTTGGAGAATTTCGGATACCAGTTCTGCGGCACCGCCGGCGTGAAGGGTCGCCTGCTTTGGATGCGCTCGGCGGACGAAGCTTGGCCCGCGGTCCATTTGCAGATCGTGAAATCAGGAAATCGTTATAGTCGAAGTGCCATTGCGTGGACACAGCGGCTGCAGAGCCAGCAAGATGTGTTGCAGTACTGGGAGTCTGAGAAAGAGCGGTGGGTCCGACAGTTGCATCGCAAGACGCTTGATCAATATATGGAGGGCAAGCGGACACTTTATGCTCCATGGCGCCGCAAGGTGCGGTCGCAAAGATGGAGGTGAGGCGCATGGCCAAGCGGTACTATTACGTGTACTCGGGATCGGACGACGAGGATACGACCAATCTCGAGGGGTTTGATATTCCGATTAACGAAGGTGACGCAAAGCGGATCGCTCGATTGGTCAATCTATATGAAGAGCACATCCTCTCCATGTTGGATGAGGAGTATCAGCGCAAGACCAAGTGGTCGGACAAGCTGGCGGATCGGATGGCGGCGTTCGGAGGCAGTTGGGCTTTCATCATCATGTTCGCGACGCTACTTGTTGCATGGATGGTGTGGAATGCCGTACCGGGCACGAGATCACTTCACTTCGATCCGCCGCCGTTTATTCTCTTGAACTTGTGCCTATCGTTTCTCGCCGCCTTTCAGGCGCCCATCATCATGATGAGTCAGAACCGTCAGGCTGCGCGAGACAAGCATGAAGCCATCATCGACTTCGCGATTAACTACAAGGCTGAACAGGAAATCGACGATATGCAGAGCCACCTTCACCGCATTGAGGGGAAGCTGCTGCAGCTTGAGCGGCTGATCAAGCGCTTGGATGCGGCCATTTCAGAGCAGCACGAGCAGAAGGAACGGGACGTAAGCGACGGCTCGCGGGAAGAAGGAACTGATTAAAAAGTGGAGAATTCAGAACAAGAAGACACGTCGGCCCAAGGAGCGGGATGGGCATGGAACCTTCCGCAGACCGTCGAGCATTTGACGAAGCCGTGTGGGACTTGTTGACGGTTCTTGAACCTGTGTTCGAGTGCCGCCGCGAGGTGGAGGCCACCCTGCAAGACCTCTGGTCCGTGTGGGAAAGGCTCGCTCCTCTCGCTGTCTCCGTGCGAGAAGGTGGCCAAACCGTTTCCAGCGCATCGAGCGCTCTGCGGAAAATGGCGGTCGCGGTGAGTGTGGAAATTAGCCGTCATCATCTTGACGACGACATGCTCGCCTCGGTCGCTCGAGAGCTGTGGACCTGGTCTGAGCGGATGGCCGAGTCGTCGCGTTGGATGTCCAATGTGTTGGCGAAAGTGCAGCAGACCGTAGCTCAAATGCAGGATGTGCTGAGGGTGCTGCGGGAACAGAGCGAGCAGGAGTTGGAGGCGGTGGACGAACTTCTGCTTCACGCGGAACGCCTTCAGGCGATGTTTGAAAAACAACGAGGACCATCCGGTTCTCAGACGCATCGCGACTCGCCTTTCAGAAGTTGAGGGCATGTGATATCGGTGATCCACAGGTAGGGGAGGGCTTTTGCTGTGCAAACGCGCACGGTGACCATGTGCGTTCAAAGGATCATGTGAGCCGAAACGGGCTTGCGCATTTTGGCCGAGCGTCGGATAATGGATACGCATTCTGCATGCGTCGGGATGGCGGAACAGGCAGACGCAGCAGACTTAAAATCTGCTGGGGGTATCCCCGTGCGGGTTCGAGTCCCGCTCCCGGCATCTCTTATGCAGCGCGGGTTTCCGGGTATTCCGGGAACCCGCGTTGATTTCTTTCAAAGCGCTAATTTCTTTCAAAACTCTTTCGATCATCGCCTAAAATGCCGCGTCCCCCGCCGTACCTGGGTCTTCGCGTTCCTTGCGACGGCGCTCCAGCCGCTCTCGCACCATTTGCATGGCGATCGCGTCATCCAAATACCCTGCAGGAAACAAATAATCCGGAATCGCGTCCGTGGCGAGAAGAAAGTACAGGATGCCGCTCGCCAGAATTCGCCGTTCATCTTCGGGTGTTTCGGGGTGAGAAAACAGGTCGTAGATGTCGTCGAGATCGCGCAGGAAATCTCCAATCCCCTGAATTTGCCCCCGTTTTACGTGGTATTTTTCCGCAATCAGTTGTCGACCCTCGTCGGTTTGTGCGTATGCCTCATATTTCTCCAGTTCGCGCTCGATCTCTTCACGCAACACATCCCAGTGCGCCAGCCCAAGATACTCGAAGAATGTGTTCATCGCCGTCTGCCTCGCCTCACCTTCGGGAATGGCCAGCGGCTCAGGGGTCATTGGCAGACCAGCGGCTTCCGCCAAGGTGATGGGCGAGACCCCCAGAGCGTCCGCGATGCGCCGCAGATAATCCACATTCACCCGCTGTTTTCCCGCAATCATCTTCGAAATGGTGCTGACGCTGATGCCAGTGACCGCGGCGAGTTGACGCATCGACATAGAGCGGAGTTTCAGCAGAGACTTCACGGTTTCTTCTAACTGCCCCACCTGTCTCACCTTCCCGCGCGTATCGAACGGTGCGGCCGTGATGTTTCACCTGTTTCGAAATTCGCAACGGATCGCGGCACGCGCTGTTGCTGCTGTGCATACGATACGTCGGCGAGCATTTCGATGAACCCTTTTGATGCAGTGTATGCGGGGCCACGAACGGGGGTTGACCATCATGGATATGAGCTCTGCAACTTCTCGCGCAGAGGCGAGATCGGGGAGTGACGCGAAACACCAGCATGTGGCGTCGGCGAGTTCAAAACGAGGACTGCGTCGATACTTGTGGACGTTCTGGGTGCTGTTGGGGCCTGGCTTTCTCGCGGCTCTGGCCGATAATGACGCGGGTGGTGTCATTTCGTACACGGCAACGGGTGTTCAGTTTGGTGTCGGATTCTTTGTGCCACTGGTCCTGTGCCTTGCTGTGCTCACGTTCACGGTTCAAGAAATGAGCATGCGCCTGAGCGCCGTCACACAACAGGGATTTTCCCGGCTTGCGCATCAGCGATACGGAAGGTTCTGGGGCGTGTATCACGTGGCGACCCTCGCCTTCGAAAACTTGTTGACCCTCATCACCGAATTCATTGGCATGACCGAGGGGCTTGTGATGATAGGAATTCCCATGTGGATCGCTGACATCCTGTGCTTGCTGTTTGTGCTCACGTTTGTCGTTTTCACCGGCTACTTTACCAAGGAACGCATCGCGCTCATTATCGGGGCGCTGAACATCGTGTTCTTAGTGGTCGCCTTCATGACGCATCCAAGTTTGCAAGCTCTCGGGCAGGCATTTACCACGTGGAATGTCCCGACATCACTCAGAGGAGACGTCATTTGGTTTGCCATCGCGACCGTCGGAAATGCAATCGCACCTTGGATGATTTTCTTCCAGGGGAGTGGCGCGATCGACAAGGGCGTCAGTGCACGCGAGTTGCGGCTTGGTCGGATCGATACGGCGTTCGGCTGTCTGGTTCAGGTGGTCATCGCGGCGGCAATCATTGTATGTGGTGCATCTTTGTATGGCCACATTCACGATGTGAGCAGCCTTGGCCCTTCGGACATCGTCCGCGGTTTGCAGCACACGGTGGGACGGGTGGGCGCCTTCCTGTTTGGCATTGGCCTGTTTGACGCGGGCTTCCTGGCTTCCATCACGGTTTCGCTATCGTCATCCTGGAGCATTGCGGAACTGTTTGGCTGGTCCAAGAGCCTCAATGACAGGGTACGGCAAGCGCCCAGATTCTATGCCATCTATGCCGGGAGTCTGGTGATCGCGGCGCTGGCGATATTGATTCCGCACCTGCCGCTCAATTGGATTTCCATCGTTACGCAAGTCATCGGAGGAGTTCTGATGACGCCTCTCCTCATCTTTCTCGTTCTCATGACGAGCGACAAGAGGCTCATGGGGCCATACCGAACGAGGCTGTGGGGGAGAATTTGGGGATGGTCCATGGTGGCGCTGCTCGTTGCATTGACGCTCGCGACACTCGTGCAGACCTTCGTTCCGTGGTGATCCCGCCCGAGAACCTCCGTCGATTTCGTCCGGCTGGTATGGCATGTTTCGGCCACTTGAGCATAGAACGTTTTCTTGTCTCTCGACGCTCTTGACAGTTGCCGTGGTGAGTGGTACAAAGACATAGGAACTGAGGAAGCGGGCATTTGTACGATGAACCGCTTCGCGCGAGCAGCATACGATACGAGTGAAAATGCGTTCCTCGTTAGGCGAGGCTACTATACGAACATAAGCCACTGCCCGGAAACGTGGAGACACGCCAATGGGTAGAACAGGTATGGCCGGCTTAAGGCTTTACCTAACGTGGCTGGGACATCCCTACGTCGTATAGTGCCAAAGCTCAACTAGGGGGATGAGCATAGGGTTGTGCCCATGCCCCCTGGTGAGCCAGGGGGCATTTTGTTGAAGCCGTGATGTTAACCGTGGGGAGGTGATGGGTATGGACAGTCCGTCGAGTAGTCGCTCCATGTGTGCGATGATTCCGCAGGAAACGGGCAGTCGTACGGGTTTCTATCGACTTCAATATCTTGGGGCGTGGGGACTTCCTGCCCATCGCCCGTCCAGGGGTGATGATCATGGCTCGCAACGCCAACGTGTACGCAACCAAGAATCTGCATGAACTGGAGCGCGAGCTTCGCGCTAAGGATATGGCCCGTGTGGCCCGCCTATACAACAAGCGGGGCGTCTGGGCTCGGCTTCGCCTCCTTTTGGTTCTGATTGGCCCCGGCGTCTTGACAATGATTGCCGACAACGACGCGGGCGGCGTCATTACGTATGCACAGACCGGGGCTACGTACGGAATCGGATTTTTCATTCCCTCGCTCATCATCGCCGGCTTCATCGCCTATGTCGTTCAAGAAATGACGGTTCGACTGGGCGCCGTGACGCGACGTGGTCATGCCGAGATGATCTGGGGCAGGTATGGCGCGTTTTGGGGCTGGTTCTCGCTGGTCGATCTCGTCGTGGCGAACGTGCTCACGCTCGTGACCGAATTCATCGGTATCAAAATCGGGATGGGCGTGTTTGGCGTACCGGGGTGGATCAGCGAGCCCATCGCGCTGGCCGTTGACGTCTTCGCGCTGCTGGTGCTGCGGTACTACACGTGGGAGCGCATCGCGCTGTGGATTGCAGCTGGGAACCTCATCTTCATTCCGCTGATGTTCATGGCGAAGCCGCATTGGTCGGCCGTGGCCGATGCGTTTGTGAACTGGAAGGTTCCCGGAGGCTTCACCGCATCGTTCTTGTTCATCGTACTTGCGAACTTTGGAACGACCATTGCACCTTGGATGTTGTTCTTCCAACAGTCGTCCGTCGTGGACAAGGGCTTGACCGAGCGGGACATCCGTCACGGCCAGTTGGATACGGCGCTTGGTACGTTGGCGATGATCGTGGTGGCCTGTGCTATCATCGTTCTCACGGGCACGGTCATGCATGGCTCTCATGGCGTGAATCTGGATATCACAGGGATTCTGACCCTGCTGGGCGCGAAAATCGGGCCGATCGGCGAGCGCCTGTTTGCTCTCGGACTCGTCGAAGCAGGTCTCATCGCGGCCATTGCGCTCACGGCAAGCACATCGTGGGCCATGGGTGAAGCCTTCCACTGGCCCAAGAGCATCAACATGCCGGCGAGACTGGCCTGGAAGTTTTATGTTCCCGGTATCGCGAGCGCTGTGATTGCGGCGGGCATCGTGCTGATTCCGCACGCCCCGCTCGGCTTCTTGAACATGATTGTGCAGGTCATCGCGTCCATCTTTATGCCTGCGGCCCTGATGTTCCTGATGCTTCTGCTCAATGACCGCGAAGTGATGGGCGATCACGTCAATCGCACATGGCAGAACGTATCTGGCTTCGCAATCATCGGCCTCTTGGTGGTGCTGAACGGCTTGTATGGGCTCACGGTGATCTTTCCGAATCTGTTCTGAGCAAGGAGGGATGAGCGATGAAGCGGAAGCACGGTGTCGTTGTCAACCTCACATCTGGCGCGCCAATCTCGCCATCGGAACCGCTGCCGCGCGCTCAGGTGAAGGGATGGGTCAAGGCGGTCTTTTGGGGGCTGCGTGTCTACATCGCCATCATGCTGGTGCTTGTGGTGATTGGTTTGGCCAAAGGCAGTTTCTGAAGCGCGCGTTGCACATGCGGCAAAGGAGCGGAGCGCTCATGTCACCACACAGTCGATAGGCCTGCTTCCCAGCTTGAGATGCTTGGAAGCAGGCCTTTCGTATGTTTCATCGGCTCTTGTGCCGTAGGCGTTCGTGACGGCCGCGTTCGTGGGCTCGCGGCCCGTTGCCGTGCAAGACGGCGGAGCGGGTAGCGAGTAAGGCACCGACGGCAGCTGCGCCCAAGATCCATTTCATCGCTGGGACCTCCCCGCATTGATACCCTTACAACTTTCCCAGGAGACACTTAGTTTCCTTGATGCAAAACTTTGCTTCAACATATGCGCTCGGTATGCGCATGGTGTTGGGGAGCAGGCCACCCGTCATCTGGCATGGGATTTTCGGTGGTCTGCAAGCGCCGGTTTTCGAGGCTTCTTCAAGCTGAGCCTGGTATCGTTAGAACTGCGGAACCCCCCTGAAACCCCCTGAACATTCTTCACCACCGCGCAGGCGGTGGCACTTTTTTTCTTCAGGAACCTCACGCGCTTGTCTTGCTCTGCTGTGTCACGTCAAAAAATTTCAATGGACTTTCAAGCAAAATTGCGTATGATACATTTTGAACCCTTCCATTCCCCCTGGGTTTCATTGTGGGCCGCCGTGGCGATACGGCGGTTTTTTCTGTTTCAAGAGGTGGTGCGGTCGGGCAGCAGCCAATAGATGAGGAGACCCGCAACGGTTGCGATGGCGATTCCGTTTTGGGGCGCGCCAATTCCGATGATGAAAATCACCGCAACCACGATGAGATTTTTCGTCTTCGTCAAGTCCACCTTGGCCTCAATCATGTGTCGGATGCCCATCGCGGCAATCATGCCGTACAAGAGGATTCCGACGCCACCCACGACGGCCGGCGGGATGGATTGAATCACCGCACTCACCTTTCCGATAAGCCCGAGAAGGATGGCGATCACGGCTGCTCCTTGGATAATCCGGCTTGAGAAGTTGCGCGTCATCGCGAGTACGCCGAGATTCTCGGCGTACGTGGTTTCCGCAGGGCCGCCGAGGAGCGCCGAAATGAGGGTTGCGAGCCCGTTGCCGAAAAGAATGGACCCAAACCCAGGATCGCGCGTCACGTCACGTTCGATGATCTCGTTCAACACGAACATGTGTCCAAGGTCCTCGACCATGGTCACAAGCGCGATGGGCGCCATGCTCGCAATGGCAGCCAGACTCCACTCTGGCGCATGGAAGGTCGGCAATTGAATCCACATCGTGTGAGCGGCGGCTTGTCCAAGGTGGACAAAGCCGCGGGCGAGGGCGTACACGTATCCGATGACGATCCCGACGAGGATGGGAATGATCCGCAGGGAGCGCGGTCCTGCAATTGCACACGCGACGGCAGCGGCCAAGGTCACGATGGCCACGTCCCAGTGGGTCGACGCATCCACCGTGACCGCTGTGGTGGCCAGGGACAGGCCGATGATCGACACGACGGGCCCCACCACCACCGAGGGGATGGCGCGCCGGACGCGATCGAACCCAACGATGCGAACGATGAGGGCAAAGAGGAAGTATACCACGGACACGCTCACGAGTCCCGTGACCGCTTGTCCGGGCGCGTGATGACGCGTGACGTACAGCGTGAGCGGCGCGATGAAGGCGAAGGAAGACCCCAGGTATGCAGGAACTTTGCCGCGCGTGATGGCGTGGAACAGCAGCGTGCCCAAGCCGCTCGCCACGAGTGTGGCCCCAGGGCTCAACCCCGTCAGAATCGGCACGAGCACCGTCGCGCCAAACATGGCAAACACGTGTTGCACGGACAATGGAAGCTTTCGCAGGAAAGCGTTCAACGGAATGACCCCCTGTTCCATAGATGGATGAGTTCGCATGTACTGCGCGGTCCGTGGCAAGTATAACCACGATCTCGCCAAAACTCAAAGGAGCGTGATGGGGTGCGCTTTGGCGTCACGGCGGTGTCCATGTTGGCAGTCGTCGTTCTCACAGGCTGCGATACCATCAGTGAGCACGGTGGGAACTTCCTCGGGGAGAGCGCCAACCAGTCGGTGAATGGCTCCGCGGTCGCATCCGGTTCGAACCGGACCGATCTCGGCAACCGCATGCTGGGAAGCGACAATGGGGAGACGGGTAACGCGATCGGAGGGAGCCAGCATCAGCCCACAAGCGACAGCGGTACATCGCGTGGTTAGGTGACGGAAGACAGAACCCCCGCCCAAAGACTTCGTCCGGGCGGGGGTTCTGTCTTCGAACTTACTGCGGGTTGGTCATGATGAGCGTGGCAGACTTCAGAAGCACGCGGTTCGGCAAACGGAGTGCGTCGACCACGAGTTCGGCCACATCTTCCGGCTGCATCTGATGGTCTTCGTCTCCCAACTTGAGCCCAACGTTTCTGGCGAGCTCTGTGTTCACCGTGCTCGGCAACAGGGCCATGACGCGGATGTTGTGCTTGCGTACCTCATACATGAGCGATTCCGTGAAGCCGAGCAGGCCGAACTTTGATGCGGAATACGCCGATGTCGTGGCGGAGCCCTTCTCGCCCGCCGTCGAGCTGACGTTGACGATGTGGCCACGATTGCGCTGTATCATATGCGGCAAAATGGCGTGCGTCGCGTAATACGTGCCAAGAAGGTTGACGCGGACGATGCGCTCCCATTCTTCCACGGGCATGTCCACGACGGTGCCGAAGCTTGCGATGCCCGCATTGTTGATGAGAACATCGACTTGGCCCAGTTGGTTCTGCAGGTGTTGGACGGCCGATTCAATGGACGGCCGATCGGCAATGTCTGCCGCCTGCGTGTAGACCGAGACCCCGTACGTGTTGCGGATGCTGTCCGCGACACGATCCAAATCGCTTTCCGTGCGAGCGATGAGCCCGAGGCTCACGCCTTCCTTCGCCAAGTGTTCCGCGATGGCCTTGCCGATTCCTTTGCCAGCGCCCGTGACGATGGCAGTCCATCCCCTGAGCGATTGTGCCATGCCTGATTCCCTCCTAGGTGTGTCTCGTATGTCTTTCGGTGCGACCTCATTATAGAAGATGCGTAAGCCTCTTTCAAAAAGGGAGCGGCCTGCAGATGTGCCTTCGCCTCGTGTCAACGCCTGCACCGTGAACGCGCATGTGACATACACGAGAACATGGCGAAGGAGGTGATACGGGATGAAGCTATGGAACACCTTGGTCCAATTGGCTCAGACGAAGCGGCTCACCACCCTGATCATCGGTCTACTGGCGTCGGCCAAGCTCATCACGGACGCTCTCGGCCTTCCTTTTATCAGCGACCCTGAGATCAACGCCATCGCCAACGCGGTGGCATCGGTCATCACCGTGATCGCCATCTTTATGACGCACAGCAAATCGACGTCATCGTCGAGCGGCAGCGCATCCGGCGGGAGTTCAGGCACTTCCACAACTGTCTCCGAGGCGGGAGCTTCTGGGACTGCCGCAGGGGACGAAATCTCGCATCCTGTTCAGTCGCCGCAACAGGCGTCCGACGGGTTCGCGCGGCCCCCGGAATCCTGACGTGGAGCCCGCGGCGCGCGTCTGGTAGAATCGAAGGGCACCGATAGCCTGGAGGAATGTCAAATGCCAGAGCGCGTCGTCACCACGCTTGAAGTTCGCTGGGGAGAGTGCGATCCGGCCGGGATCGTGTATCATCCGTCGTACATCGACTGGTTCTCCATCGCTCGCATGCATTTTCTGAAGGAAAATGGCATTCGCTACATGGCCGACTTTCACGATCGCGGCGTCACCGTCGTGGTGACCGATGTCGCGTGCCACTATCAAAAGGCGTTGCGCGCTGAAGATACGGCGCACGTGACCGCGAGGCTGGTGGAAATAAGCCGAACGAGGCTTACCTTCCGGTACGAGGTCACAGATGGGTGTGGCGACCTGTGTGCGCAAGGTGAGACGCGGCACGCGTTTGTCGATCGAGACACGCTGCGCCCCGTGAACCTTGCGAAGTTTGCGCCGGAGCTTTGGGGGCGGTTGGCGGACCTTCCGGTGACGTCGGTCGATTCGACAGCGTGATCACCAAGGGCATGGAATCCGTGAGCGGGGTTCCATGCCCTTAACATTCTTCAGAGCGCCATCATGTCTTCGTGCAGTTCTTCGTACATTCTGGCCTCGGAGAGCGCAATGTATTGGCCTGTCTCGTACATATCTTCGAGATCGCCCGGAGATGTGTAGGTCTCTAGAATTTGTTTGCACAGCTGATAATGTCGCGGCTCGTGCTCGTCCGCGTGAACCTCCCAGAACAAGGTGTTCACGGGTCCGCTGCGCTGGTAGTGGGGATGGCGAAAGCCTTCGCCGATGCGAGCCATCACCTGGCCCGCGAACAACTCGGAGCCGAGCCCCACCGCGGCCATGGCCTGCAGCGGTGAAGCCTGCCGGAAGAACTGAATGAACGTATCAACGGCAGTTTCCACGGCTTTTGACATGGGCACGTCCGGGATGCCGTGATGGTCCAACTGGGCGTCCGGTGCAACCGAGCGAAGAAAGGTGAGGTAAAGCTTCTCGTGTGCTCGGCCCGGCTGACCACGCCCGGCCTCGTCCCACAGGTTGTCCGCGATGGGGACCCACCACGCGTCGATCGGCGGCATGGCCGCGATGGCAGCGCCCAGTACGCGCGGGAAATGGCGGCTGTAATATCCGTATTGGAGCGCGAAGTATCGAATTTGGGCTTCACTGTATCCGCCGCTGCAGAGGGTCTGCAGAAAGCGCCCTTGAAAGAAATGCTGCTCCACGAGGTCGAGCATCGCCTGTTCCACATCAGCGTACGAAGACAACTTGAGGTGCGGTGCCACAAACATTCTCCTTCCCAGAAATTCCGTGCGGCGCGTTGCCTATCGTCGCGCCAAGTCGCCTCGATAGCATACGAGAATCGAGCAAATGCGATCAACTCGCTCGCGGATTGACACTCCAATTCGGGGGTTGTTACAATGAGGGGGCTTCTTGCGGTTGTAGCTCAGAGGGAGAGCACTACCTTGACACGGTAGGGGTCACAGGTTCGATTCCTGTCAGCCGCATTCCACGAAGGCCGCTCGACTTGACGTCGGCGGCCTTTTGCTGTGTATGCCCTCCAAGCTAGCCGTATCGCACAGAATTCAAGCTGGTTTTGAACTTTCTTTGAGATGAATAAGAGGTGGAGCGGCAATGCGCGTCGAATTCGGTGAAACGGGCTACTCGTCGGCGCGCGAGTGGCGCCTGGCATCGGAGGCGTATACACTGTGCGAAGACAGACTTTTCCTCGTGCTGGAGGGACGCTTCCGATGTGGACGTGGGCGGCCGCTTTTGTTGTGGCTGTTGGCGGGTTCGGGTATGCGACCACCGTGCTTCCCACGCGGTGGCTCAAGGTGGAGCGGGTGAATTGGCAGCTCGGGCTGCAGCGCACCATTCTTCAGGTAAGTGATCTTCACGTGGAGCGAAATCGCGTCTCTCCGGAGCAGCTTCTCACCGTCTGCCGCTCGGAGCGGCCAGATTACATCTGCCTCACTGGGGATTATGTGGATTCGCAACGGGCCATCGGGCGTCTCGTGCCGTATCTCGGCGCCCTGCAGACGACGGGAGTGCCGATGTACGCTGTGCTCGGCAACCACGACTACAAGCTCCGCGGCCGGATTGGCGCGCTGACCGATTGTCTTCAGGCGCACGGCGTGACGGTGCTGCGCAACGAATCGGTTGTGCTCGATGGATTCAATCTGGTCGGCATCGACGACTTTCAGACGAAAAAGAGCGATGAGTGCAAGGCGTACCGAAACGTCAGGGCGAATCTGCCCGTCATCGTCATGACGCACGATCCGACCTTTGTCCTGACGGCCACGCAGCGCTTTGACGCCCTGATGGCCGGGCATCTGCACGGCAAGCAGTTCCAACTTCCGTTCTTTTACTATCTGAAGCCGATGGGTCCGCTGGCCAAACGCGGCATTTATGCCGGTATGCATCGCGCCGAGGCAGGGCCTTACTACATCTCGAAAGGTGTGGGTCAGTCGGGCATCAATCTGCGCTTTTTGGTGCGCAGCGAAGTCACGGTCCACCGGTTCTGACGACGGCAGTGCCGAGGAGGGACAAGCATGGCAAACTTTCGTGACGTAAATCTCCTGACCAGGCTGGATCGTCTGCCGATCACGCCGCGCGTGGTGGGAATCATCGCGCTTCTCTCGCTCGTTTGGCTTGCGGAGGCGTTTGACATCGGCATCGTGGGGCCTGTGCTGACGACGCTCGAGAAGGCGTGGCATCTCACCACGTGGCAGACCGGGCTTTTGGCCATCGCCTCCACGATTGGCATCGTGATTGGCATGATCCCTGCGGGCATGATGGCGGATCGATTTGGAAGGCGGCGCGTCATCCTGATGGGCATCGCGTGGTTTTCGGTGGTCACGATGCTCGGCGCACTCACGCGGAATGTGGCGGATCTCTTTCTCGTGCGGCTGGTGGCGGGCATCGGCGAGGGCGCTGTGTTGCCCATGCCGTATCTCATCCTGTCCGAATTCACCAATCACCGTCGGCGTGCTGTGAGCGTGGGGTATGCCAACGGCATTCTGACAGCCGCGTACGTCGTCCCCAGTCTGGTGTCCGTCTGGGCGCTTCATCTCTACGCGCAGGACGTGGCGTGGCGTGTCCCATTCCTTCTCGGCGGCGTTCCACTTCTGATGCTCATCCCAATCGCCCTTTGGCTTCCGGAATCGCCCCGCTTCTTGTTGGATCGAGGTCGACAAGCTCCTGTGGCTCAGTTGGTCGAGACCTTGGAGCAGGAGGCCGCTTTGCCGCACGACGAATCGCTGTATGACGAAGTGATTGCGGAGACGCTGGACGAGACGCCACACGACATGCTTCGCACGCTTCGAGCCATCTTTCGGCCGCCACTTTTGGCCCGCAGTGCCGTGGTCATTCTGCATCTCACGGCTGCCCTCATCCTGTTCTACATTCTGCAGGTGTTTGGACCGGCACTCTTGGCGAAGCGGGGGCTCGGCGTGTCCAATTCCATTCTGGACACCGGCCTCATGATGCTCCTCGCGGGTTTCGGCTCTGTCTGTCAAGGGTACCTGTCGGATCGATTCGGGCGAAAGCGGGTGCTCGCCGTCTACGCTGCGCTGGCCACGGCGGGCTGCCTGATTTTCGCGTGGGTGCAGACGAGAGACGCGACGCTGGTAGCCGGGTTCCTTACTGCTTTCTTCGGACTGGGGATTTTCCCCGTGTCCAAGCTGTCCGTCGCCGAACAGTATCCGACCGAGGTGCGCGGACGAGGCGTCTATGTGGCCGAGATGATCGCGCGCGGCATGAGCGGCATTGTCACCACCTACTTCATCCCGTTCGTGTTGTCAGTGGGCGGCGATCACGTCGTGTTCTTGGGCATCGGGGTCGTATTGGTGGCCTTCACTGTTCCGTTCGTCGCGTTTGGGCGAGAGACTGCACAATTGCAATTGGAGTACGCGACGAGCGTCCTGCCCCTCAAGCAGGTTCGGCCGAGGTTGTCGCGGCATTGAGTGGAGTCGAAACATCACAGGCGCGGGCTTCCGCGCCTTTTTCTGTGTGCGGAGCTTTTCATGCAAGCGATGAGTGAAACCCCTTGCAAAGCGGCAAGCGGTTTGCTAGGATCAAAATAAGTTTGTTGGTCAAACAAATGTGAGCGAAGGTGATAGCTTTGACGACGTATTTTCCGGAAGTGACGCGGGTTGCATATGAAGGCAAGCGCTCTGACAATCCGCTGTCCTTCAAGCATTACAACCCCGATGAGCTGGTCTTGGGCAAGCCGATGAAGGAACATCTCCGCTTCTCGGTGGCCTACTGGCACACGTTCACGCTGTCCGGCGCGGATCCGTTCGGATTGCCGAACATGATTCGGCCATGGGACGGGGCGACGGGGATGGATCTGGCCAAGCGCCGCGTGGAGGCGGCGTTCGAGTTCATGACCAAGCTCGGCGTCGAGTACTTCTGTTTTCACGATCGCGACATCGCGCCAGAGGGCGACACGCTGCGCGAAACCAATCGCAATCTGGACGAGATCGTCGCGCTCATCAAGGAATACATGCAGTCGACGGGCATCAAGCTCCTGTGGAATACGCAGAACCTGTTCTCGAACCCGAGGTTTGCGCATGGCGCCGCGACGGCTCCGGACGCGGAGGTATTCGCGTACGCTGCCGCGCAGGTGAAGAAGAGCCTGGAAATTGCGAAGGAGCTCGGGGCAGAAAACTACGTGTTCTGGGGCGGCCGCGAGGGCTACGAGACGCTCCTCAATACGGATCTCAAGCTTGAGCTCGACAACTACGCGCGCCTCTTGCGGATGGCGGTGGACTACGCGGACGAGATCGGCTTCACCGGGCAATTCCTGATTGAGCCGAAGCCGAAGGAGCCCACGAAGCACCAGTATGATTTCGACGTTCAGTCTGGACTCGCGTTCCTCTATCATTACGGGCTCAAGGACCGCTTCAAGTTCAACATCGAGGCGAATCACGCCACGCTCGCGGGCCACACGTTCCAGCACGAGCTTCGCTTCGCCCGGATCCACGGCCTGCTTGGATCCGTCGACGCGAACCAGGGCGATCCGCTGCTCGGCTGGGACACGGACGAGTTTCCGACCAACCTGTACGAGACGACGCTCGCGATGTATGAGGTTCTCCTGAACGGCGGACTGGCGCCGGGCGGCCTCAACTTCGACGCCAAGGTTCGCCGCGCGTCGATGACGCCCATCGACCTGTTCTATGGCCACATCGCCGGAATGGACAGCTTCGCGCGCGGGCTCAAGGTGGCGGCTAAGCTGCTTCAAGACCGCGTGTTCGAGCGGGAAATTGAGGAGCGATACGAGAGCTATCGGGCCGGCATCGGGAAAGACATTGTGGAAGGGCGCGCGACTTTGCAAACCCTTGAGTCTTACGTGCTGGATAAGCGCGTGACGGCGACGCGATCCGGCCGCCAGGAGGTCCTTTTGGCGAAATTGAATCAGTATCTGCTGGAAACGGAATGATGGCGATGGCGACAGACCGCAAGGCGATCCTTGGCATCGACGTCGGAACGTCCGGCGTGAAGGTGGTCGTGATCGACCGCGAGGGCCGTACGCTCAGTCAGGCCACCGTCGGCTACGAGGTGTCACAGCCGCACCCGCTCTGGGCGGAGCAGAACCCGGAAGATTGGTGGGAGGCGACGTGCGCGGCCATCCAGCTCGCGCTCGCGCGAAGCGACCGGCGCGGCGAGGACATCGCGGGCGTCGGCCTCACGGGCCAGATGCACAGCCTGGTGCTTCTGGATGAGGCGGGGCAGGTCATCCGGCCGGCGATTCTCTGGTCGGACCAGCGCACGGAGGAGGAGTGCGAGGAGATTCATCAGACCGTCGGATTCGAGCAGACCATCGAGTGGGTGGCGAATCCGGCGCTCACGAACTTCACGGCGACGAAGCTCCTGTGGGTTCGAAAGCGCGAGCCAGAGCACTACGCGCGCATTCGCCATGTGCTTCTCCCGAAGGACTACATCCGGTACCGGCTCACGGGCGAATTTGCGTCGGACGTGTCGGACGCGTCTGGAACGCTGTGGTTTGACGTCAAGCGGCGCGGATGGTCCGACGAGATGCTGGCGGCGCTCGAAGTGCCGCGGGCCTGGCTGCCCGAGGTGTATGAATCGCCCGAGGTTTCGGGGCGCGTGAGCGAGTGGGCCTCGGGGCGGACGGGACTCCGCCCAGGTACGCCCGTCGCAGCAGGCGGCGGCGATCAAGCCGCGGGCGCGGTCGGCAACGGCATTGTCCGCAAGGGCGTTGTGTCGAGCACCATCGGCACGTCGGGCGTGGTGTTCGCACACGCGGACGAGATCGTCCGCGATGAGAAGGGGCGGTTGCACACGTTTTGCCACGCCGTACCCGGCAAGTGGCACGTGATGGCCGTGACGCAGTCTGCCGGGGGCTCGCTCCAGTGGTTCCGCAACCAGTTTGCGGACGCGGAACGCGCGGTGGCGGCGCAGACGGGGAGAGACGTGTATGATCTCCTGAGTGATGAGGCCCGGCGTATTCCCGCCGGCAGCGAGGGGCTCGTGTTTCTCCCGTACCTGATGGGCGAGCGCACGCCGCACCTCGATCCCCAGGCGAAAGGCGTCTTTTTCGGGATCACGCCGCGCCACACGCGCGCGCACTTCGTCCGCGCCATCATGGAGGGCGTGGCCTTCAGCCTGCTTGACGGGCTCTCGCTCATGCAGGATCTTCGGCTCCCGGTCGAAGAAATCCGGGTCTCCGGCGGGGGCGCCAAGAGCGAGGTTTGGCGCGAGGTTCAGGCGGGCGTGTTCGGACGTCCCGTCGCCGTGATCGAGGCGAACGAGGGGCCCGCCTTTGGCGCGGCCATCCTGGCGAGCGTCGCCGCGGGCTTTTTCGCCGACGTGGTGACCGCGGTGGACGCGTGGGTGCGCGTCGAGTCCACCACGCCCCCGGTCGTCGAGGACGAGGCCGCTTACCAGCGCGCATATCGGCTGTACCGCGCGTTGTACCCGGCCGTACGGTCCCTGTACCGGGCCGAATGCTGACGCAGGTCAGTTCGGAGCAGAATACGGTTTGGCGATCACGCCCATGGCGCCCCGGCGGTCCGGGTCCGCGTGGGCGTCGTCTTTGTTCTCGCGGGCGCGCACGAGCAGGCAAGATGGCACGCGGAGAAGAAGGATATCGGGACTTGAAAGCGTATAGCTACGAAAGGAACATCACGAGAAAGGGTGGCGAACATGCCCGCAGTCGAGACGACGTACGGCGGTGAGCGCGCGATCCGCCTGACGCACGGCCCGTATGAGGCCTATCTGTTGCCCGGATGGGGCAATCTGGTGGCGCTGCGCGACACGGCGCGCGGCTTTCGGTTTCTGCGCGAGCCGGAGGCGGAGATGGACGAGTTTCGCAAGGCGCCTGGCCGATATGGCATTCCTGTGCTGTACCCGCCGAACCGCTACCGGGACGGGGAATTCACCATCGCGGGCAGGTCGTATCACCTCCCGGTGAATGAGGAGGCCACGCACAACCACCTGCACGGCTTCTTCATGCGGATCGAGTGGCCCGTCGTCGACATGGGCGAAGACGAAGGCGGCGCGTACGTCGAGATGGCCCACGAGGTGGGAGAAGGTCATCCGGTGTACGCGCACTGGCCGCACACGTTCCGGTTTGCCATCCGCTACGAGCTGTCGGACGCGGGTCTCGTCCAGCGCGTCCACATTGACAACCGCGGCGGCGAACCGATGCCGGTGATGCTTGGCTTTCACACCGCGGTCAATGTGCCGTTCTCCGAAGCGTCGTCCGCCGACGCCTGCTCCATTCAGCTGACCATCGGCGAGCGCTGGGAACTCGACGAGCGCAAGCTGCCGACGGGGCGGTTTCAGCCTCTGAACGGGAACGAGCAGAAGATGCCCACAGGTGGAGCGGATCCGTTCTACGAGCCGATGGACAACCACTACACCGCGCGCCCGCGAGACGGGCACAACCGCATGGTCCTGACGGACGCGCGTCTCGGGCTCGAGTTCGTGTACGACGTGGATTTGCAGTATCGCCACTGGATGGTGTGGAACAACAACCGCAGCGGCACGTTTTTCTGCCCAGAGCCGCAGACGAGCATGGTCAATGCGCCAAACATGGATCTGCCCCAGGACGTGACGGGGCTCATCGTCCTCGCGCCGGGGGAATCGTTCTCGGCGCAAAGCCGCATGTACGTGGAAGAGGTCAGCCAGTGAAGGGAGCGAGAAGCGATTATGGCGCTGAGATCGCGAAGTGAAGTTCCGGATCATGAGACGTGGGATTTGACGCCCCTTTTCGCTAGCCTTGAGGCGTGGGAATCGGCGGTCCGGCGCGTGCGCCAGTTGGCGGATGAGCTTGTCGAGATGGCCTCGAAGTCATTCGGTGGCCCGGCGGACGTGGCTCGCGCGTTGGCGCTGCACGACGACATGCTGCGCATCGGCACCGACGTGGAGCGGTACGCCATGAGCAAGTTTGCGGAAGACGCCACCGACCAAGGGGCGCAGCGGCTGATGTCGATGGCGCAGCTCGCGCTGGATCGCGCCGGAGAAGCGGCAGAATCACTGGTGGCGGCGCTCTGCCGAGTCCCGGAGGACCAGCTCGCCGCCTGGCGGGTGGAAGAAACTCTGCGTCCGTACGCGCCGTATTTTGGCGAGATCGACCGCGAGCGCAGGCATCGGCTCGCTGACGAAGCGGAGAAGGTGCTTGCCGCCAACTCTTCCGCTTTTTCGCTACCTTCCGGCGTTTACGAAGCGGCGACGGGCGCGGATATGCGGTTTGAGCCGGTCCTGGACAGCGACGGGCGCGAAGTGGGCGTGACGCCATCCGCGCTTCTCATGCACATCGAGACGTCGCACGACACGGTGCTCCGCCACCGCGCATACGACAGCGTGGTGAATGGGCTGCGGCCGTATCAGCATACGCTCGCGCGCTCGCTTGGGGCGAAGATCCAAAACGACGTGGTGGCGGCGCGATTGCGCGGCTTCTCGAGCGTGTTCGAGATGTTGCAGAGCACGCGGCTCGGCGGCACGATGGCGGCCAATCAGGTGCCTCCGGAGCACTACTTCATGGTCCAGGACGTCATGATGCAGGAACTCGCGCCGCACATGCGCCGCCTGGCACAGCTGCGCCAAAAGGCGATGGGGCTGACGAAAGTCAGGTTGTGCGACACGAAGGCTCCGTTCGTGCGCCTGACGGACGCAGCACTCACGTTTGACGACGCGCGCAACCTAATCTTGGAGGCGGCTCGCCCGCTTGGGGACACATACGGCGACATCCTGCGGCGCGCGTTTGAGGAACGGTGGATTTACTGGGCGCGCAACCGCGGCAACTGGAACGGCGCGTTTTGCGGAGAGGCGAGCGCCCATCCGTACGTGTTTTCGCCGTTTGAAGGCGGCATGTACGGCGTCTTCGTCATGGCGCACGAGCTCGGCCACGCGGTTCACCTCCACCTGGCGTGTCAGAATGAGCGCCCCTCCAAC
Organism: Alicyclobacillus mali NBRC 102425; assembly: GCF_001570745.1. Lineage (GTDB taxonomy): Bacteria > Bacillota > Bacilli > Alicyclobacillales > Alicyclobacillaceae > Alicyclobacillus > Alicyclobacillus mali. The sequence goes on from NZ_BCSG01000001.1 coordinate 118,874, forward strand.
CTGTCGTTCTCGAACCTGTTCATCGAGACGCCGTCCACGCTCATGGAGCACATGGTGGCCAACGCGCTCATCCAGCGTGCGGAGGACGACGCCGCCCGCGCCAAGGTGCGCATGATGCAGATGTTCACGTTCCACCACGACTTCGTCACGCACCAGACGGAGGCCGAGATTCTGCGGCGGCTCTACACCATCGCGGATCGAGGCGAGCCCCTGTCGACCGACGTCTTTCGCCGCGTGTCGCGCGAGGTGCTGACCGACTTCTGGAAGGACGCGGTCGATCTCGACGAGGGCGCGGATCTCTACTGGATGCGCCAGCCGCACTATTACATGGGTTTGTATCCGTACACCTACGCTGTGGGGCTTGCGGCGTCCACGCTCCTCGCCGATCAAATCCTCGCGGGGGATGGCGAGGTCCTCGCGCGCTGGATCGAGGTGTTGCGTGTCGGAGGCGGCAAGACGCCGCTTGAGCTGTTTGCGCACGTCGGCCTCGACATGGGCGATCCGTCGCCGTACCGGGAGGCCATTCGCAAGGTTGGCGAGATCGTCGACGAGTTGGAGCGCGCGTTCGCCTGAGCGGAATGCACCGGGCGTATAGGGCCCCCGACCCGAAGGAACAATGGATGTAAATGGAATCCATGTTCCTGGGGGCGGGAGCGTTGCTCATCTTCGAGTTGACAGCCGATATGGACGGCCTGGGGCTTGCGGGGCGTCTGACCGAATGCGGTGCGGCGAGCTATGCGGTGTCGGGCGATTGCCCGAGAGTCGTGTGCGAGTGTGGGACCGCGCTTCATGCGCGTGTCGCGCAGATCGTGTCGGGCGTCATGACCCGCGAGTGGCTTCAGGCGCGCGTGGTGCAGCGCGTGTGCCGCACGGAGCCGCTTTGGGCGGCTGAGGAAGTTCAGTTTCACGCGCTCGTCGAGATTTCTGAGGCGCGGCTCAAAAGCCGCCTGATTGCGGGCCATACATTGGAAGAATGGCAGGCTTCTCTCGCTCGCGCGCTGATGAGCCACTTCGGGCGGTCCGCCGCCATCGTGCTCGATCCCTTCGTGCGCTTCCGCCTGCATCGGGTGGTAGTGGATCTGGCGCATCGCGTGCGGGATCGCTTGGTGGCCTCGGCGCTCGAGGACGAGTACGAGGAGTCCCTGGCCATGCTGAGGTACATGTTGGACGAACATCCGCTCTGCGAAGCCGAACTGCACGTCTACGTCACGCCGGACGGCGTCTGGATCACCGATGCCGAAGGCGGGATGATCTCGGACGAGCAAATTGAACTTGTGGCGATGCAGGATGACGATGTGACGAGCGAAGATCTCGCCATGACTCTTCTCATCACCAGGTCGCCGTGGCGGATTGTCGTGCACGATGCCTATCCGGATGCGCCATGGCCGAGCTTCTCCGAGACGGTGACCCGCGTATTCGGCGATCGCGCCGTTTTGTGTTCCGGTTGTCCCACGTGTCGCCCAAATCGGTCACGCACCGGGTGTCGTGAACGGTTGGCCTTCGACCATCGGTCGTCGCGCGCGGTGCGGCGACGCCTTGCGCCAGAAGTGGAACGGACTTCGGACGCTCCGGTGGACAGCGAACTGGGAAAAGGCTGAAAGTTGGCCCGCTTGACAGCGTGCCGAACCGTTGTGTAGTTTCTTAAGAGGAAGGCGCGCCGGCGTCGGCGGGCCGTCAAATGGATCGAAGAACAGGCGATGCGGGAAGACGCGCTTTTGCGATTACATCGCGCCCAGAGAGAGGATGCCGTGGCTGAAAGCACCTCCGCGATGGCGCAAGAGACACCACTTCCCAAGCCGTTCGCGGGTCACAACGCGAACCGTGTCCGCCGCGTTAAGGCGTTGAGCCCGCGCTTTGTCGCTGATGGAGCGCGGGGAAGATGGGTGGAACCACGAGGCGAGCGCCGTCGTCCCATTGGGGCGGTGGCGTTTTTTGTATGCCCATGAACCACGATGTGGAGGGGATCTTCCGTGTCACAAGCGATCACCGTGCGGTTGAAAGACGGATCCGAGCGGCAGGTGCCGGCCGGATCGACCTATGCGGAACTCGCGCAGTCCATCAGTCCGCGGCTCGGCAAGGAGGCCGTCGTCGCCCGCGTCAACGGGGCGCTCGTCGATCTCAGCCGTGAAGTGGAGGATGGCGCGCAGGTCGAGTTACTCACCCTGCAGGATCCGGAGGGGCTGTACGTCATGCGCCACACGTGTGCACACGTCATGGCGCAGGCCGTGCAACGGCTGTTTCCGGGCACCAAGTGCGCCATCGGGCCCGTCATCGAAAACGGGTTCTACTACGACTTTGCCGATCACGACTTCCATCCTGACGATCTCCCACGCATCGAGGAAGAGATGAAGCGGATTGTCGCCGAGGATCTGCCTATCCATCGGGAGGTCGTCTCGCGCGAGGAGGCACTTCGGTTGTTCCGCGATCGCGGCGATCGGTTCAAGGTCGAGATCATCGAAGATCTCCCAGAGGATGTGACGCTCACGCTGTACCGACAGGGCGAGTTCGTCGATCTCTGCCGCGGACCACATCTGCCGTCGACCGGCCGCATCAAGGTGTTCCAACTGCAGAACTTCGCGGGCGCGTACTGGCGCGGCGATTCGAAGCGCGAAATGCTCACGCGCGTCTACGGCGTCGCCTTTGCGAAGAAGTCCGATCTCGACGAGTACAACCGCCTTCAGCAGGAGGCCCGCGAGCGGGATCACCGGCGCCTGGGCAAGGAACTCGATATCTTCACGCTGTCGCCCGAGGTGGGCCAGGGCCTGCCGCTCTGGCTGCCGAACGGGGCCAAGGTTCGCCGCATTATCGAGCGCTACATCGTCGATCTCGAGGAGTCTCTCGGCTATCAGCATGTGTACACGCCCCATCTGGCGAATGTCGAGCTGTACAAGATCTCCGGGCACTGGGAGCACTACAAGGACGACATGTACCCGCCGATGAAAATTGACAACGAGGAACTGGTCCTGCGGCCGATGAACTGCCCCCACCACATGATGGTGTACAAGCATCGCCTGCACAGCTACCGCGAGCTGCCGATTCGCATCGCGGAACTCGGCACCATGCACCGGTACGAGATGTCCGGGGCGCTCGCCGGGCTGCAGCGCGTGCGAGCCATGACCCTGAACGACGCGCACATCTTCTGCCGCCCGGATCAGATCGAGCAAGAGTTCACCGGCGTCGTCCGCCTGATCCAGCGCGTCTACAAGGACTTCGGGATCGACGACTACTATCATCGGCTGAGCTACCGCGACCCGAAGAACACGGAGAAGTACGTGCAGAACGACGAGATGTGGGAGCTCGCGCAGAGCACGCTGCGCAAGGTCATGCTCGATCTCGGCCTGGAGTTCGTCGAAGCGGAGGGCGAAGCGGCGTTCTACGGGCCGAAGCTCGACGTGCAGGTGCGCACGGCGCTCGGCAAGGACGAGACCTTGTCCACGATTCAGCTCGACTTCCACCTCCCGAACAGGTTTAACCTCGAGTACGTTGCGGAGGACGGCGAACGGCATCGGCCAGTCGTGATTCACCGGGGCGTCGTCGGCACGATGGAGCGGTTCGTGGCGTTTCTCATCGAGCAGTACAAGGGCGCATTTCCGACGTGGCTCGCGCCGACCCAGGTGGTGGTGGCTTCCGTCGCCGATGAATTCGCGGGCTACGCCGAGGAAGTCGCGGCCAAACTGCGCGAGCTAGGAATCCGCGCCGAAGCGGACGTGAGCGACAATAAAATCGGCTACAAAATCCGCCAGGCGCAGACGCACAAAATCCCGTACACCCTCGTCGTCGGCGCGCGCGAGCGCGAGGAGGGATCGGTCTCCGTCCGCAAGTACCAGGCGGGCGATCTCGGCGCGATGCCCCTCGATCAGTTCGCGCGTCAGATCCAGGACGAGATCGCGCGGAAGGCGAAACTTGTGGAGGCGTGAGTGGATCAGGCTCGGCCGCCGTCACGTCGAGGCGGCGGCCTTTACCCCGAGGCGCAGGCGGTAGGAGAACCAGACGGGCTTCTCGCCATCCCTGAAGGCGGCGCGGACGCGCGTTTCAAATACCAACATCTCCTGCTCGATGTCCGGCAGGCGGCGCCGCAGCGCGGTTTGCACCTGCCCCTGGCTGAGCGCGATGCCGATGAACGCGTCTGCGCCAAGGTGCGTTTCCACGTGGAAGACCACTTCTTTGGCGAATGAAAAGAGCCCTGAGGCGCGGATTTGGTCGAGGTGTTGCTCCTTCGGCCACTTGCGCGCCTGATCTTGTTTCGGCACGTGCCGCTCGATGGACGCCTCCGCGCACCGCAAAAGTGCGTCGTAGGCCACGTCGGTTTCTAGGCAGCAGGAGGGCGGCCAGTCGCAATCGTACACGGCGAATACGCCGCCTGGGCGAAGTACGCGTGCCACTTCGCAGAGCGTCGGCTGGGGATCCATCCAGTGAAACGACTGGGAGCAAGTGACGAGATCGGCGGATGTGTCGGAACAGGGAATGGCGGTGGATACACCCGGGAGGAAGACGACGTTGTCGGCGCCAAGGTCCTTCGCGCGGCGCTCGGCCTGTGCGCGCATGTCGTCGTTCGGCTCGACGCCGATCACGCGCCGGGCTTCGTGCCGCCAAGGGAAGGTTGAAAGGCCTGTGCCGCTGCCGAGATCGATCACAGTGTCCGGCTTGTGGCCGAGATAGGCGATGAGCAGCGCGCGCACCGTTTCCGGCGCTTCGGGCCGGTAGGTATCATAGAGGCTGGCGAAACCCGAAAACCGCTCGATGTTGTTGCGCACCACGTCGTTCACAGGCATCCCCCTCACTATCGCGTTGCTGTCATTCTACAACAAAAAGGGCGCCCCGCAGACCTCAAGGCCCAGGGCGCCGGACTTGCGAGGAGCGCGTGTCAACGATTCTGCAGGCGGCACACGGGTCGCAGACGCACCCCGAGGAGGCTGCCGAGCAGCGCGCCGAGGAACCACTCCCAACCGTGCAGGCTGAACGAAGCGACACCGGAGAAATAGGCGCCGATGTTGCAGCCAAAGGCGATGCGCGCGCCGTAGCCCATTAGGATGCCTCCGGCCAGCACGCCGACGATCATCTGCCAAGGCATGGGGCGCAGGTACCGCCTGGGCAGCGCACCCGCGAGGCTTGCGGCGAGGAGTGCCCCGAGCATAATGGCGATGTCATCCGTGGTCTCCAAGTTCTGAAGCACGCTGTGATGCAGGGCGGCTGCGTTCTGCGGCGTCTGCCAGTACGGCAGCGACTGCACAGGATAACCCACGAGGGCGCTCAGCTTCGCGGCCCACAGCGCGAACGCCGAGGTGATGCCCCAAGGTTTGCCGGAGAGCGCCAGCACGGCGAAGTTGCCCACGGCGAGGACGACGCCGCCTGCCACCCACGACCAAGGTCCTCTCACCACCCGGCTCACATTCCACGCTTGACGGGCGAAGAGCGGCTCCACGTTGCCGTTGCGCCGTCTCTCAAGCCAAAGTGCGATGACAAAGATGAACGCCATGATGGCGAAGTTCACGGCGAGCCCGCCGACAGGACCGAAGGAGTGAATGAGCGAAACTTTACCCATGCTCGGCGTGCTCATCCACCATGCATAGTGGATGGAGCCGACGAACGATCCGACGACAAATCCGACGAGCGTGAGGATGCCGCGCGCATCGCCACCGCCGGTGTGATACAGGGTGCCGGAGGCGCACCCGTCGCCAAGCTGCATGCCGATGCCAAATAGGAACGAGCCCACGAGGACCGACAGGCCCACCGGGTAGACGCTCACCTTGATGGCGTGATCGAAGGCATGGCCTCGTACCAGGAGGGGGAGGAACAAAACGTTTGCGAGCGCAAACATGATCATCTGCGCGCGCAATCCCACGGTTCTTCCGCTCACGATGACGTGGCGAAACGAGGTCGTGAATCCGAAGTGGGCGTGATAGAGCGCGACGCCGAGCACGCCCGTCACGAGAAACAAAATCGCGTGGGTCGGCGAAACGGAATTCCATAGATAGAGGAAGCCAAGCACGAAGACAATCAGTGCGGCCGCCGTCCACGCTCGTTGCGCCTGCTCGGGTTGGCGTGCGCGCGTGCGCGCTTCGAGATCGAGGATGCGGACCTCGGAACTGGCCATGGAATCACCTCCAGGGAATGACGAGATCGAGAAGTCATTTTAATATAAAACATATCGGAATACAACGCTTTTGGCGCATAGCCCTCGGCGCTTGACATTTTCCCGCCGTGTCGCTACCATGAAAACGTTCCGTAGCACACCAAAGCAGAAGCCTGCCGCTTCTCACCTGGTCGGCGCAAGCTGACGGGTCCCGAATCCAGCGTGGTTGCCGGATGGTCAAACCTAGGCTGGGCGAAGGCGAATCGAGCGCAGGCGTTGCCTGCGCTTTTTTGCGTATTGGTGTGGTGGGGCAGATCGGTGGAGGTGACACCCCATAAGCAAAGAAGGGTATCAGGTCAACGAGGGCATTCGCGCGAGAGAAGTGCGCGTCGTGGACGCGGACAATCAGCAGCTGGGCATCATGCCCCTGCGCGAAGCGCTGCGTTTGGCCGAGGAGCGCAATCTCGATTTGGTCAACGTTGCGCCCAACGCGAAGCCGCCAGTGTGCCGGATTATGGACTACGGCAAGTTCAAGTACGAGCAGAGCAAGCGCGAACGAGAGTCGCGCAAGCACCAAAAGGTGGTTCTGCTCAAGGAAGTTCGGATGACGCCCAATATCGATGAACATGATCTCAACGTCAAGCTCAAGAACGTCCTGAAATTCCTGAGCGAAGGTTCCAAGGTGAAGGTCTCCGTGCGCTTTCGCGGGCGAGAGATCACCCACCAGAACATCGGCCAGGAATTGCTTGAACGGCTGGCGAAGTCTGCGGAGGAGCACGCGATTGTCGAACGGGCGCCGAAGCTCGAAGGTCGCCACATGGTGATGATTCTGGCGCCGAAGCAGCCGAGTGCGTGAACCTCGTGACCTGGTGCGGTTGACCTGGGGTCAACGGCGGCTCGGGATTTCGAAGACAGGAGGATACACGATGGCCAAGACGAAAATGAAGACGCACAGCGGTCTGAAGAAGCGGGTCAAGCGCACGGGTACCGGCCTTCTGAAGCGCTCCAAAGCGTTTGGCTACCACAAGGCGGAGCACAAGTCGCCTGCGCGCAAGCGCCGCCTGCGCGGAACAACGCTTGTGTCGGGCAGCGACATGAAGCGGATCAAGCAACTCGTCTCGTACAAGTGATGCAGTGGTTTTTCGCGCCGCCGGGCTGAGTGGTGCGAGGCCAATGACTGGAACACCATTCGAGGAGGCTGTTGGAGATGGCTCGCGTCAAGGGTGGCGTGGTGACACGCCGTCGTCATAAAAAGATCTTGAAGTTGGCAAGGGGCTACTTCGGCTCGAAGCACACGCTGTATCGCACGGCGAAGCAGCAGGTCATGAAGTCGCTGATGTACGCGTATCGGGATCGCAAGCAGCGCAAACGCGACTTTCGCCGGTTGTGGATTCAGCGCATCAACGCTGCGGTTCGGCCTCACGGCCTGTCTTACAGCCGCTTCATGCATGGTTTGAAGCTGGCGGGCGTCGAAGTGAACCGCAAGATGCTCGCGGACCTCGCCGTGACAGACAAGGAGGCGTTCTCGCAACTCGTCACCGTTGCTCGCGAACGCCTGAACGCCAACGCGTGACAAGCACACCCGGTCGCATGACCGGGCTTTTTTGTCGATCTCGTCCTCGGAGGTTGTCATGGTGTACATCGAATCTGCCCACAATGACCGCGTCCGGGCATGGGCGCGGCTCAAGACGCGTCGAGGCCGTGATCGGATGAGCCTGTTCCTCGTGGAGGGCGAGCGCTTGGTGGGCGAATTGCTGAACAGCGAGCTTCGCCTCGAGGCGCTCCTTTGGAACGTCGCATCGGACGAGCCTCCCGCAGAACTGTGGCAGCATCCGAAAGCGGATGGTCATCGCTTTGAACTGTCACCCGAGGCGTTTGCGGCCGTGGCCGACACGGAGACACCCCAGGGCCTGATGGCGGTCGCAGGTATTCCGCAGGAGGTGGCGCAGTACGGCCATCGCATCCTCGTGCTGGATGCTGTTCAGGATCCGGGGAATGTGGGCACGCTTGTGCGAAGCGCCGAGGCTTTTGGTTTCAGTGAAATCGTGTTTGGCACAGGCACGGCGGATCCGTATGCCCCGAAGGTCGTTCGAGCGTCCATGGGCGGGCTGTTTCGCATCCGCGCCATTTCGGGAGATGCGGTGGACTATCTCAGCGCCTGGCGGGATCGTCATCCTGAAGGGCTCGTGGTGTCGACGGCGGCAGATGCGCGGGAGCGCTGTGATGAGGCGCCCATGGCCGGTGACGTTGCCGTCATCATCGGCAATGAAGCGCGCGGCGTGAGCGACGGTGTCCGCCATTTGGCGCAGCGGTGCGTCTCCATCCCGATGGCTGGTAGGGCCGAAAGCTTGAACGCCGCGATGGCTGGGACCATCCTTCTGTACGAGGCCTATCGGCAAGCTTCCAACCGCGCGATCTGAGGAGGGCTGTCGCGTTGCTGCACATCTGGTCAAGTTTGTGGGCGGCACCGCTTCTCGCAATGGTGATCGCTCAAGGGCTGAAGCCGATATTCGTCATGATCCAGCTCAAGTCTTGGGACTGGCGCCAGATCAAGAACTCCGGTGGCATGCCGAGCTCGCACACGGCTGCGGTGGTGGCGTTGGCCGTGCAGCTGTGGCTGCATCTGGGTGGCTCTGATCCGGTCGTCGCCATCGGTCTGTTCCTCGCTGCCGTGGTGATGTACGACGCAGCGGGTGTCCGCTGGCAGACGGGGCGACAGGCCGCGGTTCTGAACCGGCTGTTGCACGATCTCCGCGGTCAGCACCTGTTGATGCAGCCCGGTGAACATGCCGCGTCTTCCGAAAGGACGGATCGATTGCAGGGAGATACGCAGTCCGCGCCGGTGTTGGCCGGGCGCTCGGTCACCTCACACGAGGGCGGAACGCGCTCTGTGGAGCCGCTTCGGGTTGCCAAAGGGCCGTGGTGGCTGGTCGATTGGCCGGTGCTGAACGAGCAGGTGGGCCACAAGCCGAACGAGATCGCGGGTGGTGCCATTGTCGGGATGCTGGTGGCGTTCGCGCTGAATCACTGATACGCTCGCGTGCTTCCCGAAATTTCCCGTTTGTCCAAACGTCTGAAACCAAGTGGTGGCGCATATAGATGCTCTCGAATCGTGCTGAAGGAGGGATGGGCCGACGGTGGAAGGAACTTCACACGAGTGGCGCCCGTATGAGAATTCTCGAAGTCCGTTTGATCCATGTCCCGCTCGGGTGAAATGGTACGACGTTCCACCCGAAGTGACACATCCGGTTCAGAAGAGCGCGCGCCGGCAGTTTGCACCGCAGGAAGCACTTCGGAAGGGCACGCTGTGGCCGGAATACGACAGTCCATATCCACCGGCGTGAGGAGGACGTGATGGCGTGAGCGAGACCACAGAGTCTCTTCCCAAGGCTTACTATCAGTATCTTCAGGAGCTTCAGGCAATCGACTTCGTGCTGGTCGACTTGACACTGTATCTGGACACGCACCCGGACGACGAGCAGGCGCTCGCCCAATTCAAGCAGTTTCAGAAGCGGAAGCACAACCTCATGACCCAGTTCGAGTCCGCGTTCGGTCCTCTGCATCAGTACGGCTTGAGCCCTGCTACGGGGTCGTCTTGGGCTTGGTCTGAGACGCCTTGGCCGTGGCAGGTCTAGCTTGAAGTAGGGGGTAGGCGGCCATCTGGATCTATGAGAAAAAGCTTCAATATCCTGTGCGAGTGAGTAAGTGCGACCCCAGGCTTGCCAAGATGCTCATCGAGCAGTACGGAGGAGCCGACGGGGAGCTGTCCGCCGCACTCAGGTATCTGAACCAGCGGTACTCGATCCCAGACAAGGTGATTGGCCTGTTGACGGACATCGGCACTGAGGAATTTGCGCATCTCGAAATGATAGCGACGATGGTTTACAAGTTGACGAAGGATGCGACGCCGGAACAACTTCGCGACGCGGGGCTTGGCGATCACTACGTGAATCACGGCTACTCGCTGTTCTACCATGACGCGGCAGGAAATCCCTGGACGGCGGCGTACATTGCGTCGAAAGGCGATCCCATCGCCGATCTCTACGAGGATATTGCGGCAGAGGAAAAGGCGCGAGCCACTTATCAATGGATCATCGACAATACGGACGATCCGGACATCAGGGACAGCCTTCGGTTTTTGCGCGAGCGGGAGGTGATTCACTCGCTTCGTTTTCGCGAGGCGGTTGAGATTCTCAAGGACTACCAGGGAAGCAAAAAGGTTTTCTGAAGCGCAGCTTGACCCGATGCCACGACGCTCATGCGATTGTCCCCTTCTCCTCGGCCCTCGGCCCTTGGCTGGGGGCGCTTTGTTGTTTCATTGACGTTTCTCTCCGAATTTCGGGATAATAGCCTCGCTGACGTTATGGAGAGGAGCGTGGCACATGGATGTATCAGTGCATCGGGACCCGTCGTCTCACGGGTATCGCCAGGAATTGAAGCGCACCTTGCGATTGCGAGACCTCATTGTGTACGGCATGATATTCATGGTCCCCATCGCGCCCATGGCCATTTACGGCTACGTGGCGCAACAGAGCTTCGGCATGGTTCCCCTCGTGTATATCATCGGCATTGTGGCCATGGTCTTCACGGCGCTAAGCTATAAGCAGATGAGCGCCAAATTTCCCATCGCGGGCTCCGTGTACGCCTATGTCCAGCGTGGTCTGAACCCGCACGTCGGGTTTGTCGCCGGATGGATGATCCTCGCGGACTATCTACTCGCACCATCCCTGCTCTACGCGTTCTCGGCGGGTTGGCTTCACGGGCTCGTACCGAGCGTCCCCACCTTCGTATGGCTTCTGTTCTTCGTCCTTTTCAACACTGTCGTCAACGTCCTGGGCATCACGCTGCAGGCGAGGACGAATTTCGTACTGCTCGCAATTGAACTCGTATGTCTGCTCATCTTTTTCATAGCTTCTGTGCGGTTTATCTTCGCGACCGGACACGGAGCGGCACACCTATCGCTCCAGCCGTTCTACCAATCGAATCACTTCAACCTCAAATTTGTCGAAAATGCCGCCTCCATCGCCGTGTTAAGCTTTCTCGGGTTTGACGCCATCAGCACCCTGGCCGAGGAGACGGAACAGCCGGAGAAGACGGTCGGGAACGCCACTATCGCGTCGCTTGTCATCATCGGCCTCCTGTTCGTCCTGCAGACGTACGTGGCGGCGCTCGTCCACCCCAACTACGCGGATCTGAATCCGAACATGGCATTCTTCCAAATCGCGAAAGAGGCGGGAGGCACGTTCCTCTACGTCGTCCTCCTGTTGGTGAACGCGGTGGCGTCAGGCATTGCAAATGCACTGGCCGCGCAGTCGGCGATCTCGCGGATTTTGTATTCGATGGGCCGCGACAATCTACTGCCATTCTCCAAGTTCTTTTCACACGTGAGCCCGAGATTCCAAACGCCTGTCAACGCGACGCTTCTGGTTGCTCTGGTTTCGCTCGTCGTCGCGGGTCTCGTTCCGCAGGAGACCATCACGACGCTGGTCAACTTCGGCGCTTTGACGGCTTTTTTGCTGTTGAACGCAACCGTGTTCGTGTACTTTTACATTCGCCAGCGGGCTTTTCGGCACGTGTTCAAGTATTTGTTCTTTCCTCTCTGCGGCTTCGCCGTGATCGGATACGTGTGGCTCGGATTTGACCGGACCACGTTCATCTTCGGATTGAGCTGGATGGCGCTAGGGATCCTGATTGGAGCCGTGAAGTCGAAAGGGTATCGCGAAGTTCCGCCCGTTTTGAAGGACATGTGATGAAGCGGAGGAGAAATCATGGAAGCGCAGACGCGGATCATCACGTTATCCACGGGGCACCACGTGTGGACGCGCAGAGTCGGGACGAGCCCCATTCGCATGCTTCTGTTACACGGTGGGCCCGGCGCGAGCCACGAATACTTCGAGGTGTTCGAACCACATCTCACCAAGGCCGGGATCGAGTTGTACTTCTACGACCAACTGGGCTCGTACTTTTCCGATCAGCCTGACGATCCGTCCCTGTGGACGCTCGACCGCTTCCGCGCTGAAGTGGAAGAAGTGCGGCGTGCGCTCGGTTTGGAGGACTTCTACCTGTTGGGACAGTCTTGGGGTGGGATGCTGGCACTCGAATACGCGCTTGCCCATCCACATGTGCTCAAGGGGCTCATAGTTTCGAACATGACGGCGAGCATTCCTTCGTATGTCCGGCACATCCAGTGGTTGCGCCGACAACTCCCCAAGGAGATTCAGGAACAGCTGGAGGCACATGAGGAACAAGGAGACTACGAATCCGAGGCTTACCAAGAGCTGCTTATCGAACATCTATACAAAAAGCACCTGTGCCGCCTGGACCCGTGGCCGGATGCCGTGGTGCGGACGTTCGCGCACATGAACCAGCAGGTGTACAACACCATGCAAGGACCGAATGAATTTGTGGTAACCGGCAACTTCAAGGACTGGGACCGCTGGGCCCATCTCGGACAGGTACGCGTGCCCACGCTCGTCATCGGCGCCCGCTACGACACGATGGACCCTGCCGACATCGAGGAGATGGCTCGTCGGGTCCCGCGTGCGCGTTCAGCCATCTGCCCCGACGGCAGCCATATGTCGATGTGGGATGACAGCAATGCGTATTTCGGCGCCATCGTCGGCTTCGTGCAGGACGTAGAGGCCGGGCGCTTCTGAAACGCCTTCTTGGGGGAGATGGACATGATGACCATTCGGGCCGCCGGCCCGGCGGACCTCGAAGCCATAGGGCGTGTGCACGTGGAGGCGTGGCGCCACGCGTATCACGGCATCGTGCCGTCCTCGTTTCTTCACCGCATGGATCCAGCCGTGAGTGCTGAACGATTTCGAAGGCGCCTGTCAGATCCGAAGCAGGCTTTCTGGGTGGCGCTTGCGGGGGAGGAGATCGTCGGATTTGCGAGCGGTGGCCCGAATCGCCTGGCGGACTTCGAGGCGGATGCGGAGATATACACGCTGTACGTATGTCCTTCATGGCAAGGGCGGGGCATCGGGCGGCGTCTCGTTTGCCAACTCGCCGAGGGGTTTGCGGAGCAAGGTTATCAATCGGTCGCCGTGGTCGCCTTTCGGGACAATCCATGGCGGAGATTTTATGAACGCCTCGGCGGGATGCTCGTCGGAGAAAAGACGTTCGAAGTCGATGGCGTGGCCCTGCCGGAAATCGTGTATCGTTGGTCGGACGTCGAGGAGCTTCGCGAGCGGGCGAAATGAGGCGCGCTGCATGGCGCGATCAACGGCTGCGGGCCGCGAGGGCCGGTCGGTAGATTGAGGGGGGAACTCGGATGACTTGGCTGGCCACCTTCAGAGCTGCGCGATGGCGCCCATTGATCCTGGGGCTTATGGCTTCCCTGTTTTTTGCTGTGACGTTTGTGGCGAACGAGGCCATGAGCCGCACGGGCGGATCGTGGGCCTGGAATGCGCCGTTGCGATACTTTCTTACACTGCCAATTCTATTCACCTACGTCGCTTGGAAGGGTAGGCTGGGCGCGCTCCTTCAGTCTTTGCGGCGCAATTTCTGGCGCTGGGTAGCCTTCGGAACGATCGGATTCGGCTTGTTTTATGCTCCGCTTTGCCTCGCGAACGCGTACGGACCGGCGTGGCTCGTGGCGGGCGTCTGGCAAATCACCATCGTGTGTGGCGTATTGCTCACGCCTTGGCTGAGTGCGCGCGGGCCTGACGGGCGCCACGCCCCTATCCCCGTCCGGGAGCTCGTGACTTCGCTCGGCATTGTGGCTGGCGCCATGCTCATGGAGATGGCGGATGCTTCCCAGATGTCCTGGCGACGCGCAGCGCTTTGTGCGGCCAGCATTCTGATGGCGGCCACAGCGTATCCTGCCGGCAACCGGATGGCCATGCGCGCCTACGCCGGGGAGTTCGACGCGCTGGAGCGGATGCTCGGCATGACCCTCGGAAGCCTGCCGTTTTGGATTGTCTGGTCTTCTGTGAGCGCCGCTGCGGTCGGATGGCCCACGCCGCGGCAGATCGTCGGTGCGCTGCTTGTCGCCGTGTGTTCGGGCGTGATCGCCACGGCGCTCTTCTTTCGGGCGACGGACATGGCGCGCGAGTCGCCGAGAGAATTGGCCGCGGTGGAGGCCACGCAGGCTGGCGAAGTGGTGTTCGCGCTGGTTCTCGAACTCGCTGTGCTCCCGAACGATCGCGTCGGACTGCTTGGCGGCATCGGCGTGGCGACGGTCGTCGTCGGCCTGGTGGTTCACGGGCTGGCCATGGCGGCACGGGAGGGAGGGGAGTCCTAGCGCCGGCCCGCGCGTATGCCGAACGCTGCAATTGATTCGACAATCGGCTATGATGGGGAGACGGGTCCGAGCCCGCGACCGATGACGAGGAGCGGGAGGTGCATCCAGACGTGCATTCTGACATTCAACAGATGCTCCTGGCCGAGGGCTTGCTTTCCGAACGTGAACTTTGGCTTGCGGACTGGCTGCTCCCTGAGCGGCTGCTTCGCCTGCGCGAAGTCCTCATGCGGCGAACCTCGTATATCGCCGTCGCGATGGAAGCGGTGGACGACGGTCATAACCAGGCCGCCATTCTGCGGAGCGCCGAGGCGTTTGGCGTGCAACATGTGGCCGTGATCGAGGGACAGCAGCCGTTTCATCCTTCGAAGGGCGTGACGCAGGGCTCGCACAAGTGGCTGACCCTCCATCGCATGCCGGACATCGGCCGCGCAATTGACGCGCTGCATGCGCGCGGATTTCAAGTGTATGCGACGGACCTTGGCGACGGTGCGAAGCCTATTGACGCGGTCGATCTCGCCCGCCCGACCGCCATCCTGTTTGGCAACGAGAAGGAAGGTGTGTCGCCGGAGGCTCGGAGGCGAGCCGACGGGCGATTTTACATCCCGATGGCAGGATTTGTTCAAAGTTTCAACGTGTCGGTGGCTGCGGCCATCGCGCTGTACGAACTGACGCGGAGGGCTCGGGAAATCGCCGGCGACCGCTACGCGCTCGGCGCGGACGAGCGGCACAGGCTGTACGTGACTTGGTGCCTTCGTTCTCTTCACGGAGCCACCCGCGAAGAGGCGCGCCGCAGGCTGGAGTCGAGCGGATTCGCGCTCGAAGAGGAGCTTGTCGACGAGGACACAACGGAGGTCGGCGAAAGCGAATCGAATGGGCGCATCTGAACCCGGGCCGGGAATGGCCCGGGCGCTTTCTTGCGGTCAGAAGCCGTGGCGCGGATCGTTGATAAAGTCAATGGATCCGCACTCGGGACACACGAAGACGTGCACAGCGACGTTGCGCTCCATAGCGGTGTTGAGAAATTCTTCGTCGCGCTCGCCGAGGAACAGGTCGGTCAAGAGACCGGCGCCGCGGCTCAGGCCGCCCGTGCGCAGCGCGTGCGCTCCGTGGTACTGCATGGGAACCTGGCAGCGAACGCAGAGATGGTCGTGGTGATATTGGCCGTCTTGGCCAAGCCCTTCCGCTGCCCTGCGCAGCATATCAAAGAAACCCATGGTATACTCCCTCCCGGCGCCAGGTCTAGTCGGCGCTCGTTTCGATCTTCGCGACGCGAGGACATAATTCCTGTCAAACTGCGCAAGTTGATCGGAGCAGGCGGCGTCGCGTGCGAGAAACCGGGTGATGCCGCACGAGAAGCGCATTTCCCGTGGGAGAGGAAGAGGGCCCTTCGTGACGAGTTTCGACCTGATGGAGAGCCTGAGGCGCGAGCTGACGGACATCACGCGCGCGTACTGGTTGGAGCACAATTTGGGCACCTGGCAGTGGTGGCTCTTTGTCAGCCTCGCCATCGTGCCGTGGCTCGTGTTCGTCCGATTTGTCGATCGCGCTCGGCTGACCGAGGTGCTCCTCTACGCGCTGGTGGTGGGCCTGGTGAGCTCCGTGCTCGACATCATCGGCTCCGATCTGATGCTCTGGGGCTACAAGGTCCGCCTCCTCTGGTTTGTGTATCCCACGCTGCTCTGTACGGACATGACCATCATTCCCGTCACGTTCGCGCTCATCTATCAAGTGTGCAGCCGCTGGTGGACGTTCGCGCCGGTCGCGCTCGCCTTCAGCATCCTGTACGCCCTGATGGAATCCGTTTTCCACTGGTTCGACATCTACGTCTCATATCGCTGGAATCTACTCTACTCCATCCCCATCTATCTGGCACTCGCGTCAGCCGCCAAGTTCATGTTGGGCGCCTTGACGGCATCGGAGCGGCGCCACCGGCTGCGAAGGTCGCAGCCAGATCCGAAATAACGTGACCACATTGGTGATGGCCCTCGAGGCCACGTTGTGGTTCAATGGGATTGGACTTCGACCCCCAGGCAAAGAGGTGAGCCCAATCCCACATGGAACCGTGTCTGCATCCGACCCTCGTCGACGAAACCACGCTCGTGCCGTATCTTGACCTCGCGCTTGAAACCGGTTACCGTTACGTCGACGTCCCGTTTCACTGGTTGGAAGCCGAGGCGGAGCGGCGCGGCGACGCGGCTGTGGAAGCCATGTTTCAACAGCGGGGCCTCGTGCTCGCCAATCTCGGCCTCCCGCTCAACCTGTACGACGCCGAACCATCGTTCCTGCGCGATCTGTCGCTTCTGCCGGATCGGGCGCGTCTGTGCCTGAGGCTTGGCGCGCGCAGCGTGACTGCATTTCTGTGGCCGTCGATGGACGAGGAGCCGGTGCGCTACATTTCTCAGCTCGCGCGCCGCATCCGCCAGGTGGCCGTGGAGCTCTTGCCGCTCGGCATGCGCGTGGGCCTGGAGTACGTCGGCCCGCACCACTTGCGCCACCGGAGGTATCCGTTCGTGCAGTCGCTCGCGGACCTGAAAACGTTTTGGGAAGCCATCGGCGCGCCCAACGTCGGCGCGCTCATCGACAGCTACCACTGGTACACCGCGGGAGAGCACGAGGACCATCTCGCCCAGCTCCCGCCCGAAAAGGTGGTCTACGTGCATATCAACGACACCCAGGACGCGCCGGAGGACGCGCACGACGGCAGGCGCCTCCTGCCGGGCGATGGCCGGATTCCGCTCGTGCCTTTTTTGCGCGGGCTGTATCGCGCCGGCTACCGCGGGCCGGTGGCGGCCGAGGTGTTGCACGAAACGCCGCTTGACGGCAACGGCGAGTCGCGGGCCCGTCTCGTCAGGGAGCGCCTGGAACAGTTCATCGCGTTGGCGAAGGGAGAGAACTGAATGCCTGACATCGCGCTGCAGATGTACACGCTGCGCAAACCGCTGGAGGACGATTTCGACGGAACGCTCCGCCGCGTGGCCGAAATCGGTTTCCGCCTGATTGAGCTTCACCACTACGGGCCGTATACCGCGGTGGATTTGCGCCGCCGCCTCGACGAATTGGGGCTTCGGGCGATTTCCGCTCACGTGCCGCTGGTTCGCCTGGAGGCCGAGATGAATGGCGTCCTCGAAGAAGCGCAGGCGCTTGGCCTCGAGTACGTCGTGTGTCCGTGGCTTCCCGCCGAGCGCCGCGAAGATTACGCGGCCTTGGCCGACGTGCTCGCCCGCGCGTCGGAGCGCCTGCGCGCGGCAGGGCTTGGCTTCTCGTATCACAACCACGATTTCGAATTCGTGCCGTACGAGGGGCGGACCGCGCTCGACTGGCTACTTGCGCGCGTGCCCGATGCGGGCCTGGAACTCGACGTGTACTGGGCGCATCACGCAGGGTTCGATCCCGTCGAGATCATCCGGCGCTATCGCGGCCGCCTGGATCTTCTGCACGCGAAAGACGCCACGCCGGATGGGCACTTCGCGGCGGTAGGGACGGGCGTGCTCCCCTGGGATGCCATCTTCCAGGCGTCTGCGGAAGCAGGGGTGCGGTACGTGATCGTCGAACAGGACGTCTGTCCGGGCGATCCGTTCGAGGCCATCGCCACCTCGCTCCAGTATTTGCAGTCGCGTCTGTGACGCAACACGAAGGGAGGCTGTTGCATGAAACTCGGCATTTTCACCGTGCTCTTCAGCCAAATGCCGTTCGAAGAGATGCTCGATCACGTCGCCGCGGCAGGCGTGGACGCGGTCGAGATCGGCACAGGTGGTTACCCCGGGAACGCGCACTGCGATCGGGAGGCGCTCCTCGCCTCTGCGGAGAAGCGGTCCGCATTCCTCAACGCCATCACCTCGCGCGGGCTCGAGATCTCAGCGCTCTCGTGCCACAACAACCCGCTCCACCCGAACGCGGAGGTGCGCCAGAAGGCGGATCAGGAGCTGCGCGAGACCATCCGGTTGGCCGCGGAACTCGGCGTGAAGACGGTCGTCACGTTCTCCGGCTGCCCGGGGGAATCGGAGCGCTCGGAGAATCCCGTCTGGGTGACCTGCCCGTGGCCGGAGGAGTATTCGCGCGTGCTCGAGTGGCAGTGGAAGGAGAAGGTCCTCCCGTACTGGACGGAGATGAACCGGTTCGCGGCCGATCACGGCGTGCGCATCGCCATCGAGGCGCACCCTGGGTTCGTGGTGTACAACGGCGAGACGCTCCTGCGCCTGCGCGAGGCGTGCGGCGAGCAGATTGGCATCAACTTCGATCCGAGCCACATGTTCTGGCAGGGGATCGATCCCGTCGAGGCCGTGCACGCCCTCGCGCCTCATCGGTGCATCTTCCACGTGCACGCGAAGGACACGGGCTTCAACAAGATCAACGTGGCGCGCGACGGCGTGCTCGACACGAAGCCGTACCGCGAGGAGTTGAAGCGGGCCTGGATCTTCCGCACGGTAGGCTATGGGCACGACCAACAGACCTGGGCGGACCTTTTGAGCGCCCTGCAGATGAACGGGTACGACGGCGTCATCTCCATCGAGCACGAGGACAGCCTCATGTCCATCGAAGAGGGCTTTCAGAAGGCCGTCGCGTTTTTGCGGCCGCTCGTGATCCGCGAAAAACTTCAGCAGATGTGGTGGGCCTAAGAGGAGGACATCGAAGTGGCAGACAAGATTCGCGTGGGTATCGTCGGGGCGGGCGGCATTGCCCAGCAGGTGCATATCCCGAATTACAAGAAGTGCGGCGAACAGGTGGAAATCGTGGCCGTCTGCGATGTGGCGGTCGATCGCGCGCAGGAGGCGGCTGAGCGCTGGGGTATTCCGCACTCATTCAAGACCGTGGATGAGATGCTGGAGAAGGCAGAGCTCGACGTGGTGAGCGTCTGCACGCCCAACAAGTTCCACAAGGATGCGGCGGTGAAGGCGCTCGAGGCGGGCTGTCACGTGCTGTGCGAGAAGCCGCCGGCCATGACGGTGGAAGAGGCGCAGGCGATGGCGGAAGCGGCGAAGAAGAGCGGGAAACACCTGTCGTACGGGTTCCACTATCGGCACACGAGCGAGGTGGACTGCCTGAAGCGGTTCATCGACGCGGGAGAGCTCGGCGAGATCTACGCCGGCACGGCCATCGCGGTGCGGCGCCGCGGCATCCCGGGCTGGGGCGTTTTCACGAACAAGGAGCTGCAGGGCGGCGGGCCGCTCATCGACATCGGCTGCCACATGCTCGACACGGCCCTGTATCTGATGGGCTACCCCGAGCCGACGATGGTGTGGGGCGCCACGTATCAAAAGCTCGGCACGCGCAAGGGCGTGGGGCTCCTCGGCGACTGGGACTGGGAACACTTCACGGTGGAAGACATGGCGCGCGGGATGATTCAGTTCGCGAATGGGGCGACGCTCGTCATCGAGTCGGCGTTCGCGGCGAACGTAAAAGAGCGCGACGTCATGAATGTGAAGCTGATGGGCGATCTCGGCGGCGCCAACGCCTTTCCGCTCGAAATCTACCAGGAGAAGCACGGCGCGCTCATCGACGTCGCGCCGGCGTACTTACCGGAAGTTTCGCCCTATGAGCGCGAGATCCGCCGCTGGGTCGACGCGTGCCTGACGGGCGAGCCGCCGCTGTCCACGGCCGAGCAGGGCGTCAAGCTGCAGCGCATCTTGAACGGCCTGTACGAGTCCGCGGAGCGGGGCGAACCCGTGAAGCTGTAGGCCGCGCTGGGGAGGAATCGGGATGCGGAAACGTTCGATTCGAATTGGTATGGTGGGCTACCAATTCATGGGCAAAGCTCACAGCCACGCGTATCGAGACCTGAACTTCTTCTTCGACGATCTCCCCGTCACGCCGGTCTTGCAGGCCATCGCCGGGCGGAGCGAGGAGCCGCTCCGGCGGGCGGCCGAAGCGTACGGCTTCTCGTCGTACGAGACGGACTGGCGGCGGTTGGTGGAGCGCGACGACATCGACGTGATCGACATCGTGACGCCGAACAACGCGCACGCCGAGATCGCCATCGCCGCGGCGGAGCACGGCAAGCACGTGATCTGCGAGAAACCGCTCGCGATGACGGTGGACGAGGCGGTCAGGATGCGCAACGCGGTGCAGGCGGCGGGCGTGCATCACCTCGTGTGCCACAATTACCGGTTTGCGCCGGCTGTACAGTTCGCGAAGCGGCTGATCGACGACGGGCGCCTGGGGCGGATTTATCACGTGCGGGCGCAATATCTGCAGGACTGGATTATGGACCCGGACTTTCCGCTCGTGTGGCGCCTGCGCAAGGACGTGACGGGCTCGGGGGCGCTCGGCGACATCGCGGCGCACATTCTCGATCTCGCCCGGTTTTTGGTGGGCGAAATTCGCGACGTGGCGGCTTGCATGGAGACGTTTATCAAGGAGAGGCCCCTGGGCGAGATGGCCGGCGGGTTAGAGGCGAAGGCGGCCGGCGGCACGGGGCGGGTGGACGTGGACGACGCCGTGGCCTTCCTCGCCCGCTTCGAAAGCGGGGCGATGGGCGTGTTCGAGGCCACGCGCTTTGCGGGCGGGCATCGAAACGGCAATCAGTTCGAGGTGAACGGCGAGAAGGGCTCCCTTCGCTGGAACCTCGAGGACATGAACTGGCTCGAGGTCTACTTCCACAGCGACGAGCCGGGACTACAAGGATTTCGCCGCATCAACTGCACGGAACCCCTGCACCCGTACGCGGAGCGGTACTGGCCCGCAGGGCACATCATCGGCTACGAGCACACGTTCTTGAATCTGTTTGGTGCGTTTTTCAAAGGATTGGTCGAAAACCAGCCTGTGAAGCCCGACTTCGAGGACGGCGTTCGCAACCAGTGCGTGTTGGAGGCAATCGAGAAGGCTGCGGGATCGAGGTCGTGGGAGAACGTGGAGTACCGCTGAGCGCAGCGGCCTTGCATGGACTTACGAATTTGCAGTACAATGGATGCAAATGAACAGGAACCTTCGGGGCAGGGTGAAATTCCCGACCGGCGGTGATGGCCTTTGGCCTAAGCCCGCGACTCGCCACGTTGTGGCGACGGATTTGGTGAGACTCCAAAGCCGACGGTGAAAGTCCGGATGGGAGAAGGTTCGCGGTGGTCGCAGCGCGCAGGTGCGCCGTCATGGCTGTGAGAGACAGCCTTGCGGTGTGCGCTCGTGGCGTGCGCCGTGTCTTGTTGCGGTCCGGTAGCCCCGGGGACGAGCGTTCCTCGGGGCTTTGCGCGTTGGCGTCACCCATTTCTCCATGTGCTCCCAGGGTTCCTCCGGAGAAACGATAGAATGCGGAGGGAAGCCCTGTGAATGCCATTTCAACCGTCTCTTCTCGCTCAAGCAGCCAGGCAGCTCTTTGGTGGATTGCGTGCGGAGCCGCGCTGTGGGGGCTCGATGCGCTTTTCATCCTCGCACTGCAGCACTGGTTCACGTCCATTGAAATTGTCTGCTTCGAGCACGTGTTGCTCGCGATGTATGCGATTCCGGTGCTCATTCGAAGGCGGGGTGAGTGGTTGGCGCTCGGCCCTGCGGATTGGCTCGCCGTCCTCTTTGTCGCCTGGGGCGGTTCGGCCGTCGCCTCCATTCTGTTCAACGTCGGGCTCGCGATGGGGATCCGATCCGACGCCGTGAACGAGGTCCTGCTTTTGCAGAAAGTTCAGCCGGTGTTCGCGCTGTTGTTGGCCGCCGTCGTGCTCGGCGAGCGGGTGCGGCGCGCGTATTGGCCGTGGTTTGCGGTGGCGTTTCTCGGCGCGTACGTCCTGACCTTCGGTTTCACATGGCCCTCTTTTTCGAAGGCGAGCGCGTGGGCCGGCTTGTGTGCGCTCGGGGCCGCGTTTCTCTGGGGCGGATCGACGGTGATGGGCAAGCGCGTGATGCGCAAGGTTTCGTTTCCCACCATGACGGCCCTTCGCTTCGGTGCTGCCCTGCCCCTTCTCCTGGCGCTCACCCTGATGGGCCATCCGAATGCGGCGCGCGTAGCGACGGCGTTTCAACATGGAGCCGTGATCGGCAATCTGTTGTACCAGACGATTGTGCCGAGCCTCCTCAGCCTGCTGGTGTACTATCGCGGGCTCGACCGCGTGAAGGCTTCGTACGCCACGCTGGCGGAACTCGCGTTTCCGGCCACGGGCCTTGCGGTGAACGCGCTGTTCTTACACCAGACGGTGCATGCAGCGCAGTGGATGGGCTTCGCGCTGGTGTGGGTGGCGGTGTACGCCTTGTCGCGCATGGCGGACGGCGCGGATGGCGCTCGCAGCCGCGTGCGCGAGGCCTCAGCGAACACGGCGGCATGAGGCTGGAGGCTGCGGGCGGACGCGTTCGCGCGCAGCGGTGAAGTTCAATCACACGAAAGGCGGCGGCTCTCCGCACAGGGGAAGCCGCCGCTCGTCTTCACAAAAGGCTCTTTTTCCAATGCCACTTGTCCGTGATTTCCTCGCCCCGATGCACGATGGCCCGAGATACGTGGGAAATCCTGTGCCACGCCGCGGACCCGAGCGCTTTGGAGTAGCGGCCGTGATCACCCGCGAGGCTCACGAAGCTCATCAGGAGAAGGGCTGCGCTCAGGCTGATGGCCGTGAGCCGTCGGCGCCGCATGTATCGCTTGGCCGAGCTGGACTGGAAGTTCGCCTTCGGCCGCATCGGAAATTCGATGATCTGCGCGCTTCTCGCGGTCGCCTTCTTTGATGCCTGCTCGTCATCGGCCGGTTCCTTGGGCTGAAACATGGTGATAAGCTCGCGAAACTCTGCGACATCCCGGCGACACGCCGGGCATGTGGCAAGGTGGCGTTCGAATCGCTTCTTGACCAGTTCGTCTTTGAGTTCATTCAGCGCGTAATCGACGCAGTAGGAGCAAATGGACGGGTTGTCCAAATGGTTCTCACCCTCTTGACGGAATCCGTACCCCATCGTTTTTCAGTAAACCACGATCCCGCGCGCTTGAGAAGCCCTTTCTTCGACTCGCCGTTCAGGGTACAGTGAAACTGGGAACGGCAATCAAAGGGAGGGCGCCTATGGCACAGATTGTTTCCACGAAGCCACTCAGCGTGGCGCAGCGGGAGAAGCTGGCCCGCTTTGGCGACGTGGCCTGTCCACCGGAAGGTCGGCGATTTTCGCAGGCGGAACTGTTCGCTGCGCTTCAAGACGCCGTGGGGCTCATCACGTTCGGCACACGTGTCGATGAGACGTTGCTCGAACAGGCCCCGAGCCTCAAGGTGGCTTCCACGGCCTCGGTCGGCTATGATCATTTCGATCTCGCCGCCATGCGCAGGCGGCACATTCTCGGCGCGCACACGCCGCACGTGCTCGACGACACGGTGGCTGATCTCGGCATGGCGCTCATGCTCGCGGTCGCCCGCCGCATCGTCGAGTTGGACGGTTACGTCCGCGGAGGCGAGTGGAAAAAGGGCGACGAAGAGGCCCTCTACGGCGTCGACGTGCATCATCGGACGCTCGGCATCGTGGGGATGGGCCGCATCGGTCGCGCGCTCGCCAAACGGGCGAAGTTCGGATTCTCCATGAACATCCTGTACCACGCGCGATCGCGCCACGACGACGTGGAGCAGGCGTTCGGCGCGCGCTACGCGGACCTGCCAGATCTCCTTCACGAGTCGGATTTCGTCGTCCTGCTCACACCGCTCACGCCGGACACCGAGAACCTCATGAACGAAGAACGGTTCAGGAGGATGAAACCGAGCGCGATATTCATCAACCTCTCGCGGGGAAAGACGGTAGATGAGGACGCATTGGTTCAAGCCTTGCGCGAAGGTTGGATCCGCGGCGCTGGGCTCGACGTGTATCGCCAGGAGCCCGTTCCACCGGATCACCCTCTCCTCTCTCTGTCCAACGTCGTCTGTGTGCCGCACATCGGCTCGGCGACGCAGGCGACGAGAACCGCCATGCTCGATCTCGCCATTGACAATCTCATCGCTGTATTGGACGGGAGGACGAAGGACGCGTACATCGTGCCGGAACTGAGGGATCTTGCGGAGGAGGGATGAAGATGTGGCCCGTGAAGTGTAAGCCGGTCGCCATGGAACGCATCTGGGGCGGCGATGAATGGAAGTCGATGTTTGGGGTGAAGACGGATCGCCCCATCGGCGAATACTGGGTCATCTCGGCACATCCGAACGGCATGAGCGTCGTCGACGGCGGACCGCTCGATGGCAGAACACTGCAGGAGCTCGTCGAGAGCTATCCAGACGCCTATCTCGGCCAGCACTCGCCCCAGAAGCGGTTCCCGCTCCTCGTCAAGTTCATCGAAGCCCACGACGATCTGTCCGTCCAGGTCCATCCGGACGACGCCTACGCGCAAGCACATGAGGGGGACGCGGGCAAGACGGAGGCGTGGTACGTCCTCGAAGCCCCGCGGGACGGGCGGGTGATCCTCGGCCACTCGTTCCCCGACAGGGAGACCTACCTTCGCGCCGTGCGGGAGGGCCGGGTGCGCGATTACTTGACCTATCGGCCCATTCAAAAGGGCGATCTCGTCTTCGTGCCGTCGCGCACGCTCCACGCGTTGCTCCGGGGCACCAAGGTGCTCGAAATTCAGCAGACCTCCGACGTGACGTACCGCGTGTACGACTGGGATCGGGTTGATGCGAACGGCAAACCGCGCGACCTGCACATCGAAAAGGCGGCGGACGTGATGGCGTATGGCACAGAGCCGCCCGAGCCAACGCCTTTGGCGATGGTGGACGAGCCTGGGCTTCAAATGGTGCGGCTGGTGTCGTGTCCGTATTTCACCATCGATCGCGTCCGCGTAGTTCGACGAGCCGCCGAGATGGAACAGGGCGTGCGCGGGAATCCGGACTGCGCGATGGTGGTGGAAGGTTCCGGACACCTGCGCTGTGTCGCGGAAGGCGAGGAGGTGCGCCTGCCGGTCAAAGCTGGCGATGCGCTCGTCATTCCGGCGGATGTGCCGCGCTACGTGTGGGAGGCGGACGAGGCGCTCACGGTCATCCGCGCGTTCTATGGCTCATCAGGGCCGTAACGGATCTGCTCGTATGCGCGGAGCAGGGCTGGATCGCCGGGATCCCGCAGCTCGCCGGGGAGGCGGTCGACAAACGAGCGGATGGTCTCTGCGCGGTCGATGCTGCGCCCTGCCCGGTGCCATGTGCGCAAGCGCTGCTGCATGCGCACGCGCACGGGTTCGGAGGTGGGCACGAGCCGAAACACATCTTCCAGCCGCCGCTCCGTGATGGTGGGCCGCACGGCGACCGATGCGGAACCCGGGAGTGCCTGGGTTTGCAGGAGCCTGCGCGCCGCGAGTGCCAGCGCCACGAGCAGGGCCACGGCGACGGCCGCCGCAGCCAGCACGAGGGGCGTCGGGACGGACGTGTGCGACGGAGGCACGGGCGTCTTGGCACCAAGCGGTGGGTGGCTCACCGCGGTCTGCCTGCCTGGTACGGCGCGCGGCCGAACGACGCCAGGCAAGAGCATCATGAGCCCCGCACCCGCTGTGATGAGGACAGCCGTCGTGATCGACAGGCGGACGATGGCCTTGAGCAACCGGACAGGCGCGTCGCGAAACGCCACCGCGAGCGCGATGGGCGCGAGCCATGCGCGCCCCGCACGAGAACCGTAGGTCAACCTGTGCGCGGCCCGCGCCGTCGCGACGGCCAGGAGCATGGTGACGCACGGATAGGCGGTGGCCACCGCCTGGCCAGCGGGGGTGGGCGCGGCCAGCGGGCGCACGAAGACGAGATAGGTGATCCAGCCGATCACGACCACCACCGTCGCGGTGCGAACGAGGGTCCGGCTGGCGAGTGCGATGTCGCCGTACGTCAAAAACGGCAGACAGAACGCCGCCGCGAGTGCGGAAGCGGCGATGACCGCCAACAGCCATCCGAACCGGTGGAGCGGGAGGAACAAAACGGCCCCGCACCCGGTCCCGGCGGCGATGCCGAGGGCGACGGCCTTAAGAGCGGAGTGCCGCGCCGCGGCAGCCGCGCATGCGCTCGAGGCCCAGGCGCAAACCGTGAGCCACAGGAGCTCTCCGAACGCCCCCGAGCGGCTCCAGAAACAGCTCGCGATGGCCCACGCGGCCATCATCCCTACCGCTCCACTCATCAGCGCGCGAAAGGGGCGGGGCGCGTCCCCGAGTCGTACGTAGGAGCGCCGCCCCGATTGCATTTTGCCGCTTTCAATGCGTTGCATGGTTTGAAGCCTCCATCGCGATGGCTCGATCCTCTTCCTCCGACGAAGACATGGACATCCAGACGACGTGAATGCCGAATTGGGCCATCCGGGCTGCCTGTGCGCTCTGCCTGAGCGGGCTCAGGACAATCCAGTGCCGGGGCGACGACGAAGAGCGAACCAAGCCTTTCAGGAGCGCGTCGAGATCGCACGTCGCAATGGGCTGGGCGTGCGCGAGCAGGGATGCGACGCCTTCTGCAGAGAGCCATGCGATGGTCGCGCGCTGCCGATTTCCACAGGCGGCGTTGGTGGCAAAACAGACGCGCCCACCGCCGCGAGCGAGCCACCGCGCGATGGCGAGCGCCTGCTCGCACAGCGCGTCAAAGGCATCGGCGTGCAGCGCGCCCGACCAGTAAGGCTCGGTGGCTTGAGCGCTCAGCACGAGGGTCCAGTCTGGAGCTTGTGTGGAGAAAAATTCCTTGACCATCAGCTGACCGAGCCTGGCGGATGCGCGCCAGTGGATGTGGCGGACGGGATCGCCATATGCGTAAGGACGAACGCTGCGCAGCGCCGTTTCATCTGGGAGCGTCCGGGATTCGCGCGTCATCCAGCCGTTGGGGGACAGAGGAAATCGGTGCTTCAGGCGCGTTGCGCGGGGTCTGACCGCGAGCGATGCCCGGTTTGCGATGGCGACGTGGGTGGACATGAGACCGAGGCCCTCGCTGATGGAAACGCTCGCCTGGATGGGCGTGGCTGGGCCGCGACGCCATCCGTAGACGGTGAACGCGATGTCGGCTTGGCGGCGTGGGAGCACGGAGAGCGTCATATGGCCGAGGCGCACGGCCTCGTCGCGGTGAAATGACAACTGCGGCGGCAGCTCCAGCTCGATCTCGGCCGACGGGATGGGCATCCAGGACCGGTTGACGAGCGTGACACAGAGGCTCACTTCGTCACCGGGGTCCACTTCCGCGCGGCTCGCGGTCAGGAAGCCTTCGACGCGACCCGAGACTGCGCGATCAAACGCGCGCGGCCAGAGCCAAAGTGCCATCACGATGAGCAAGGGCAACCACAGCCACATCACGGCGAGTTCACTTCGCGTTCGTGCGGCACCGGCGTGTCGCCCAGAACGGATTCGAGCAGTCGATCCCGCTCCTCGCGGTCCGCCCACGCGATGTCAAAGACGAGTCGATGGCGCATCACGGGCAAAAACGCCTCCTGAATGTCGTCCGGTGTGACAAAGTGGCGCCCTGCGAGAAGGGCGAGCGCTTGCGCGAGCCGGACGAGCCACACGGCAGAGCGGGGGCTTGCGCCAAGGGAGATCTGGTCGTGATGGCGCGTGCGCCGGGCGAGCGATACGGCGTAGCGCAACACGTCGTCGTGCACGAAGATGTTCTGCGCCAGGCGCTGAAGTTGGACGAGGCGCTCGGCGTCGAGAACCGGATCCGGGGGCTGGACGTCAGGCGCCTCGGCGATCACGCGCTTGACCATGTCCATCTCGAGGGATTCTGGCAAATAACCGAGCGAAACCTGTACGAGAAATCGGTCGAGTTCCGCCTCGGGAAGGGGGAAGACGCCCTGAGATTCCACGGGATTCGCGGTAGCCAGCACGAAGAACGGCCTCGGCAGGGGTCGTTCTTCACCGTCGACGGTCACCGCGCGTTCGGCCATCGCTTGCAAAAGCGCAGCCTGCGTTCGAGGGGTGGCCCGGTTGATTTCGTCGAACAACAGCACCTGCGTGAAGATGGGGCCCGGGTGGAATCGGAACGCTTCTTCACGCGGATGGTACACCGTGGTGCCGATAACGTCGGCGGGGAGGAGATCCGGCGTGCCCTGCACCCGGGCGAACGAAAGCCCGAGCGCTGCGGCGAGCGAAGAGGCGAGCCGCGTTTTGCCCGTGCCGGGCACGTCTTCGAGGAGCGCGTGGCCTCCGGAGAGGCACGCGGCGACAAGCAACCTGACGGCGTTCTCCAAGCCCACGACGCGATGGCTCACCGCGCGGATGACGGCGTCGAGGTCCGGCTTGGCCATGGCCACCATTTCGGATGTCAACATCTCGGGCAAGTCGTTCCTCCCCTTCCGCGGTTCTTCAACTGGCGCAGTCGCATTTACTGGAAGAACCATCCATGACTGAACAGGCCCGCCCCTAAAACCCCGACGGTGGCGAACGCCGCAAACACCATCCAGTAGAGCGCGGAGTTGGGGCGCCGTGCGAAGCTTCGCGCGATGCCAGCCGTCGCGGGATACGCGACGGAGGCGAATCGGAGCGTGCTCTCGAGCGGGTTGTGCGGCATGTTCGCGCACAGGTCGATGGCGGCGAGGCACCACATCCACAGGCCGCTTTCCATACTATCCATCATTCTGCCATCTCGCGGTGCCAAAAGAAAGCGATCCCGCCAAATGGCCAACCCGCCCTGCACGCAGAGGAGGCCGATCACAAACACTGTGACGAACCCCACCGACGTGAACGCGCCTTCGGCGATGGCGTCCCGCACGTTGACAAACGGCCAGGTCCAGTGGCGGTGCCAGCTCGATTCGGCGGCCAAGAGTGCGAAAGGCGTCCCAAACCGGTGCCACATGTAGAGCGCGTAGGCGGCGGGCGTGATGCAGAAAGATGCGGTGAAGCCCAGTGCCGCGAGAAAGCGGCGGGATCTGACCAATCTGAGGGCAAACAGAATGGCGAACGCGCCGAGATCGTGAAAGGACGGCGCGAGGAAGGCGCCGACGCAGGCTGCGGCCAGGCGCCGCCTGTCCCCAGGGCGCTCGAGGCCCCAGAGGATGAGGAGAAACGCCGTCAGCGTGTACGTCTCGGTGTAGAGCGAACTGAAGATGATGGCGCAAGGGTTGGCCGCGAGCAGCATGGCCGCCGGAAAACCTGCACCTTTCCACTCCTCCTCCGCAATCGCGTAAGCGAGGGCGAGGTCGAGCAGAAACAGCGCATTGGTGAGCACCCACGCCCCGCCGATGCCGAGCGCGTGAACGAGAATGGGCAGCCCGGGCAGGAAGGCGGCCGCCTTGTCATACGGGACAAAGGGCACGGAATTGCCTGTGGGGACGAACGTATTCTGGACGTCGAGTGGGAAGACGTAGCCGTAGCGGGCGATGTCCACAAACCACTGGCTGTCCCATTGCAGGAAGTTGTCGAGCCACGAGCCGGTGATGGAGAGCCGGGCTGGCGCGTTGCCGATGGGGCCAAGGACGCCGATAAGGACGAGGATCCAATGTGTGGCCCATGCGGTGAGGACAGGGCGGGCCATTGGGGCACGAGCGAGTCGGTCTTGAACGTTCAATGAAACTTCGCTCCCGTCTGTGTGCTTTGCGCGCGAAGTTTTGCGCGTGAATTCCGACTGTGGTATACATAGAAATCGGAAAAGGATAGGGTTTGTCCTACCCGTCTATTCATTCTCTGACACCAGGCCGGAATTCCTGCTTGGGATCCCCGGGTGTCCCAAGGCGCCCCCAAGCGGGTGCTCCGTCATGCCCAGTGCGCGTGGAAGAGGGGTTCACAATGGCGAACGAACAACCTGGATCAGTGCAGACGTTCTGGCATCAGTTCTCAGGGCCGAACCTGGCCTATCTGCTCGAGCAGTATGAGCAGTATCTCGCGGATCCCAACGCCGTGCCGGAGGACGTGCGCGGTCTCTTCGCGCAATACGGAGATCCGGCTCAGGCGGTATCTGCTTCACCGATAGAGACACAACCGGTGTTCGGACCTCAGGTTTCCGCTCTGTCGCCTCGCACGCTGGAGGCAGCGGCGAAGGCTCACCAGCTTGCTCAAGCCATCCGCGCCAATGGCCATCTCGCGGCGGATACGGATCCGCTCTTTGCTCCCGAAGGCTCTCCCGAGTTGGAAACTTCGACGTACGGCCTCGTGGAAGCTGACCTCACCTCGCTGCCTGCCTCGGTGGTGGGGGGCCCCGTGGCGCAGACGGCGCCACACGCCCTTGCGGCCATCGAAGCCCTGCGGAAGGCGTACTGTGGCGATCTCGGCTTCGAGTTCGCTCATCTTTCGCGCCCCGAGGAGCGCGCGTGGTTCGAGGATCAGATTGAGAACCGCCGATTCCACCAGCCGCTCACGTTGGACGAGGCGAAGGCGCTTTATGAGCTGCTCGCGCGCGCCCAGCTGTTCGAGCGTTTCATGCACAAGCGGTTTGTCGGCCAGAAGCGATTCTCCGTGGAAGGCGTCGACGCCCTTGTTCCCATGGTGGATGCGCTTGCGAAGATGGCGGTGGATGCCGGTTTCGACCACGTGTTCATCGGCATGGCGCACCGCGGCCGACTGAACATCCTCGCGCACGTGCTCAAGAAGCCATACGAGCGCATTTTCTCCGAATTTCACGCAGGCAACGGCGTGGCTTCCGACGAGGAACTCGCCGAATACATGCTCGGCTGGGGCGGCGACGTGAAATATCACATGGGGTGGACCCGCACCTTCGAGGCGCAGAGCGGCCGGAAGGCCCGGTACGTCCTGTCCAACAATCCGAGCCATCTCGAATTCGTCGATCCCGTCGTCGAAGGCATGACGCGCGCGGCGCAGGACGACCGCACGCGGCCCGGCCAGCCCATCCAGGACGTTCATAAGGCATTCCCCATCCTGGTACACGGCGACGCCGCGTTCACAGGCGAGGGCGTGGTGGCCGAGACGCTCAACTTTTCCAAGATCCCCGGCTATTACACGGGCGGAACGGTGCACATCATCGCGAACAACCACCTCGGCTTCACGGCTGACCCAGAGCAGGGCCGCTCGACGCGGTACGCCAGTGACATCGCCAAGGGGTATGATCTGCCTGTCGTCCACGTTTCGGCGGATCATCCTGAAGCTTGCCTGCGCGCCATCCGCCTTGCCTTCCTGTACCGGGAGGCGTTCCAGAAGGATATCGTGATCGATCTGGTCGGCTACCGCCGCTGGGGCCACAACGAATCGGACGATCCCGCCATGACGCAACCCGTGATGTACGCGAAGATCGCCTCCCATCCGACCGTGATGGAGATCTATGCGAACGAGCTCGTCTCGCGAGGCGCGTTCACCGCGGCAGACCTGCAGAACGTGGATCAGGCCATCGACGAGGAACTGCTCCAGGCCTACAAGAAGTACCCAGAGATCCACACGTCTGCGGCCGTCACCGATTTCTCGGAGCCTACCGAGGACGCGGAACCCGCTTCCTTGGATGACCTGAAGGAGATCAACCGGGCCCTCCTGGAGACCCCGCCCGACTTCACCGTGTATCCGAAGCTGAAGCGCATCCTGGAGCGGCGCAGGGACGCACTCGACGGAGGGGACATCGACTGGGCGCACGCCGAGGCCCTCGCGTTCGGAACCATCCTGCGATCCGGCACGCCCATCCGCATGTCCGGTCAGGACTCGGAACGCGGGACGTTCGGCCAGCGCCACCTGGTGCTCCACGACGCCAATACCAACGCCCGCTATGCGCCGCTTCAGCACCTGCCAGGTGCCAAGGCGAGCTTTGTGGTCTACAACAGCCCGCTCTCCGAGACGGCCGTGATCGGCTTCGAGTACGGCTATTCGGTCGAGGCGAAGGATGCGCTTGTGCTGTGGGAAGCGCAGTACGGCGACTTCGCGAACGTCGGTCAGCCGCTCTTCGACAATTTCATCGCGGCTGCGCGGTCGAAGTGGGGCGAGACCTCCGGGCTGGTACTGCTTTTGCCGCACGGGTTCGAGGGCCAGGCGCACGAGCACTCGAGTGGGCGCGTGGAGCGATTCCTGCAGCTCGCCGCCCGCAACAACATCGTCGTCGCGAACGTGACGACTTCCGCGCAGTATTTCCACCTGCTGCGGCGCCAAGCGGCTCGGCTCGCCAATCCGCGTCCGCTCGTCATCATGACGCCGAAGAGCCTGCTCCGGAATCCGCTCGCGGCCTCGAAGCCGGAAGATCTGACCAATGGCCGGTTCCAGCCGGTTTTGCACTTCCCCAAGACAGGGGAGAGCGCGCAAGGGGTGCGCCGCCTGATTCTCTCGAGCGGGAAGGTGGGCGTCGATCTCGCCGCGGAGATGTCGAAGCGGGGCGAGGAGGCGTGCCAGCACGTCGCTGCGGCGCGTGTGGAGCAGCTGTATCCGTTCCCGGCGGATCGCCTGAAGGACGTGGTGGCCTCCTATCCCAATCTGCAAGAGGTGGTCTGGCTCCAGGAGGAGCCGGAGAATCAGGGGCCGTGGAACTTCATGCGGCCGAGGTTGCAGGAACTTCTTCCGGCGTCGGTGAAACTCCGTTATATCGGTCGTCCCGAGCAGGGATTTGTGGCGGAAGGATCGCCGGACGTGCACAATCGCGTGCAGGCTGAAATGTTGGCACAGGCGTTGGCAAACGATATCCACTAAGGGCGCATGCCGAATACGGGGAGGAAGCCATCGTGGCAGAGGTCAAGGTTCCATCGCTAGGCGAGTCGATTGTGGAAGCGACGATTGGGCAGTGGCTCAAGCGCGAAGGGGATGCGGTTGAGTCCGGCGAGGCCATCGCGGAACTCGAGACGGACAAGGTCAACGTCGAGGTCATTGCGGAGGAGTCAGGCGTACTGACGCAGATCCTGAAGCAGGTCGGCGATACGGTCGCGATCGGCGATGTGATTGCCGTGATCGCGGAGGGCCAGGCGCCGGCCGCGTCGTCCGAATCAGGATCGTCCACGCAGGCGGCGGAGCAGAAGCCGGCTGCGCCCAGCGCTCCTCAGGCGCAGGCGCAAGCGCCCGCGGCGCCTGCCGCGCCGCAGGGATCGGCACAGCAGGTATCGGTGCCGGGCGATCTCCTGGTGCGCCCGACGCCGTCCTTGCGGCGGGCCGCGGCCGCGCAAGGCATTGATCTACGCCAGGTGCAGGCGGGTGCGCTGGGTCTCGGCGCCCAACCCCAGGCTCCGGCAGCGCCTCAGTCGGGTGCCGCGCCGGCACCTCAGCCTGCGGCGCCTGCCGCTCAGCGACCGGATGAGGAGCGGATCCGCATGTCCCGCAGGCGCGCGACCATCGCAAAGCGCCTCGTGGAGGTCCAGCACACCGCGGCCATGCTCACCACGTTCAACGAGGTGGACATGAGCCGGGTCATGGAGATCCGCAAGCGGCGCAAGGACGCCTTCCGGGAGAAGCACGGCGTGGGCCTCGGCTTCATGTCGTTCTTCACCAAGGCGGTCGTCGGCGCGCTGAAGCAGTTCCCGCTCCTGAACGCGGAAATTCAGGGCGAGGACATGATTGTGAAGCACCATTACGATATCGGCATCGCGGTGGCGACGGAGGGCGGCCTTGTCGTGCCGGTGGTCCGCAATGCGGATCGCCTGACGTTCGCCGAGATCGAGCAGCAAATTGCCGATCTCGCCGCGCGCGCTCGCGCGAACAAGCTGTCGCTTGAGGAACTGCAGGGTGGGACCTTCACCATCACGAACGGCGGCACGTTTGGCTCGCTGTTCTCGACGCCGATTCTGAACGCGCCCCAGGTTGGCATCCTTGGGATGCACAACATCGTGGAGCGCCCGGTGGCGGTGGATGGGCAGGTGGAGATCCGCCCGATGATGTACGTCGCGCTTTCGTACGATCACCGCATTGTGGACGGCGCGGAGGCCGTGAGCTTTTTGGTGACCGTGAAGCGGCTGATCGAGGATCCGGAGTCCCTGTTGCTGGAAGGTTGACATTCCGAACTGGACGGCGGGGGCGGCACAGGCCGCGCCCCGCCGTTTCTGTGCCGTCCCTCTCATCGCGCGAATTCGCGATTCGCACGCCGATGTTTTATACTCTAGAGGGGTTGTCGAAATCCGTTGAACGGTGCGGAAACCGCTTGATTTCGGCACGCACGGGGTGCGGCGCCGAAGGCGGACAGTTTGTTTGGCGCGGCGCACGCCTGTGCGTCCGCATCTGCATAAGGATGGGATCGACATGGACGGAAAGACGAGATCGGATGTCGCTCTGATTGGCGGCGGCATCATGAGTGCCACGCTTGGGACCTTGTTTCGGCAACTCGCGCCCGATTGGACCATCAGCGTGTTCGAACGCCTGGACGAGGTCGCGGTGGAAAGTTCGAACGAGTGGAACAACGCGGGCACTGGCCATTCGGCCCTCTGTGAACTGAACTACACCGTGGAAAAGCCGGACGGGAGCATCGATATCTCGAAAGCCATTCAGGTGAACGAGCAGTTCCTGGTCTCTCGCCAATTTTGGTCGTTCCTCGTGCAACAGGGGATTATCGAGAATCCGCGGGATTTCATCGTGCCGGTCCCGCACATGAGCTTCGTTCAAGGTGAAACCAACGTCTCGTTTCTGAAAAAGCGTCACCAGCTCTTATCTCAGCATCCGTTGTTCCAGGGGATGGAGTACTCGGAGGATCCCGAGCGCCTGCGCGAGTGGATTCCGCTCATGATGCGGGACCGAAGGCTGGATCGCCCGATTGCGGCCACGTGGATCGGGGCCGGTACGGACGTCAACTTCGGCGCGCTCACGCGCATGCTGTTCCAATATCTGCAGCGCGAAGGCGTGGACGTCCAGTGCGGTAAAGAGGTGCAGGATGTGAAGCGCACGCGCGACGGCATGTGGCAGTTGCGTGTTCGCGACGTGAAGACCGGCGCCACTTACGAGCACGTGTCGAGGTTCGTCTTCGTCGGAGCCGGGGGCTGGAGTCTACTGCTTCTGCAGAAATCGGGAATTGACGAGGGCAAGGGCATCGGCGGCTTCCCGGTGAGCGGGCTGTTCATGGTGTGTGAGAATCCGGAAATTGTGCGAGAGCACCGGGCGAAGGTGTACGGCAAGGCGCCCGTGGGTGCGCCCCCGATGTCGGTGCCGCACCTGGACTCCCGCGTCATCGGGGGACGGGAGTATGTTCTGTTCGGACCATTTGCAGGGTTCTCGCCGCGTTTCTTGAAGACGGGCTCCATGCTCGATCTGATCAAGTCCGTAAAAGTACACAACCTGTCGACATTGCTCGCTGCCGGCGCGAAAAACGCCTCGCTGACGCTTTACCTCATCCGGCAACTCATGCTGACAAAAAAGCAGCGCATGGACGAGCTGCGCGAGTTCGTGCCCACCGCGCGCGATGAGGACTGGCGGCTCGTCGTCGCGGGCCAGCGCGTCCAGGTCATTAAGCGGCAGCCTCGCGGCGAGCTTCAGTTCGGCACCGAGGTGGTGAGCGCCAAGGACGGATCCATCGCCGCGCTGCTCGGCGCGTCGCCAGGCGCGTCGGTCGTGGTGTCCATCATGCTGGAGGTCATCCGCAAGTGTTTCCCGGACCGTCTGCCCGAGTGGGAACAGAAGATCCGCGAGATGATCCCGTCGTACGGCGTCACGCTGCGCGACAGGCCAGATCTGATGCGCTCCATCCAGGCCGAGACAGCCGAGGTGTTGGGCCTGCATCGCCTGGAGGCTCGGACGGACGCGTGACGGGATCGACAAGGACGCGCCGACATCAGGCGCGTCCTTGTCGATCCCGGCGTCGTTTCGCTCGTTGTCTTGAAATTAGGCGTCTGTTACACTAGGCGTATCCAGCCGAGACGGCGAAGAGGAGGTCGCGCATGGAGTTTCAGCGGAGTGGCATCAGTCTGATTTATCGGCTCGAAATCGCCAATAAAGGCAACACGTTCGCGAAGGTGGCGAGTCTGGTCGGCAATGCTGGCGGCGACATCGCCGCGGTGGACGTGATTCGCGTGACGCAGGACGTGGTGGTGCGAGACGTGACCATCAACGTGGCGAATCGCGATCACGGGCGCCAGATCGCCGATTTGCTCGACGGCGAGCCGGGAATCCACGTGGTGGCGGTCTCCGACCGGACCTTCCTGGTACACCTGGGCGGGAAATTGGAAGTGGCGCCAAAAATCCAGGTGAAAAACCGCGAAGACCTTTCGAGGGTCTACACGCCGCATGTGGCGCGCGTGTGCGAAGCGATTCACGAGGATCCGTCCAAGGCGTTCCAGCTGACCATCAAGCGCAACACGGTCGCGGTGGTTTCGGACGGCACGGCGGTCTTGGGCCTCGGGGACATCGGTCCGTACGCCGCCATGCCCGTGATGGAAGGCAAGGCGATGCTGTTCAAGCAGTTCGCTGGCGTGGACGCGTTCCCCATCTGCCTGGATACGAAGGACCCGGACGAGATCGTCGAGACGGTGAAGCGCATCGCGCCGGCGTTCGGTGGCATTAACCTGGAGGATATCTCGTCTCCGCGGTGCTTCTACATCGAGGAGCGGCTGAAGCAAGAGCTCGACATCCCGGTCTTCCACGACGATCAGCACGGGACGGCGGTCGTCATGCTGGCCGGCCTGATGAACGCGGCTAAGCTCATCGGGAAGAAGCTCGAGGACATGAAGGTCGTGATCGTCGGCATCGGCGCTGCGGGCGTGGCCTGCACCAAGATGCTTTTGTCCGCCGGGGTGAAGAACATCATTGGTGTCACCCTTGAGGGCATCCTGCACCGCGGCAAACAGTACGACAACGAAATTTGGAACTGGTACAAGGAGCACACGAATCCGGACAACATCACAGGCACGCTCGACGACGCCATCGTGGGCGCGGACGTGTTCATCGGCGTGTCGGGTCCTGGCGTGCTGACGGTTGATCACATCAAGAAGATGGCGGCAGATCCGATTGTCTTCGCGATGGCGAATCCGACGCCGGAAATCGAGCCGGAGCTCGCGGCACCATATGTGCGCGTGCTTGCGACCGGCCGATCCGACTATCCCAACCAGATTAACAATCTCCTCTGCTTCCCAGGCATTTTCAAGGGTGCGCTCGCGGCGCGCGCGTCGACCATCAACGAGGAGATGAAGCTTGCGGCAGCGCAGGCCATCGCGTCCATCATCCGCGAGAACGAGTTGCGCGAGGACTACATTATTCCGTCTGTCTTTAACCAAGCGGTTGTTCAGCGTGTCGCGGACGCGGTCGCCGAGGCCGCTCGGCGCACGGGCGTCGCGCGGCGCGAAGTGATGCCGAAGGACAATTACTGATCAGGCTGTATCGAAGGGAATCCGGGCGGCGAGCGGGGCGATGTGCTCCGCTCGCCGCGTTTTGTGGCGTGTCTGCCGAAACCGATCCGTGTTAGAATCGATGAAAAATGTTGACGGTCGACAGGGAGCCGAAATCGACATGGAGTTCCAAGCAGAGTTGGTGATGCGGTTCTTCGGGGCTGTGGCGAAGCCGTGTGAGTGGGTTCCGTGGACGCGGGCACTCCCGAATGCGCCTATCGGCGATTGGGTGGAGGGGCCCGAGGGCAGATGTTCTCTGCGCGTGCAGGACGGCCTCGGCGTCGACGTCACGCCGCTCACGCTGGCCGAGCGGGCATTTTTGAGGTGGGCGTTATCCGCCGCGGCAGCGCCGGAGGAATTTGAGCCATTGGCGGCGCTTGGAACATGCTCGACAGAGGACTTGCTCCGAGCCGTGGTGGGTCGAGACGGTGGAGACCTAATTCGCAAGGCAGCAACTTCATTGGCGGTTCCCGTGTGTCCTGCCCATCTCGTGGCCATTGAGTGGTCGACGGGTGTTGGCGGTGAGGTGGAGCATCGCGAAAGCGCCGATATGGTGAAAAACGTAATGGAGGCGTACGTAGAGGTCGACGCGTGGCTGGTGTCCAGGCAACTCCCTCTGGCCGTCGCTTCCATCTCGCGAACCTCTCTGCGCCGAGCGTGGCTATCTCTTGGACACGAGGAGATGGACGTCCGCGGGCTGTCCGCTCTCTCGGGCCAGGTCGCGAGCGCGTTGCGCAGTGAGGCGATGATCGACGCCCGCGTGGCCGTGTCGGGCGTGATTCGAACGCCGCAGGAAGTAACGGCCGGTGTCGCCATGCTTGAGCTCGCGCGCCGCGAGGCGGCGCGGCGAAACGGGGATGCGGCGGTGTTTGGGGACGACCCTGTGCGAATGGCTCTGCTATGGCTCGACGAGCCCGCGAGAGACGCCCTGCTGCGATCCGTCGCGGCCTTTTCCGAGGTCTCCGCGGAGGGTTGGCCGGAGGGTTGGGGGGAGATCGCCGAGGCCATGGTGCGTTCGAACCTGAACATCAGCGAAGCGGCGCGATCGCTTTACATGCATCGAAACACCTTGCTCGCGCGCATCGAGAAACTGCGGGACGCCTCGGGGCTCGACGTGCGGCGAGGTGCCGACGCGCTTGCCCTGTTCGCGGCGGGGGCTTTGCTGCAAGGTCAATCTGCACCCGAATGAGCGCCGGGTCTGTACAAGTTGCACATGGCCCTGTTGAAAGCGTTTTGCTACGCTCGGTATGAGCATTCTGACAGGGAGTTGATAGCGTGGCTCGCGTGCTGCTTGAGCACATCTACAAGACCTATCCCGGCCAGACAGAGCCGACGGTGAAGGACTTCAACCTCGACATTCAGGACAAGGAATTCACCGTGTTTGTCGGCCCCTCCGGTTGCGGCAAGACGACGACACTCCGCATGATCGCTGGACTCGAGGACATCACAGACGGAAACCTCTATATCGGCGATCGCCTCGTGAATGACGTTCCGCCCAAGGATCGGGATATCGCCATGGTGTTCCAAAACTA
Source organism: Alicyclobacillus mali NBRC 102425 (assembly GCF_001570745.1). GTDB lineage: Bacteria > Bacillota > Bacilli > Alicyclobacillales > Alicyclobacillaceae > Alicyclobacillus > Alicyclobacillus mali. Next base: position 157,743 of record NZ_BCSG01000001.1, read on the forward strand.
CGCGCTCTATCCCCATATGACGGTGTATCAGAACATGGCGTTTGGCCTGAAGCTGCGCAAGGTGCCGAAGGCCGAGATCGACCGTCGTGTGCAGGAGGCTGCGAAGATCCTCGACATCGCGCACCTGCTCGATCGGAAGCCGAAGGCGCTCTCCGGTGGCCAGCGCCAGCGCGTGGCATTGGGGCGCGCGATTGTGCGTGAGCCGCAGGTGTTCTTGATGGATGAGCCGCTGTCGAACCTGGATGCGAAGCTGCGCGTACAGATGCGCGCGGAGATCCGGAAGCTCCATCAGCGCTTGCAAACGACCGTCATTTACGTTACACATGATCAGACGGAAGCCATGACGATGGGCGATCGCATTGTGGTCATGCGCGACGGGATCATTCAGCAGGCGGATACGCCGCAGGTCGTGTACTCGCAGCCCAAGAACATGTTCGTCGCGGGCTTCATCGGATCGCCTGCGATGAACTTCATTCGCGGCGAGATCGTGCAGGACGGCGATGCGTTCTACTTCCGCGCGCCTTCCATTTCCCTGCGCCTGCCCGAGGGCCGTTACAGTGTGCTGAAGGCGTCGGGAGCCATCGGCAAGCCGGTTGTTCTCGGCGTGAGGCCGGAAGACCTGCACGATGAGGAAGTCTTCATGACGACGTATCCCGACTCCGTTCTGCAGATGCAGGTGGAAGTCGTGGAGCACATGGGCTCGGAGGTGTATCTGCACACGAGCATCGGATCCAACACGGTGGTCGCGCGCGTGAACCCGCGCCACGTCTACCAAGTCGGAAGCTCGGTCAAGTTGGCGATTGACTTGAACAAGATCCACATTTTCGACGCGGAGACGGAGGAGTCCATCGGCTTCGCCGCAGGTCCTGCGGGTGAACGTCAAGAAGCTTTGGTGTGAAGTCGAGGTGTTGATGCCATGGTGGAAAAGGTCCTGACTGTCAACCTTCCTCAGGGGCTCGCGGCGCGGCCAGCGGCGGAGTTTGTCAAGCGAGCATCGTCTTTTTCCAGCCAGATTCGCGTTGGGAAAAACGGACATTTCGTGGACGCGAAGAGCGTTCTCGGCGTGATGTCCATGGCCATCGCCCGCGGGGAATCGATCACCCTGCAGGCCGAGGGCAGCGATGCGGAGAGCGCGGTCGAGGCGCTCGCGGAGTTGCTTTCGCGCGACACATTTGAATGAACGTGTCGAATTCGTCAAGACCCGGCGTCGTGCGGCGTCGGGTTTTGACGTAACTGGGCGAGCAGGAAATTGGGCGGCCATCCCGAATACGTGGAGAGGGCTCGACGTACGCCGGGAAGATCCGGTGGCGTCGGCGAATCGTTGGGTTGGAGGTCCGCCATGTCCAGCTATGACGACATGCCAGCGCGCGGGGAGACGCGCCTTCACAAACTCGGCCAGCGGTTCGTGGACCTGCTGCCGACGCTGAACATCCGCCAGAAGTTCCTCGTCAACACAGGCCTCGTGACCATTCTTCTCGTGGCTCTCGGCGTCGTGAACGGCGTTCTCGTGAGCCAGTTGCATCAGTCCGTGAACAAGCTCGAACAGGCGGATACGGTGCTGAACCTCATCCGCCAGTTTGACGACGACATCGCGACGGCCGACAACGACGCGGCGCTGTACGTCCTCACGCCGAACGGCGGCAACGCGCAGTTCAACCTGCAGGACTATCAGGACGATCTCGGCCGTGTCCAGCAGGATCTGAGCGCCTTGCAGCGCGAGCCGGTCAATGCGACCGACAAGGCCATCCTCGATCTGTTCCAGTCGGAGTGGCAGCAAATCCTGGATCAAAATGAGACCGCTTTCCACCTGGCGTCGACGAGCTTGTCCGATGCCCAGCAAATGTTCACCAATAACACGCTGCAGCCGCTCGTTCAGAGCTTGTCGCAGTTCACGCAGGACGAGGAAGCGGTCAAAAACGCGGCGAACGCAAATGTCAATCGCCTGCTCGTCCAGACCTTTGTCTGGAGCACCGTGGTGGCGCTCGTGGCCATCGCGATTGGGCTCGTCGGCAGCGCAACGCTTGCCATCACCTTATCGGGCCCCATTGTCCGGCTGCGCCAGATGGCGCTCAAGGTCTCGCAGGGAGACCTGCGCGTTCGGCCAGTCGAGGTGCGTACGCGCGACGAGCTGGAGGATCTGGCACGTGTCCTGAACGATCTCGTCGGCAACCTGAGGACCCTCATCGGCGCCATCGCGGGGGCTTCCGAACACGTGGCGACGAGTGCCGAGGAACTGTCGGCGAGTTCGGACGAACTGATGCGCGCCACGGCCGAGATCGCGCGCGCCATCGAGCACGTGGCGGCCGGCGCCGAGGAGCAGATGAAGCAGATTGAGGACACGTCGAACGCCGTCGCACAGGTGCAGGGGGAGATTGGCAAGGTATCGCGCCTCGCGGAAGGGTTGCACGACACGGCGGACCGAACCGAGGGCGAAGCGGAGTCGGGGACTCAGATTATGGACGAGATGGCACGGCAGATGGAGGCCATCCGCAGGCGCGCTTCGGATGCGGCGGACGTCATGCGAAAGACGGCGGAGGCCTCGGAAAGCGTTCGGCAGATTGTCGCGGCCATCATGCACATCGCGGACGAGACCAATCTCCTGGCGTTGAATGCCGCCATCGAGGCCGCGCGCGCTGGAGAAAATGGGCGAGGGTTCGCCGTGGTTGCGGACGAGGTGAGGAGCCTGTCCAAGGCGTCCGCGGATGCCGCCCGTGAGATTCACGGCATTGTCGATCGCGTTGTCCGCGCCATGAGCGAGGTTGCCCAGTCTATTCAGGCGGTCTCCGCGGAGGTGGACGCCGGCGCGACGGTTGCGGACGAGACCAAACGGACCTTCGCGCGGATCAGGACCTCCATGGCGGAGGTGGCTTCGCGCGTCGAAGAGGTCGCGGATGCCACCAAGACCATCGTGGCCCAGGCGGGTCACATGTCGAGCGATATGGCCGTCGTGGTCCAATTGGCGCAACAGGCGGCGCACGAGTCTGAGGGCGTCGTCGCCGCTTCTCAACAACAGGCGAGTTCCATGCAGGAAATTGCCTCTACGGCTGCCTCGCTCAGCGCGAGAGCACAGGATCTGCAGGCGCTCATCGGACGTTTTCGCATCTAGGGCGAAGTTTCTCAGTTTTGGGACGAGCATTCGTTGCGCGAAGCTTCGGGCCGTTGTAACCTGATACGGAGATCCTAGAGAAAATCGACACTTGGAGTGGAGAGGACAGGAGGGTATCTCGTTGGCGAACGACGCACCCTTGCACCGGGACATACGCGTTCTCGGGGATTTGCTGGGAGAGGTGTTAGTTGAGCAGTGCGGCCAGCGCGTGTTCGATCACGTCGAATCCATTCGCCTCGCTGCCAAGGCCTTTCGCGCGGAACCGTCGCCCGAAACGCGCGCGGCGCTGCAGGCGGCCGTGTCCGCCGTGGAGCCCGAGCACCGGAACGACGTGATTCACGCGTTTTCGGTCTACTTTCAGCTGGTCAACCTGGCGGAGCAGAACCACAGGCTCCGCCGCCATCGCGACTACGACCGCTCGCAACAGGTGCTGCGCGGTTCCTTTCGCGAGACAATGCGCACCCTGGCACACCGTGGCATGACCGCCGACGACATCGAGGCCCTGCTTCGAGAGGTCGGAATGGAACTCGTGCTCACCGCGCACCCCACCGAGGCCCTGCGCCGCACCGTGCTCGACAAACACACGAAAATAGCCACCTTCCTCGAGGAAATGGACGATCCGCGCAAGACGCCGAGAGAGCTCGACGTGTTGCGCGAGCAGATTCGAACCGAGATTGTCGCGTTGTGGCAGACGCGCTCCGTGCGCAAGCAGCGCATCACCGTGTTGGATGAGGTCCGAAATGGACTCTACTTTCTCGACCAGATCCTGTTTGACGTCCTTCCTCGCGTACACCAAAAGCTGGAGCAGGCCGTGGAAGAACAGTTTGGCCGTCAGCTGCTCGAACTGCCCCCGCTGATCCGGTTTGGATCGTGGATGGGAGGAGATCGCGACGGCAATCCGAATGTCACGGCCGACATCACTTGGCAGACCCTCGTCCTCCACTGCGATCTCGCTTTGAACAAATATGAGCAAAAGTTGCGAGAACTCGGGCGGGATTTGAGCGTGTCCGTGGACCGGGCGGGCGCGGACGGGGACCTGCTTGCGGCGCTCGACGGCGACAACGACGAGCCATACCGGGCGCTTATCAACCGGATGATCGAGCGGCTCGCCAACACCCGCCGTCGGTTGCACGGAGAGCGGGTGGACGGCCCAGATTACGCGTCGCCCGAAGCGATGATGGAGGACGTGGAGCGGATGGCGAGATCGCTCGCACATCACCGGGGCGGGCGCATGGTGGATGCGTGGCTCCGACCGTTCCTTTTGCAGCTGCGCATCTTCGGTTTCCACATGGTGACGCTCGACATCCGTCAACATTCCGGCGTGCACGAGCAGGCCGTGGCCGAGCTCTTGCAGACGGCGGGACTCGTCGACGACTACACCTCGCTTGGCGAAGAGGAACGCGTGCGCGTCCTGTCCGAGTGCCTCGCGTCTCCGCGACCCATTCGCAATCCGTATCACGTATACTCCGAGCTGACCAACGAGGCGCTGGCGGTGTTCGACTGCGTGCGGCGCGGGCACGAGACCTTTGGGCCTCGTTGCGTGCAGGACTACCTCATTTCCATGACGCAGGGGGCGAGCGATCTGCTTGAGGTGCTGCTCCTGGCCAAGGAGTCCGGCTTGTTCGGCTGGCCGGATGGGCCGAAGGCCCCGCCGAAAAGCGATCTGAACGTCGTCCCGCTGTTTGAGACCATTGAGGACCTGCAATCCGCGGCGGGGATCATGCGCTCGCTGTTCGAAAATCCAGTGTACAGGCGCCATCTGCAGATGCGCGGATCGCAGCAGGAGATCATGCTTGGCTACTCAGACAGCAACAAGGACGGCGGCTATCTGACGGCCAACTGGTCGTTGTACGCGGCGCAAAAGGACCTCATTCGCCTGGCGGAATCATACGGCGTGCGCATCAAGTTCTTTCACGGCCGCGGGGGCGCGCTGGGACGAGGTGGCGGTCCGGTGGAGCAGAGCATTCTCGCCCAGCCCACGGAAGCGCTCAGGGGGCACGTGAAAATCACTGAGCAGGGCGAGGTCATCTCGCAGCGGTATGGCCATCCGGGCATCGCGGAACGCTCCCTTGAGTCTTCGGCGGCGGCTGTGCTGGTGGGCGCGACGCGAGAGGACACCGAGGAGTGGACGAAGCGCCATCCGAGATGGTTTGCGCTGATGGACCGAGCCTCGGAAATCAGCTTTCGCGCCTACCGAAAGCTGGTCTTCGAGCATCCCGCGTTCCTCGACTACTTCCACCGGGCGACGCCCATTGACGAGATCGGCAAGATGAACATTGGGTCGAGGCCATCGAGGCGCTCGCAGTCGGCGCGCATCGAGGATCTGCGGGCCATCCCGTGGGTGTTCTCGTGGACGCAAAGCCGCCATCTGCTGCCCGCCTGGTACGGTTTCGGCAGCGCCATGGAGGCGGTCAGGCAGGAGGATCCCGGAGCGCTCGAAGACCTGCGCCGCATGTACGAAGTGTGGCCGTTCTTTCGGACGCTGGTCGACAATCTGCAGATGGCGCTCGCCAAGGCGGACATGCTCGTCGCACGGGAATATGCACAGTTGGCCGGGGAGGCGGGAGAAGCCATCTTCCCGCTCGTCGAAGAGGAATACGCGCGGACGGAGCGCGCCGTGCTCGCCATCACCGGCTATGAGCAGTTGCTCGACAACCGGCCGGTGATCCGGGAGTCCATTTCGCTTCGAAACCCGTACGTCGATCCGCTGTCGTTCTTTCAGGTGCGGCTGTTGGCCGATCTGCGCACGGACAACCTCGCATCCGAAGAACGAGAGGCCGAGTTGGCCGATGCGCTGCAGACCATCAACGGCATCGCCGCGGGACTGCGCAACACCGGTTGAGCCATGGGGCCCCACGCAAGCGCAGTTCATTGCGCAAATCGCGATCGTCGTCTACCATGAAGGTGTCCTCGTTGGGGGTGTTGGCCATTCAAAAGATAGGCGTTTTGACGAGCGGGGGCGACGCGCCTGGCATGAACGCGGCCATTCGCGCCGTGGTTCGCACGGCCATCTACCACGGCCTGGAGGTCGTCGGCATTCGCAGGGGATACGCGGGCCTGCTGGACGGAGACTTTCGTCCCATGCCCATCGAATCCGTCGGCGACATCATTCAGCGCGGCGGTACCTGTTTGTTCACGGCGCGTTGCAAGGAGTTCATGACGGAAGAGGGACAGAGGCGCGGGTATGAGCGCCTCGTCGAGGCCGGGATCGAGGGCCTCGTCGTGCTCGGAGGAGACGGTTCGTTTCGAGGCGCCAAGCGCCTGAGCGAACTTGGCATTCCGACTGTCGGTGTGCCCTGCACCATTGACAACGACATCGGCGCGTGCGACGCGAATATCGGCTTCGACACGGCGGTGCAGACGGTGATTCAGGCCATCGACAAGATTCGCGACACCGCCACGTCGCACGAGCGGACGTATGTCATCGAGGTGATGGGCCGGCATGCCGGGCACATCGCTCTGGCGGCTGGGCTCGCGGGCGGCGCGGAGAGTGTGCTGATCCCCGAGGTGCCGTTCAGCCTCGAGGATGTGGTGGCAAAGCTTCAGCGCGGTGTCTCCCGCGGCAAAAAGCATTCCATCATCGTCGTCGCGGAAGGTGCGGCGCGCGCGGTGGACGTCGGGCAGTACATCGAGGAGCAGACCGGGTTCGACACGCGCGTGACCGTACTGGGGCACGTGCAGCGGGGCGGCGCGCCGTCGGCGTCGGACCGGGTCCTTGCGAGTCGGCTGGGCGCTTTCGCAGTCGAACTCCTCCTCAAAGGCGAGACCGCGGTGATGGCCGCCACGCAGAACGGAGCGCTCGTGGCGGTGCCGTTTGACGAGGTGTTCGGGGCCGTGCGCCAGCCTGCGCAGGAGCTCTGCGAGCTGGCAGAGATTCTATCCAACTAACAAGCGGGACAGCTCCGGTTTGGAGCGCCCGACCAACTCCAGGGGGTCGATTGCGTGATCGAGCAAATTCGCGAGTATCTGGGCAATGAGGCGGACTACCTGCTGAATCACGAGTGCAGGACGATTCCGAAGGAGCGGCTGACACCGCCTTCTCCGACGACGGTGGACGACGTATTCCTGTATTCCAACCGGAACAACCAGGTTCTGCGCTCCATGCAGTGGTTGCTCTCCTCCGGACGGCTCGCCGGCACGGGGTATGTCTCCATCCTGCCGGTGGATCAGGGAATCGAGCATTCTGCCGGGGCGTCCTTCGCCAAAAATCCGGACTACTTCGATCCGGAGAATATCGTCAAGCTCGCCGTCGAAGGCGGCTGCAATGCGGTGACGTCGACGCTCGGCGTCCTCGCCTTGACCAGCAGGAAGTACGCGCATAAAATTCCCTACATTGTGAAACTCAATCACAATGAGCTTTTGACCTATCCGAACAAGTACGACCAGATCATGTTTGCGTCTGTCAAGCAGGCGTGGGATCTCGGCGCCGCGGGCGTTGGCGCCACCATTTACTTCGGTTCGCCTGAATCCACGCGCCAGATCCAGGAGGTCAGCGAGGCGTTCCGGCTGGCGCACGAGCTCGGCATGTTCACCGTGCTCTGGTGTTATCTCCGCAACCCCTCGTTTGTCAAAGACGGCGTCGACTACCACACGGCGGCCGACCTGACCGGGCAGGCGAATCACCTGGGCGTGACCATCGAGGCGGATATTGTGAAGCAGAAGCTCCCGGAGGTCAACGGTGGGTACCAGGCGCTCAACATGGGCCAGTCGAGCTACGGCAAGATCGACAAGCGCGTGTACACCGAACTCACGAGCGACCATCCCATCGATCTCGCCCGCTATCAGGTGGCGAACGGCTTCATGGGCAAGATTGGGCTCATCAGCTCCGGCGGCGCGTCGGGAGAGAACGACTTCGCCGAGGCGGTCCGCACGGCCGTCATTAACAAGCGGGCGGGCGGCATGGGGCTCATCTCTGGCCGCAAGGCGTTCCAGCGCCCGATGGCGGAGGGCGTGAAGCTGTTGAATCTCATTCAGGACGTGTATCTGTGCAAGGACGTCACCCTTGCCTGATGCAGCGAGCGCGAGGAGGATGGTTATGACGCAGCCGCGCGTCGGCGTGATCATGGGCAGCCAGAGCGACTGGGAGACGATGCGCCACGCGTGCGCCGTGTTGGACGAGCTCGAGATTCCGCACGAGCGCAGGGTGGTCTCGGCGCACAGGACGCCGGATTTCATGTTCGAATACGCGGCTTCCGCGCGGGATCGCGGCATTCGGGTCATCATCGCCGGGGCGGGTGGCGCCGCCCACCTGCCCGGCATGGTGGCGTCCAAGACGACCCTGCCTGTGATCGGCGTGCCCGTGCAGACGTCGGCGCTCGGCGGCCTTGACTCGCTCCTGTCCATCGTGCAGATGCCCGGCGGCGTGCCGGTGGCCACCATGGCCATCGGCCGCGCGGGGGCGGTCAACGCGGGGCTCATGGCGGCGCGCATTCTCGCGGTGACGGACACCGAGATCGCCGCTCGATTGGAAGCGCGGCAACAGTCCATCCGCGACCAGGTGCTTCAAGGGGGCGATCCGGGTGCAGACGCGATCGAACGCTGACGCCGTCCTGCCGCCTGCCACCATCGGCATTCTCGGCGGCGGCCAGTTGGGCCGCATGATGGCCCTCGCCGGTCGGCAGATGGGATACCGGTTTCGCGTGCTGGATCCCACGCCGGACGCGCCGGCGGCCCAGGTCGCGGACGGTCAGGTGGTCGCGGCCTACGACGACGTGGACGCCGCGCGGAGGCTCGCGTCGCAGTGCCATCTCGTCACGTACGAGTTTGAAAATGTGAGCGCCGCGGTCGCCGCCGCGCTGGCTGAGACCTGCGACGTGCCCCAGGGCAGCGAGCTGTTGTCCATTTGTCAGCACCGGGTGCGGGAGAAGTCCACGCTGGCCGAGCGCGGCCTTCCGGTCACACCATTTCTGCCGATTTCGTCCTTGCGCGATCTCGACGAGGCATTCGAGCGGTTTGACGGGCGGATGGTGGTCAAAACGTGTCGGGGAGGTTACGACGGGAAGGGCCAGTGGATGGTCCGTTCGCGGGAGCAGCTCGAAACGTATGCGCGGGATTGGACTCGAGCTATCGACCACCACCGAGCCGCGGGTTTTGACGACCATCCGCTGATTGCGGAGGCGTACGTGCCGTTCGAGGGCGAGCTGTCCGTCATCGTCGCGCGCAACCGGCGCGGCGAGGTGCGGGCGTTTCCGCCGGCCGAGAACATTCACAAGCGACACATCCTGCACATGTCCATCGTGCCTGCGCGGTATGCGGAGGACGTGATCGCGCGCGCAGAGGAGGTCGCCCGGCAGGTGGCGGAGTCGCTCGGCGTTGTCGGCCTGATTGCGGTGGAGATGTTTGTGACCGGCGAAAGGGAGATCCTGATCAACGAACTCGCGCCGCGGCCGCACAACTCGGGCCACTACACACTTGACACGTGCGCGACAAGCCAGTTTGAGCAGCACGTCCGCGCCATCTGCAATTTGCCGCTTGGCGATGTCAAGCTGTATTCGCCCGTGGTCATGGTCAATGTCCTCGGCCAGCATGTGGAGCCTCTGCTCGCGCGCATGCGCGATTTTCCGCCGCAGGTGAAGGTGCACCTGTACGGCAAGGCGGAGGCCAAGCGAGATCGAAAAATGGGCCACGTGAATATTGTGGTGGATGAGGTGAGCCGCGCGCTTCGGTGGGTCGAAACGTGCGGCGTATGGACAGATACATGAAGAAGCGCCAGGGGCACGAGGCGATTTCCCTGGCGCAACAGGCATCAGTATACGACAGCCGGAGCCGTGTTGGTGGTGGTTGCCACGGCGCCGTAAGCGGGAACGAGCAGGAAGAACAGCACGAAGATGATCAGAAACACCACTGCCCACTGCGTGTAACCGCCGAAAATCCCGTACATGCGCATGCGCCTCCTTTGGTCGTTGGCGGCTGCCCGATGGCGGGCGGCCGGTCAATGCTACGATATGGCTTCCCTGAATGAGCCACCACGGCGTTTACCCAGATGGCGCGGAGCAATTCGTCGGACAGGCGAGTTGCTTCTTTCGTGTTGTGAGGTCAGGCCGGCTCATGGAGCGGCGTGAGGAGGATGACGGGTTGAGCGATACCTGGAGACACGAGTTGGAGACCATCCGCAATGAGGCCATGGCGTCCCTCGCCAACACCTCGGATTCGAAGGCGCTGAACGATTGGCGCATCGAGGTCCTCGGGAAGAAGAGCGCGCTCAGTCAAATGTCGAAAGCGATGGGGAGCCTCGCGCCCGAGGATCGGCGCGCGCTCGGCGAGGCGCTGAACCGCGTGCGCCAGGAACTCGAACAGGCGTGGCGATCGCGGCAGGCCGAAATGGAGGCGAAGGAGAAGGCCCTTCGGCTCGAGCGCGAGCGGATTGACGTCACGCTGCCGGGCCGGGAGGTGCCGCTCGGCGCGATGCACCCCATTTCGCGCGTGATCGAGGAGATCGAGGACATCTTTATGAGCCTCGGGTTCTCGGTCGTGGAAGGTCCCGAGGTGGAGACCGACCACTACAACTTTGAACTGCTCAACATTCCGAAGGATCACCCGGCGCGCGACATGCAGGACACATTCTATCTGACGGAGGAATGGCTGCTTCGCACGCACACGTCCCCGATGCAGGTCCGGACGATGGAGCGCATGCGGGGGCGGACGCCGATTCGCGTCATCGTGCCGGGCCGCGTGTATCGCCGCGACGAGGACGACGCGACGCACTCCCACCAGTTCACGCAGATCGAGGGCCTCGTGGTGGACGAGGGGATCCGCATGTCGGATCTCAAGGGGACCCTCGAGGCGTTCGCCAAAGCGCTGTTTGGCCCGTCTCAGCGCGTTCGACTGCGTCCGAGCTACTTCCCGTTCACCGAGCCAAGCTGCGAGGTCGATCTCGTCTGCGTCTCGTGCGGAGGTGCCGGATGCCGAACGTGCAAGGGGACCGGCTGGATCGAAATCCTCGGCGCAGGCATGGTGCACCCGCGGGTGCTCGACATGTCGGGTTACGACAGCGCGCGCTACACCGGTTTCGCCTTTGGCCTCGGCGCCGAGCGCATCGCGATGCTGCGCTACGGCATTTCCGACATCCGCATGCTGTACCAGAACGACCTGCGCTTCTTACGACAGTTCCGTCACGCCTGACGCGTGCCGATAAGGGAGTGGCAATGTGAGAGCATCGTACAAATGGCTGGCCGAATATCTCGATCTCGCGGGTCTATCGCCAGCTGACCTCGCGGATCGCCTGACGAGCGCGGGCCTTGCCGTGGACGCGGTCGATCCCTTGAATCGCGGCGTGGAGGGGGTCGTGATCGGCAAAGTCCTCGACGTGCGTCCGCACCCGCAGGCGGATCGGCTCAAGGTGTGCCAGGTGGACGTGGGTGGCCGACAGCTCGAAATTGTCTGCGGAGCGCCGAATGTCGCGCCGGGGCTCGTGGTGCCGGTCGCACTGCCCGGGGCGAAGCTGCCGGGCGGCGTGGAAATCCGAATTGCGGAGTTTCGCGGCGTGTCATCGCACGGCATGCTGTGTTCGGCGGACGAGCTCGGACTCGAGACTCGGTACCTGCCCAAACGGGATGCGGAGGGGCTGTTCGTCCTTCCCGCGGACCTGCCGCTCGGCGCGGACGTCGTCCCGCATCTTCACCTGGACGACGTCGTGTTCGATCTCGACCTCACGCCCAACCGGAGCGACTGCCTTTCCATCCGCGGCCTGGTGCACGAGCTGTCCGCCATCCTGCGGCGGCCTCATCGGTTTCCCGCGTCGGTTGCGGCCCCGGAAGCTGACGGCGAATCTCCGCTTCAGGTGCGCCTCGAGACGCCGAGGTGCCCGCGGTACGAGGCCCAGCTTCTCGACGGCGCCGAAATCCGGGAGACGCCGCTCTGGATGAAGATGCGGCTGTTGGCCATGGGGGTCCGCTCCATCGATCTCGTCGTCGACGTGACGAACTACGTGATGCTGGAGTGGGGCCAGCCTCTGCATGCCTTTGACGCGGACGCCATCGCTCAGGGCACCATTGTCGTGCGACAGGCCCGGGAGGGCGAACGGCTCGTGACGCTCGACGGTCAGGAGCGCGCCCTAACGCCCGATATGATGGTCATTGCCGATCCCGAGAAGGCCATTGGGCTCGCGGGCGTGATGGGCGGCGAAAACAGCGAAATTGGCCCATCCACGCGCCGCATTGCGCTCGAATCCGCCCGTTTCGACGGCGCCTCCATTCGGAGAACGGGTCAGGCTCTCTCGCTTCGATCGGAAGCCCAGCAGCGCTTTGAAAAGGGCGTCGATCCGGCCGCCGTCTCGAGCGCGTTGCACCGTGCCACTGAGCTCCTGGTTCAATTGGCGGGATCGCGCCCCGTCGGCGCGCCGCGCCGCGTCCCGCCGCAGGCCGACGTGTCAAAGCCGACGGTCATCTCCTTCTCGCCGCATGCGTGTGCTCGGTTTCTCGGCGTCGACGTGCCCGAGGGAGAGATGCGCGCGTGCTTCGAGGCTCTCGGCTTTGGCGTCGAGCACGGAGAGGGCGCGTGGCGCGTGGAAGTGCCGACGCGGCGCCCGGACATCCAGGCGCCGGCCGATTTGTACGAGGAAGTGGCTCGGCTCTACGGGTATCACCACATTCCCGCCACGTCCATGCGCTTGCCGGTGGAAGCGCCGGAGTCGTCCGGTCACCTCATGATCGTGCGCAAGGTGAGGCGCGCGCTCGTCGATTGGGGGCTTTGCGAAGTGCGGACCTACGCCCTCACGTCGCCCGAGGCCGAAGCGCCAATTGCGCCAAGCGGCGTGCCTGTGGCGCTCCTGCGGCCCATGTCCGACGATCGCCGGGTGCTTCGCCGCCACCTGCTGCCGAGCCTCGCCGAGGTGGCGAGACACAACCTGGCGCACCAAGTTCCTGGTGGCGCCATCTTTGAGGTCGGAAAGATGTTCCTCGCGTCGTCCTGGCCGCAGCAGGCATTGCCGGAAGAGCAGCAGGTCCTCGGCATGCTGTGGTTCGGTGAGACGGAGGGCAATCCCTTCGAGCGCCCGCGCCCTTATGACTTTTACGACGCCAAGGGCGTATGCGACGCGCTTCTTGCGCGCCTCGGGATCCGAGCGGCGTATCAGGCGAGCCAGCACGTCTACCTCCATCCCGGTCGCCAGGCGTCCATCGAAGTGAACGGGGCGCCCGTGGGGTTCCTGGGCGAGTTGCACCCCGACGTGGGCGAGGCGTACGACGTGAAACGCGCTGTCTACGCCCAGTTCGATCTCGACCGCCTGTTCTCGCTCGCCTCTTCGGACGTGCGTGTGCGCCCTATTCCACGCCATCCTGCGAGCCGACGCGATCTCGCCGTGGTGGTGCCGAGTGAACTGGAGTCGCAGGCGCTGATCGATTCGGCCTGGCGGACGCTTGGCGATGGCGGCGATCTGCGTCTCGTCCGCGTGTTCGACGTGTACACGGGCGTCGGCGTGCCGGAAGGCCATAAGAGCTTGGCGGTCGCGCTCTGGTTCCAGAGCGACGAGCGGACGCTGACAGACGCCGAGATCGACCAAGCGGTGGTGGCAGTCCTGCGCGCCTGGGAGGAAGCGTTTGGTGCAAAGCTGCGCGCGTAGGCCGCGCGGAGCAGGAGATCCGGATGACGCCGAGAAATGTTGTACGAAAGGATTCCGGCGGCCGTTCTTGCGCTGCCATGACGGAAAGGCGGGACATGGATGGACAACAACCAGGAAGGCGCAAAGGTCAATCGCGTGAAGGTGGTCATCCATGGCGTCGAGTATACGGTGCGCGGGACGAGTCCGGAGGAGCGGATCCAGGAAGTCGCCAAAATGGTGGATCGGACGATGAATGAAATCGCCGCGACGGCTTCGTACATGGATGAGCGTCGAATTGCGGTGCTGGCCGCGCTCAACCTTGCCGATGAGCTGTACGAGCTTCGGAAAGACTACAAGGAGTTGTTGGCGCTGCTGGAGGAGCAGACGGGAGGCCGTTCGTCGTCGTGACGTGGGACGCGCTGGATCTCGCCCTGGTGGCTGTCCTGTTGCTCGGCGCCGTGAACGGGTATCGCCTGGGGTTCGTTCGGCAGATCATGCGGCTGTTCGGGGGCGTCATTGCGTACCTTGTGTCGTACTGGGCACGGCCTTATGTGGCGCCCGCCATTGAGCGCCTTGGGCTGCCGCACGGGGGCTCGTCGACGTCCTCACTCACTTCGTTCGTCCTGGGCAACCTGTCGGGGGCGATTTCCTTCGCCCTTGTGTTCGTCGTGGTGTTTCTCATGATTCGGTACGCCGCAGGGCTTGTCGATGCGCTGTTCAGCTTGCCGGTGCTGTCGGGGCTGAACCGCATGGCGGGGCTTATCGCAGGTTTGCTCCTCGCGGCCGTGTTTGTCTACGTGATCGCGTTGGTATTGCCGTTCGTGAAAACGCCGGCCGTGGAACGACAGGTGGCGAGATCGGCCATCTGTCGCATGCTGGACAGTCCGTCGTTCGAGCACGCGGTGTCGAACTGGTTTGCGGCTGTGCTGCCGGGAAAGAGCCGGGTTCACGCATGATGCGGGCGCAGGTGATAGGACCTGCGCCCGTTGCCGTTCATCCGGCCTTTACTCCTCGTGACGACCGCCCCTGAGGCTCGTCGGCACGAACAGATCGATGATCCCAATCACGAGCGACGCCAACAGTGCGCCCAAAATGCTCGCGTGCATGCCGGGGACCAACAGCTGCGCGACGTAAATCACAATCGCGCCGCAGATGAACCCGATGATGCCTCGGCCGTAGGGCGAGATGCGGCGGCCGAAGATGGCCTCCATCGCCATGCCGAGCAGCGTGATGACGATGGCGGCGAGAATGGCGTGCCAAAAGCCCATCACCCGGAATCCTGGCACGATGTGGCCGACAAACAGCAGCACGAGAGCGGACACGATGAATCGGACGACATGGCCAAGCACGTTCACGGATATCCCCCCTTCTGAGCTATAGCATCGTTCGGGAGACGCCACCCTATGTGGTAAGATCGGTGGGAATTTTGGATTCGAGTGTATGGGAGTGCGGGACATGGACGAACGCGCGCTGGACGCGTTGGAATTTGAATTTGTGCGCGGCGAGATCGCCAAGTGTGCACAGACTTCCATCGGGCGGGTGCGCGCGAGCGGCATGGCGCCCTTTGCGGAGCGCGCCGATGCGGAAGATGAACTCGCGCGTTTGGATGAGGCGGTTCGCATGCTGTATCGCGTGGGTGCGCCGCCGTTCGCGGGCATTGAATCGCTGGAGGACGCCGTGAAACGCGCCCAGCGGGGAGGCACACTTTCCGCCGATGAGGCCAACCGGCTTGCTCGCTGCATCGCTGGCATGCGAGCCATGCGGCAGTTCGTGGAACGCGCTCAAGAGGCAGGCGACTTTCCGCGACTGGCAGGCACGGTCGCGCCGATGGCCGATCTGCGCCGGACGGAGCAGGAAATTCGGCAAGTGGTGGACGAGGAAGGACAGGTGATCGATCACGCCAGTCCGGCGCTTCTCCGCTTGCGAGACGAGAAGCGCCGCCGCGAGGGGGAAATTCGGGCGGCCTTGGACCGCCTGCTGCGCACGCAGGCGAAATACCTGCAGGAGCCTGTGATCGCGATGCGCGGCGAACATTACTGCCTGCCGGTTCGGGTGGAGCACAAGGGCCAGGTCCCCGGGATTGTGCGCGACGTGTCGTCATCGGGCTCGACCGTGTTCATCGAGCCGCGCGCCATCGTGGAGTTGAGCGAACGGGTGCGCGAGATCGAGGTGATGGAAGAGCGAGAAGTGGAGCGGCTCCTGTATCAACTGGCGGCGGCTGTCGCACAGGTGGCCGACGATTTCTTGCAGAACCTCGGTGTCGCGGCGGAGATGGACTTTGTGTTCGCGAAAGCGGCGTACGCTCGGCGGATCGACGGGAAGCGGCCGCAACTGACGGATGGGGTATGGCGGCTGCACGGCGCTCGGCATCCAAAGTTGGACCGCGACGCCGTGCCGATTGACGTCGAACTCGGCGATCCATTCCGATTGCTCATCATCACGGGGCCGAACACGGGTGGAAAAACGGTCACGTTGAAGACCATCGGCCTGCTCACGCTCATGGCGATGTCGGGCCTGTTCTTGCCCACGAAGCGCGAGAGCGATATCGGCTTCTGCCGGCACGTGTTCGTCGACATCGGCGACGAGCAGAGCATCGAGCAGAATTTGTCCACGTTTTCGTCTCATATGCGGCGGATCATCCACATGCTCGCGCGCGTCACGCCAGACAGCCTCGTGCTGTTGGACGAACTCGGGGCGGGAACCGATCCGGCCGAAGGCTCGGCGCTTGCCATCGCGATTTTGGACGAGCTCACGTCGGCGGGTGCCCGGGTGGTGGCCACCACGCATTACGCGGAACTCAAAGGTTACGCCTTCCGCAATCCTGCCGCTGAAAACGCGAGCATGGAGTTTGACGTGGAGACGCTCAGGCCCACGTACCGCCTGCTGATGGGCGTGCCGGGCCGCTCGAACGCCCTCGCCATCGCGGAAAGGCTGGGGATGCCCAAGACGATTCTGGAGCGAGCGAGATCGCACGTGGCGGAGTCGGATATTCACGTCGAGGAACTGATTGGGAAGCTCGAGGCCGCAAGCCGTGAAGCGGAGCGGCTGAGGGATGAGGCCGAACGAGCGCTGCGCGAAGCAAGGGATCAAGCGGCGGACCTCGCCCGCCAGAAGGCCGCGTGGGAGCATGCGAAGGAGTCGCTGCGCACCGAGGCCCTGCGGGAAGCTCGCGACGTGGTGGAACGAGCCCGGAGGGAAGCGGACGACGTCATCCGCGAGATTCGCAGCCTGCGGGATCGGACCGGCGTGAAGGACCACGAACTGGTCGAACTTCGGAAGCGGTTGGAGGCCGCGGAGCCGGGCGAAAAGCGAGCCGCGCCGACAAGGCGGGCGCAGGCGGAGGTGCGCCCGGGGCAACGGGTGCGCGTGCTGTCTCTGGGGCAGAAGGGCGACGTGGTGGAGGTAGCCCAGGACGGCAAGGCGGCGGTGGTGCAACTCGGCGCGATGCGGATGAAGGTCGATGCTCGCGACCTGGAAGTGGTGGGCGAGGTACAGCCAACAGCCGCTCCTTCAGTCGCGCGCTTCCGAGGTACAAAGGACGTGCGCATGGAACTCGATGTGCGTGGCGAGACGGTGGACGACGCCATCAGCCGCATCGACAAATACCTGGACGACGCCGTCGTCGCCGGCATATCGCGGGTCGTGATCATCCACGGCAAGGGAACTGGCGCTCTTCGGAACGCCGTCCGCAGGTATTTGCGCCAGCATCCGCACGTGAAATCGAGCGAAGCGGCCGGGCCAGGCGAAGGCGGCGACGGCGCGACGGTCGTGCATGTGCGCACGTGACGCCGCGCCTTCTTACGGAAGGCCTTCGGCCAGTGATGAGTTGAGCTCGTCGGCAGCATTGGGCGTATTCGGCGCGTTGGATTCCGTCTCATTGCTGCCCGTCCCACCAGGCGGCAACAGCGGCACTGCGATAGCTCGCGACGGCATGGACAGTGACAGGTTCGAGGAAGCGATGACTTCGTAATACACCACCGATGTGCCTTGCGGCGGAGACGGGTCGACAAAACTGGTTGAGGTGCTCGTGCCGATCTTCCGGTAGGGCTTGTCCAACCCGGCCGCTCGGTAGACGATGTATTGCGACGCGCCCGGTACGCTGTTCCATCCGAGCCACACCTCCGCGCCGTCGTAGTAGCCAAAAAGGCCTGTCGGCGCTTGAAGCTGAGCAGGATTGGTCAGGTTCGGCGCGGTACCGGCATCAAGCGGTGCGCCGCCGCGCGGATCAAGCGCGGACGGCAGAAGATAAGGGGTGTCCGCGGTCAGGCCGTTTGGAATCTTGTGCTCCCAGTCGACAATCCGGGCTGTAGGCAGTTTGATAAACGTACCCACCTCGACGTCTGATGCTGGTGTGCGCGTGGTGGCGAGCACCTTTTTTCCGCCCACGATGGTGTACTTGGCCTGCACCGCGACGTCGTCGTAGGACGTGGGCTCGGTCCCCTGCACGAACGGATCTGTTTCGGTGCCCCCGAACGCTTTCGACAGTGGAGTCGGCAAAAGCCCACTCGTCGAGGACACTGTTCGGAAGACGATGCCCGGCGGCACCGGCCAAGGCGTCTTGGCGGGATGCGTGGCGAGAATGGGCGCCATGATGTCACTCCACAGCGTGAATTTCAGGTTGTAATTGGACGGATCGATGGGCTCATGGTTGTTATACCCCATCCAGATGCCGGCCGTGTAATCCTGCGTGTACCCAATGAACCATCCGTCGCCCAGCGAGTCTGTGGTGCCCGTCTTGCCGGAGATCCACTGGCCCGGGAAGCGCGCGCCGACGGCCGTCGCTGTGCCGCCGGGGTGGTAGACGACATCGTGCAGCATGTTGGTGATGATGTACGCCGTCTGCGGTGAGTACACCTGATGCGTGGCCGGATCGACCTGGTACAGGACGCGGCCCGATGCGTCCGTGATCTGGCGGATCAGGTAGCTTTGGTGCCAGACGCCCTGATTGGCAAAGGTGGAGTATGCGCTTGTCATCTGCAGCACCGTGACGCCGTTGTCCAGCCCGCCGATGGCGGCCGCCAGGTGATGTTCGTCGTCAGCGACGACGGTCGGCTGGCCGAGCCACGTCGTGGCACCCGGCCCGAGCCCCAGTTTGCTGAGGTAGGAGAACCCCACCTGCGGCGTGAGCACGGACAGCACGTCGATGGCGGGCACGTTCCGCGATTCGTACAGCGCGACGCGCGCCGTCATAAGGCCGGCGAAGTCGGGTTCGTCGTCATGGGGCTCGTACGGCGGCTGGTTTGCGGCGCCGGGAAAACGCGTGGGCGCGTCGTACATCTCGGACGCGGCTGTGATGAGCCCCGTGTCGATGGCTGGACCGTAGTCGAGGAGCGGCTTGATGGACGATCCTGGCTGACGCGGGATATCGGCGTGATCGATGGCGTCGCGGAGATAATCGCGCCCGCCGCCCACCGCAAGCACGGCGCCGGTATGATTGTCCACGATGGCAAAGCCCGCCTCATACAGATCCGTCGCGGTCTTCCCGTTTGGCAGCCGATAGGTTTTGTCCGTGCCCGCAAACAGCTGATTATTGCTCAGTACGCGCTCGACGTCCTGCTGCATCTGCAGGTCGATGGTTGTGTAGATCTTGAGTCCAGCCACCGGAAGCGCCGATTCGGCTTCCTGCGCGTTGTCGTAAACGCCAGCGCGCACGAGATCCTGGATGACGAGCGGCTTCACCTCATCCAGCAGCAGATACGGGTGCGCCGGCAGCCCCGTCATCGGCGGCGGTTTCAGCGTCTTCAGCACGTCCTCGCGATACGCCGCATCGTACGCCTGCTTGGAGATCATGTGATTGGCCAGCATCTGATCCAAGATGTAATGTTGCCGCATCAGGGCGTGCTGAGGGAACTGGTACGGCGAGAAATAGGACGGGTTGTTGGGCAGAGCCGCGAGCAGAGCGGCCTGCGCGAGAGACAGTTCGTTCGGCTCCTTTCCGAACAGGATCTCAGACGCCCGCTTGACTCCGTACACCGTATCCGTGCCCATGCGGCCCATGTAGACCCAATTCATGTAGTCCGTGAGGATCTCGTCTTTGCTGAGGACGTGCGAGACTTCGACCGCGAGTGCGATTTCCTGAATCTTGCGCTTCAGCGTGCGTTCCTGCTCTGGGAAGACGGCGAGCTTTACCGTCTGTTGCGTGATAGTGCTCGCGCCGGATTCGATGCGGTGGCCGAGCAAATCTTGAACGAATGCGCGGGCCATGGCCATCGGGTTGATGCCCATGTTGGTGAAAAACGTCTTGTCCTCGGCAGCGACGAACGCCTGCACGAGGTAGGGCGACACCTGATTCAGCGAGGCGATGGGCTGACGGTCGCCATCCCCGGCAAACTGGCCGATCACGCGACCCTGATCGTCGTACACCACGGAAGCCGCACTGTTATTGACAAACGTCGCGGCGTTCACCTTGGGCAGTCCGCGAAGCATGGACGCCACGTAGCCCACACCAAAGGCCACCCCAAACCCGCACGCGCTGCCCACGGCGAGCAGCACGCCTCGCGCCGTGTGGCGGAGCACCGGATGTTTGGGCTTGGAGCGCGGTTTGGCGGGAGGTTGGTCCGCGCGGCCCGTTGGACGGCGATTTTTGCCGTTCACACCCATCGCCCTCCTTTGTGGCACGATTATATCACACGACAAATTTGGACATCATGGGACGCATTTCGCGTTCGACACCGCCTTGTGCGAGGTGGTCGTACGGTTAGCATGCGCGCCGATAGACGCGCCATACTCCGCTTCTGTCGCGGTCTGCCGGTGAAAAACAGGTCGCGATATGCTATTGTGGGGACACTGAGTTTCAGCGCGGGCGCGCCGAAACGACACACCTCAGGAACGGACGTAGGAGGAGCGAATCAGGTGGCTGACGAGACCGTGTTGACTCCGGAACAGGAGGCGGAGGTGGACCGCCAACTGGCCATTATTCGGCGCGGGGCGGCCGAGATTGTCCCCGAAGACGAGTTGGTGGAAAAGGTGCGGGACTCGGTACGTACCGGCCGTCCGCTGCGCGTCAAGCTCGGGATTGATCCCACTTCATCCGACATACACTTGGGGCACACTGTGGTGCTGCACAAGCTGCGCCAGTTTCAGGACCTTGGTCATCAGGTGTTTCTCGTGATTGGCAGCTTTACCGGACAAATCGGAGATCCCACAGACAAGGCGGAGACGCGCAAACAGCTTTCCGCCGAAGAAGTGTCTGAGAACGCGAAGACGTATGTGGCCCAGCTGTACAAGATCCTCGATCCCGACAAGACACAGGTGGTCTACAACGGTGATTGGCTGGCGCCGCTTGATTTCGCTCAAGTCATTCGGCTCGCTTCGACCATCACGGTGGCGCGCATGCTTGAGCGTGAGGACTTTCAGAAGCGGTTTCAGGACAATCGCCCCATTCACGTCCACGAATTTTTCTATCCACTCATGCAGGCCTATGATTCCGTGCATCTGCGCGCGGACGTTGAACTTGGAGGCACGGATCAGAAGTTCAATCTGCTGATGGGCCGACATCTGCAGCGCGAGTTCGGCCAATCCATGCAGGTGGCGGTGATGTTGCCCTTGTTGGAAGGGCTGGACGGCGTCAACAAGATGTCGAAGAGCCTCGGCAACTACATCGGCGTCAACGAGGAGCCGAACAACATGTTCGGCAAACTGATGTCCGTACCGGACAGCCTGCTGTTCAAATACTTCGAGTTGCTGTCGCTCCGGCCGCAGGAGGAAATCGAGGCGATGCGACGAGAAGTCGAGGAAGGCCGGATGAACCCACGCGACGCCAAGATGCAGCTCGCTGAGGAACTTGTCGAGCGCTTTCTCGGGATGGAGGCAAGGCGCGAGGCCGTGGAACACTGGCGCACCGTCTTTCAAAAAGGCGGTTTGCCGGACGACATCCCTGAGCGCCGCGTGGCCGGTGAAGCGCAGTGGATCGTCAAGTGGCTCGTGGAACTTGGATTGGCCCAATCCAACAGCGATGCTCGGCGAGCCGTTCAGGAAGGGGCCGTTCGCGTCAATGGCAACAAGGTGACGGACACGGACTGGCACTATGGCCCCCAGGATGGAGACGTGCTGCAGCGCGGCAAGCGGCAGTTCGTTCGCCTGCGCATCGACTGACGTTGCATCCACATGGTGAAGCATTCGCCGTCCCACGCCCGCGTAGGTATGGACGAGGGGGTGACGGCGGTGCCGAAATCCTTTGTGCCTCGCCCTGGGCGCACCAGACGTGGCAGAGAAGCGCGCGCCCAGGGACGGCGCCAACCCGCGCGGCGATGGTTCGGCGTTTCCTTGTCGTGCTTTGCCGTGATCGGCTTTTTCATCGCGTGGCTCGAGTGGAGGCTCGCCCCCATGGTTCGCACGGCTTCGACTTCGCTCGCCACGCGCGTCGCGACAGAAGCCCTCAACGAGGCTATGGGCGAGGTTCTCTCGTCGTACCCAGATGGAAAGGCGCTGGTGGACATTCGCGTCGAGCGCGCGGTCAGCGGCCAAGCCTTCTCCATCGTGACGTTGGACATGGCGAAACTCGCGAAGCTTCAGAACGAGGCCATCCACGCGAGCGAAACTCGCCTCCACACCCTTCGGCGACAGACCCTCGAACTTCCAGTGCTGCAGGCGCTTTCGGGTTCCCTTCTCGCCGGTTACACGGCCACGCTTCCGGTGTCGTTTTCCCTCGTGGGCGCTGTCCACGCGCGTCTTGACGCGGACGTCGCGACCAAAGGCGTAAACCAGGTCGTGCACATCGTCTATCTCGAGTTGACCGCCGACGTCATGACGATGACGCCGCTTGTCCGATCGCCCGTGCATGTGACGGCGAGATCGCCCGTCGTGTATATCATCATGAGCGGTCCTGTGCCAAACGTCGTCTTTCCGGGCGGAACCGGTGCCACGTCGTAGGCTTGCGCATATACTGCTCTAGCTTCCGCGAAAGCCTAGGAGGTTGGAGCCAGGATGAAAAAGTACGTGGTCAAACCGGGGGAGTCGCTGTATCAGATCAGCCGCAAGACGGGCGTGCGCCTGCCCCTCATTCTCGCCGCGAATCCGCAGATCCAAAACGCCAACGATATCACGCCAGGCATGACGATTGTCATCCCTGAACTCGGAAAGGGCACCTCGTCCAAGCCAAAGTCGAAAAAGACGCAGTCCAAGTCGACCAAGACCGTGGCAAAGCCTTATTTCGGCTATGTGTGGCCGCATGCGGTGCAGCCCGGGGAGACTTGGGCAACCATCGCCGAGAGGTACAACGTCGCGGTGGACGATCTCGAGCATCTGAATCCGGCGCTCGCGGGACGGGCGTTGACACCGGGGCTTGTTGTGTATGTGCCGCTCGGCAATGAGCCGCAGATGCCTGCGGGCATGACCGAGGGTCATTCGGGTGCCTGGATGCCGTCGCCCGGCATGGCACCGTCGGCACCACAGCTTCCCGGAGATGGCGACGCGGGCGCCCTTTTTGGAGGTCAGGGCCATCAGGGCACGCTGCAGCAGCCTCCGGAGGTGATGCCCGATGAAGGCGTGGAACCGTGGACTCCGCACGCGGTGGAAGCGCCGGATTACGAGGAACCGGGCGATACGGATGGCCTTTCGGACATCTCGGGACAGGAGATGCCACCCGGCCTCGGGTACGACGGGGGCCCGCACATGCATCATCCTTACCGCAAGGTCGATCCACTGGTGCCCGAGACCGACGAAGAGGGATGGTCGAAGCCGTTCGTCGTGCGCGTGGGGAACGATAGGTGATGGACGCCGGTGAAATGGCCGATCTCGTCCGTCGAGCCTATGGCATTGTGCCGGATGCCATTGTCCAGAAGCGCACGGTCTGGGGCATTGTCGCCGGAGCGTCGCGGTATATCCTGAAGCGCGCGCGTCCCCAGGACTGTGAGGAGCGCCTTCGCGCGCTCGCCGACGTCCTCCGCCACTATCCAGGCGTCGGGGTGGCGGCCGCCATGCCGCTTGCGACACGCACCGGCACCATGCGGGCATCCGACGGGCGCGGCGGTTGGTTTTATCTTCAGCCGTGGCTGGAAGGTCGGCATGTCGACGTGCGCGACGAATCGGAGCGGCTCGCTGTCACCCGCGCGCTCGCGCGGGCTCAGCGCGCCGCGCCGCCGGGCGGTTTGGATAGCGCCCTGGCAGCCGCCACGCTTCGGGACAAGTGGAGAGCGAAGCTGCAGCTCCTCGAACGGCTGAAGGGAATGCCGGTCGAGGCCGAGATTGCCGATTCGCTGAATCGCATCGCCGCTCGCGCCCGCGCCGTGTACGCTTCCTACCTGGACGGGACGCGCCCGCTCGCCTTCTGTCACCGCGATCTCGCGCCCCACAACGTGCTCGTCGGACCGGGCGGAAGCGTGATGTTCATCGATTTCGATCACGCCGGTTACGACGATCCGTTCGCCGACCCCATTCAGTGGGTGAGCCACGTCGCGTATCTGGTTCCTCTCTGTCAGAGCGCGTATCGGCGGCTCTGGCTCACCTACGCGCAGGCGGCGGAGCTGGGCGATGAGGAGCTCGTGTCGCTCGTGAGGCTCGGCGCGTGGCCCGACATCGCCCTGCGCGCGCTGGCGGAGGCGTTTCGCGGGGGAGAACCTGAGCGCCGGGTGTGGCGGCTTCGCTATGCGGTGAGGCGCGAAGAGGAGCGAGCTCGCCTGCACGACGCCTGGCTGCGCGAGCTGGATGCCTGATACGCAGCCAATCCGCCGCCAGGCGCTTTCTTCCGTTTGCCCGGCGCACCATGTATACTGTTTGGGTACGAAGTCGACGGGTGGGGGAATGGACGTGGCTTGGTCGGCGTACCGCGTCGCCATTGCGCAGTTCGCGCCCAAACTGGGCGACGTGTCCGCGAATGTGAGCCAGCATCTGGAGTACGTGAACGAGGCGAGACAAGCCAACGCGCAGGTGATCGTATTTCCTGAATTAGGACTCACCGGCTACCAGACGCAGGATCTCACGCTCGAAGTGGCGCGCCATGTGAGTCACCCGGATATTCAGCGCCTCATCCAGGCGAGCCGGGTTGTGGATGTGCTGTTTTCCTTCGTGGAAGAAGCGGACGATTGTCGTTTCTTTGTGACCGCGGCCTACGCGTCCGGCGGCCGCCTCGTGCACCGGCACCGGAAGCTGTATCTTCCTACATACGGAATGTTCGACGAGCGACGCTACTTTGCGCCGGGCGATCGCGTCCGAACCTTCTCAGCGCAAGGCGGACAAGCCGGCGTTCTCATCTGCGAGGACGCTTGGCATCTCTCGAGTCCCTACCTTCTGGCTGTGCAGGGGGCGTCCGTGATTTACGTGCCAGCCTCCAGTCCTTGGCGCAACACCATGGCCGCCTCCGACTTCGGTTCGCACGCCTTCTGGCGGCAGCTGCTCCAGGTGTACGCGCAGCTGTGCGGATGCTTTTTCGTGTTCGCCAACCGGGTCGGTTACGAGGACGGCGTGCATTTTTACGGAGGCAGCGGGGTCATGGGGCCAGACGGCGAATGGGTGGCCGAGGGACCCGCGTCGGAGCGCGCGCTCGTCGTGGCTGATCTCGACTTTCACATGGTGCGCCGCGCGCGCTACACGACGCCGCTGATGCGAGATGAACGCGTTCGCCTGGTGCTTGACGAGATGCAGGAGGCTGTGCGCAGGAGGTCGACCGATGAAACCGGAGATTGAGGCGAGGCTTGCGTTGAATCCTTCGCTCGTCACCTCGGTATTGACAGGGTTTCTCCGCGACGAGGTGACGAAGGTGGGCTTCCAGAAGGCGTTGTTCGGCCTGTCCGGCGGCATTGATTCGGCGCTCACGGCGTTTCTCGCGGCCCGCGCACTCGGGCCGGACCGGGTGCACGCCGTCCTCATGCCGTACCGCACGAGCAGCCCGAACAGCCTCGCGGACGCGATGAAGGTGGTCGAGGCCCTCGGCATTGCGCACACGGTCATCGACATCACCGCGCCAGTGGACGCGTACTTTGCTCAGGTGGATCGCGCGCTCGGATACGAGGCGAACGCGCTCCGGCGCGGCAATCGCATGGCGCGGGAGCGCATGGTCACGCTGTACGATCTGTCTGCCGCCATGAACGCACTCGTGCTTGGCACGAGCAACAAGACGGAGCTCTTGCTCGGCTACGGCACGCAGTTCGGCGACATGGCGAGCGCGCTCAATCCCATCGGGGATTTGTACAAGTGTCAGGTTCGCCAGCTGGCTGCGCATCTCGGCGTGCCGAGGAGCATCCTCGAGAAAGCGCCGAGCGCGGATCTTTGGGCGGATCAGACCGACGAAAAGGAACTCGGCTTCTCGTACGACGAGGCGGACGAGATCCTCTACCAGTGGGTGGACCTCCGGATGTCGCCGGACGAGATCGTCAGCCGCGGCTATCCGGAGCGCCTGGTGCGGGCCATCGTCGATCGCGTCCGGCGCAATCAGTACAAGCGGCGCATGCCGATCATCGCCAAGCTGTCGGGGCGCACCATCGGCCTCGACTTTCGATATCTGCGCGATTGGGGAACTTGATGCTTGGAGTGAATGGACATGGCAGGACATTCGAAGTGGCACAATATTCAGCGGCGCAAGGGCAAGCAGGACGCCATTCGCGGGCAGCTGTTCACCAAGCTGTCCAAGGACATCTATCAAGCGGCGCGCGAGGGCGGAGGCAATCCTGAGACCAACTTCCGGCTGCGCGTCGCCATTGAGCGGGCGCGGGCGAACAACCTGCCCATGGAAAACATCCAACGGACGATTGCCAAAGCCACCGGGCAGCTTGAAGGCGTAACCTACGAGGAGCTGCTTTACGAAGGGTATGGCCCGCACGGGGTGGCCCTGTTGATCGAGATCCTCACGGACAACCGCAACCGAACGGCGGCGGAAGTCCGGCACCTGTTTCGCAAACACGGTGGGAACCTCGCTGAGTCGGGCGCGGTGGCGTGGATGTTTCAGCGGTTCGGCCAGATTGTCGTGCCCAAGGACAAGGTGGACGGGGATGACCTGATGATGGTGGCCCTGGAGGCAGGAGCCGAGGACGTGATGGAGCGATCCCGCACGTACGTCGTGAAGACGACGCCGGAGAACTTCCGCGCCGTTCGGGTGAGCCTCGAGGAACAAGGGCTCCCTTACGAAGAGGCATCCCTCACGTATGAAGCGTCGACGAAGATGGACCTGCCGGAGGATGCTCTGGAGCAGGTGTACGATCTCGTCGAGGCCCTCGAGTCGCTCGACGACGTGCAGACCGTGTACACGAATCTCGACACGGGTGATGAGGAGGAAGGCGACGAGTAGGTGCATATTTGTCTCGCACGTGCGCACGTTAACATCTGAACCTTCTCGGTGAGACGGGAGGCAGGTTCAGATGACAATGCGAAAGGGCGGCTTTCGCGGCGCGATCGCCATCTTGTCGGCCTGCGCCTGGCTGGCCTGGGGCGCACCGGCGGATGCGCGCGTGTCGGCGTCGGCGAGCACGGATTTCGGACCGCATCACCGCCTCCACCATCCGGCCCGACGCGTGATTCTCGTCAACGAGACGGACGCGGGCGGTTGTGTGCTCGAGCGGCGGCGGGTGGACGACGATGCGGTGGTGGCGTTCGCGGGATCGAGGCCCGCATGGCGACTTGACATTCCTCTCAGTTGCTACTTCCTCGCGCCCGTCTACTTGCGCGATCCCGGCGGGCGAATTCCGGGCGATCGCTCGGTGTAATTCAGCGGTCGCCCTTTTCTTCTCGTGCCCTTCTATTTTCCATATCTGTATAGGTAGGAGTTTCAGAGGCCTGTGGCGAATGTCAATATCGAGGGGGACGAACGTGGAGTCCTTGCGCATCCTTGGCGTGGATCCGGGCTTGGCCCGGCTGGGATACGGCATCCTTGAGCGAGGCTCGGGCGATTCGCTTTACCATGTGGCGCACGGCTGTATCGAGACGAGCGCGGATACGCCTTTGCCAGAAAGGCTTCGACATATCTTTCAACAGTTGACGGAGCTCTGCCGAACGTATCGACCCGGGGTCATGGTGGTGGAGGAACTGTTCTTCAGTCGCAATGCGACGACGGCCTTCACAGTTGGCCAGGCGCGCGGTGTGGCGCTCTTGGCGGGCGCGGAAGCGGGGCTCGCCGTGATGGAATACACGCCGATGCAAGTCAAACAGGCGGTCACGGGCTATGGGCGCGCGGACAAACGGCAGGTTCAAGAGATGGTGAGACTCCTTTTGCGGTTGACGAATGTGCCGAAGCCCGACGACGCGGCTGACGCGCTGGCGGTCGCCATCGCACATGCGCACACAGGGCGCATCGGCGAGCTGGAAGCAAGAATCACTGCGCACAAACGTACGGGCTGGGTATGGGAACGGGGGCGTTTTCAGTGATCGCATTCCTGCGGGGACGCGTGGCGTTTCTCGGCCCGGGCTATGTGGATCTCGACGTGCGAGATGTGGGCTACCGCGTGCACGTGTGCGACCGCACCCAGGCGGCGCTGAACCTCGGAGATTCCGCATTCTTGTATACACACCATCACGTGCGCGAGGACGGCTGGGCGCTGTACGGATTCGAGACCGTGGAGGAGCGGGCTCTGTTTGAACGCCTGGTGGCGGTCTCTGGCATTGGCCCCAAGCTGGCGCTTCAGGCCATCGGCGCCGCAGGCGTGGGCGAGATCGTCGCGGCCATCCTCGGGGAAGACGTGGATGGACTGAGCCGCCTGCCCGGCATCGGCCGCAAACTCGCCAGCCGTCTGATTGTGGAACTGCGGGAGAAGCTCGACGACTTGGCGCCCTCCGCGCTGCACGCTCCCCTGCGATCGTCTGATTCGGAGCGTTCGGCGGCGGACGACGCCGTGTCGGCGCTCATGGCCCTCGGTTACAGGCCTCGCGAAGCAGAAGAGGCGGTTGCCGCGGCCGGCAGAGGGCATGCATCCGTCGAGGACACCATCAAGGCGGCGCTCACATATCTGTATGCGCGCGATGCCAGAACCGAGCCGCTGTCGCAGCCGTAGCGAGGGATGAGGAGGTGGACGGATGGACGAGCGACTGATTTCTGCCGAGTGGATGCGCGAGGACGCGCAGTTGGACACCATTCGGCCCCGTTTTCTCGACGATTACATCGGCCAGCGGACGGTCGTGGAAAACCTCCGGATCTTCATCCAGGCGGCTAAAGAGCGCGGAGAGCCGCTGGATCACGTCCTGTTGTATGGCCCGCCCGGCCTCGGCAAGACGTCCCTCGCGATGATCATCGCGAACGAGCTCGGCGTCCAAATCCGCGTGACCTCCGGTCCGGCTATTGAGCGCGCCGGCGATCTCGCCGCCATCCTGACGAATCTGCAGCCGGGCGACGTGCTGTTCATCGACGAAATTCATCGGCTGTCGCCGAGCGTGGAAGAAGTCCTGTACCCGGCCATGGAGGACTTCGCAATCGATATCGTCATCGGCAAGGGCCCGAGCGCCCGCTCCGTGAGGCTCGACCTCCCCCCGTTCACGCTCATCGGCGCCACGACCAGGGCGGGGCTTCTGTCGCACCCCCTGCGAGATCGGTTCGGCGTGATGCTGCACCTGGATTACTACCCGGTTCGCGAACTCGCCGAGATCGTCAGGCGCAATGCGCGGATTCTACAGCTGGCCATCTCAGAGGACGGATGCGCTGAAATCGCGCGCCGAGCGCGGGGCACGCCGCGCATCGCGAATCGGCTGCTCAAGCGGGTGCGCGATATTGCGCAGGTCGCAGGCTGGCCGGAGATCGACGCGGCGAAGGCCGCCGAGGCGCTTGCGCAACTGCACGTCGATCCCCTGGGACTCGACGCCATCGACAAGCGGATCCTGGAGGCCGCGATGGACAAGTTCGGAGGAGGCCCTGTGGGGCTCGACACGCTTGCGGCCGCCGTGGGCGAGGAACCGTCGACGCTCGAGGACGTGTACGAACCGTACTTGTTGCAAATCGGCTTCTTGAAGCGCACGCCGCGCGGGCGCGTCGTGATGCCGTCTGCCTATCGCCACCTCGGGCGCGCCGTGCCGTCGCCTTGATGGCGGCACTGGACAGAAGCGCGGGGTGAAACTCGGGCACCCCCGAAAACGCCGGACCGATCACGAATTCATGAGGTGAGGTGGGAGCGTGGGCGTTCTCCCGTTTCGCGGAAGGTCGCTGGACGAACGAAACGAGTTGGCCCGCCTGCTCCAGAGCGCGAAAGCAGGAAATGCGCACGCGCGCAACGAGCTCATCGCTCTGTACATACCCTTTATTCTGCGTATTGCGTCGCAAACGGCCAAGCGGTACATCGACCCCCATGCGGACGACGAGTACAGCGTTTCGCTGGCGGCGTTCAACGAGGCCATCGATCGGTATCAGGACGAGCGCGCCGCTTCGTTTCTGACATTCGCCGAGACGGTCATCCGCCGGCGCCTCGTCGACTTCTTTC
This sequence comes from Alicyclobacillus mali NBRC 102425, assembly GCF_001570745.1. GTDB lineage: Bacteria > Bacillota > Bacilli > Alicyclobacillales > Alicyclobacillaceae > Alicyclobacillus > Alicyclobacillus mali. Next base: position 187,714 of record NZ_BCSG01000001.1, read on the forward strand.
GCGCGCAGAGACAGCATCGCGCGCGACTGCGCCCGTGGAGCGAGTTTGACCAGGTGGACGACGAGGATCACGTCTCGAACTGGGTCGAGGTAGCGTCGTCCATCGCGGAACACAAGCGGCGCGAAGAGGCCACCATGAGGGCGTATGAGATCGAGGAGTATGCGCGTCGTCTGGAGGAGTTCGGGTTATCCTTCAGGGAGCTGGTCGAGCTATCGCCCAAGCACGAGGACGCGCGCAAAAACGCGCTCGTGTGCGCCCATGCCATCGCTTCCGATCCGGAGCTCGTGTCGTATGTGCGTCGCCGAAAGGCACTGCCCCTCAGACAGGTGGAGGAGCGGGTGTGCGTATCGCGCAAGACGCTCGAACGCCAGCGGAAGTACATCCTTGCCATGGTTCTCTTGCTGTCCGGTGACTTTCCCATGCTGAAGTCGTTTCTTCTCAGCGCGGAAGGGGATTGACGTCATGAGTGTGCGAGTCCGGGGTCGCGCCGTCGTGGTGGAGCTCCGGGGCGAGCGCGCCCTGGTGCTCACGGACGACGGGGCGTTTATGGAAATGGCCGCGAGGCCTAGTATGTCGGTCGGCGACGTGATCGACATCAGCGCTCGGCAGGTCCGCGGCGGTTGGATGCGCGCTTGGGTCAGGCGCCGCGTGGCGCTCGGAGCCGCCGCAGCCTGCGCCCTCTGCGCCGCGCTGGGGGGAGGCGCCCTCGCGGTGGCCGGCTGGGGTTCGCGCCCCCACGCGCTCGTCTCAGTCGACGCCAACGCCGAGTGGAGTCTCGCGGTTGACCGAAACATGCGCGTTGTCTCCGCAACCGCGTACAACGCGGTGGGTCAGGAAGTTCTTGCGCGCGTGCCTGTGAAGGGCGAGCCGCTCGCGCAAGCGGTGAGATCGCTCGTACGTGAGCTCGCCGCCGAGGGACAGATGCCGAGAAATGACAGCGTCGTGGTGGCCAGTACCTCATTGGACGGCGGTGACTCAGGTTCTCTGATGACTCAGGCTGTGGCGAGCGCCGTTCAGGGTGCCACACGAGGGGAAGGCAATGTCTACAGCATGGCGCTGTCGCCGAGCGTGTGGAACCAGGCGGTCGCGAACCATGTGGCACCCGCGCAGTACGCGAGCTATCTCCTCGCCCAAGAGGTGGGCGTGCGCGTGCATCTGAAGGATCTGTCGTCGGCGAACGTCCAGACCGTGGTCGCGCAGGCGCACGATCTCGACACGGCACTTCAAGGTCTGAACACCGGCAATTACGACGAAGTCGCGAGTATTGTGCAAGCGGCGTTGAATCAGTCTTTGAATTCGCGCAGCGAGCCTCGGTATAATGGGTGATGCTCGTTCGTCCTAACGACATCGCCCGCTGCCAACCGCGGCTCTGCATTCATGAGACGAAACGGGCTGCCCCGGTAAGCCGGGGCAGCTTTTTTGGCATGAACCACCTTGTGTTTCTGGAGGAATGTACATGCGCGTCGAAGATTTCGATTACGAACTTCCTGAACATCTGATTGCGCAAGAGCCGCTGCCTGAGCGCGACCAATCCCGGCTCCTCGTGGTCGACCCTGTGGATCGAGTGGTTCGGCATCGCATCTTTGCCGAGATCGAAGAGGAACTGAATCCGGGAGACGTCCTGGTGATGAACGACTCCCGCGTCCTACCGGCCCGGCTGTACGCCGTCAAACCCGACACGGGCGGCCAAGTCGAGCTGTTGCTCGTCCGCCCAGTGGACAATCAACCGAACACCTGGCAGTGTCTGGCCCGCCCGGCGAAGCGTCTTCGCGCAGGCCATCGGCTGGTCGTCGGCGAAGGCGGCGGACGCGTCGAGTTGGAGGTGGTGGGCGAGGAAGACGAGGGCATTCGTCTCGTGCGGTTCCACACGGATGAATCCGTGATCGACGTGGCGCATCGCTTGGGCGAGATGCCGCTGCCACCCTACATTCATGGAAAGCTGGAGGACCAGGAGCGGTACCAGACGGTCTATGCGAAGCGGCTGGGATCCGTTGCGGCGCCCACGGCGGGACTCCACTTCACGGAGCGACTGCTGGACAGGCTTCGGGGCAAGGGCGTGCAGTTGTGCCACGTCACCCTGCACGTGGGGATCGGCACCTTTCGGCCTGTGCAGGTAGAGAACGTGGAAGAACATCATATGCACAGCGAATGGTACGAAGTGAGTCCGGAGACGGCGGAGATGGTCAATCGGGCCAAGTCGGAAGGACGGCCGGTTATCGCAGTGGGTACCACGGCGCTTCGTACGATCGAAGCGGCGGGTCGGTCGGGCGCGCTGGAGGCGAGGCAGGGCGAGACGGACATCTTCATTTACCCGGGATTTGAGTTTCGCATCATGGACGGGCTCATCACGAACTTCCATCTGCCCAAGTCAACCCTGTTTATGCTGGTGTGCGCCATCATGGGAACGGATTACGCAAAGGCCGTGTATCGCGAGGCTGTGAAGCGCGAATATCGGTTCTTCAGCTTCGGCGACGCGATGTTCATCAAGAGGAGGGCGGACGTTGCCATTCCCCGTGAGGTATGAACTGCTTACGCGATGCTCCCGCACGGAGGCGCGGAGGGGGCGGTTGCACACGCCACATGGCGTGATCGACACACCGGTGTTTATGCCGGTTGGCACGCAGGCCACCGTCAAGACGATGGCGCCATGGGAGCTGGAGGAACTCGGCGCGGGAATCATTCTGGCGAACACGTATCACCTCCACCTTCGCCCGGGCGAAGACATCGTGCGGCGCGCCGGAGGGCTGCATGGATTCATGCAGTGGCAGGGCGCCATCCTTACGGACAGCGGTGGGTTTCAGGTGTTTAGCCTGGCGAGCCTGCGCAAGATCACGGACGAGGGCGTGCAGTTTCGTTCTCACATCGACGGCAGCCCGCGCTTCTTTTCGCCGGAGACGGTCATGGGAATTGAAAACGCGCTTGGCGCGGACATCATCATGCAGCTCGACGAGTGTCCGCCCTACGGTGCGTCGAGATCGTATCTCGAGACATCGCTTCGGCGCACCTTGGCCTGGGCGAAACGGTGCAAGGAGGCGCACGCGCGCCCGGAAGAGCAGGCGCTGTTTGGGATTGTGCAAGGGGGAGAGCACCTGGATCTCCGGCGGGAGGCTGTGGACGCGTTGGTGGAGCTTGATCTCCCCGGCTACGCGATTGGTGGGCTCAGCGTGGGAGAGCCAAAGCCGCTCATGTACGAGATTCTGGCACATATTGCGCCATGCTTGCCGGAGGGCAAGCCGAGGTACCTGATGGGCGTGGGCAGCCCGGACGACCTGTTTGAGGGCGTGGAGCGAGGCGTGGACATGTTTGACTGCGTACTCCCCACGCGCATCGCGCGCAATGGAACCGTGTTTACGTCGACCGGCAAGATGGTGATGAAGCACGCTCAGTACCGGGACGACTTTCTGCCGATGGACCCGTCGTGTTCGTGTCGGGTGTGCCGGACGTTTTCCCGGGCGTACATCAGGCACCTTCTGAAGGCAGAAGAAATTCTCGGCGTGCGGCTCACCACGTATCATAACGTGCACTTTTTGCTCAACCTGATGAAGGAAATCAGAAAGTCCATTGAAGAGGACAGGTTTTTGGCGTTCAAGCGCGAATTCTACGATAGGTACGGTTATACATCCGAGCGAGAGGACGTGTGAGTTTGAAGGGTAGCAGCAGCATTCTGTTTTTAATTCTCCTGATTGTGGTGTTTTACGTGCTCATCCTGTTGCCCCAGCGGCGCCAGCAGAAGAGCCGTGCCGAGATGATGAAGAAACTGGGCCCGGGTGCGCGCGTGATGACGGCCGCGGGACTGTACGGCGAGATCGTCCAGATGCAGGGCGATATTGCCCTTGTTCGAATCGCGGATGGCGTGGAAGTGGAGATGGACCAGCGAGCCATTGTGCGCGTCGTGGAGGAGGGCCCTGCGCTCGATCACGGCGAGGATGTTGAGGAAAGCGACGAGCCGCTGGACGACCACGTTGACCACGACGGAGAGCCGACGGACGAATTCCACGATGTTGGTTCTGAAGCGGAGCGCGAGTTCGAGGAACACCGCAAGGAGCACGGAGGGGCCTGATCGGCTCGGATGGGGAGGTCGTTCCCGTGGCTTCGCCACATCGGCCTCCCGCATTCCGCGGTGCGTCACGCGCGACGCCATGCGCCGCCCATCACGCCTCCAAACGCGCCGATGACCGACATGAGCAGGATACGAAAGAGCCCGCTTGCGTCAAAGGTAAACGTGTTGTCGACGAAGAGGCCGATGACAACCATGAGGACGGCGTATAGGAGGCCGGTGGCGCCTCCGTGAAACCATCCGTGCTCTCGTCCCTGGCGCGCGGCGGCGATGGCGCCGAACAGCACCGCCAGACAGTGGATGATGTACGCGGCCGCCGTGATACGCTCGGGGCTCCATTCGCCGTAGTGCGCCATCAGGAAAACCACAAGCGTGCCGCACAGCGCGATGCACAGGCTCCAGACGATGCCGTATACGACAGGGATAGCGCGTAGCACGTCGAATCGATGGTCTTCGTTCGATCTCGACACGGCGCATCACTCCTGGTACAAGTTTCTCTACAAGATATTCGGCGAGAACTGCAATTATGATCTTGTCCGATGAGATATGAACTGTTTATACTGGAAACTTGAAGAATTCGAACGGGCGCGGGTTGGGGTGGGGGTGTCGGTATGGCGGAAGGCATACCGCTCAAGCGACAAACCGTGTACAGTCTTATGGTCGGAATCTTCGGGTGCGGCATGGCGCTCTTCGGGATCCCGGAGCTCCGGTCTGCGAATATCTGGTTCTTCATCGCCATGCTGGTCCTCGCATGCTTGGTGGAGGCGCTGCCAGTGCCGCTGCGGTTGGGCTCGGCCAGCTTGACGCCTGCGGTTTTGTTTTCGTATGTGACGCTGAACGGGCGCGAAGAGGCGATGCTGTGCGCCATTGCCGCGGCCTTTGTGCCGGCGCTTCGGCGCCACTGGGACTTGGAGACGCTGTTTTTCAATGCGGGGCAGTACGCGCTCTCCACGCTCGCCATGTGGTGGTTCCTTCATCGGCTTGTCTCCCTGCCGTTGACCCGCATTGACGCACTCGCCGTAGGCGCTCTGGTCCTGTCGGCAGCTGTGTTTTTGGTCATCAATCACGCGTTCGTTCAGGTCATCCAGTGGTTGCGGGGTGCCTTTCTTGGGTCGGCCGTTTGGGCCGCTCTCCTGACAGACCTCATCAACCTGGCGCTCTGCATTCCCTTTTCTCTCCTCGTGGTCATGCTTTATTCAACCAGCGCCTGGCTGGCACCCATCATGGTGCTGCCGCTTCTCATGCTGGCGTATATGCTTCGCTCTCATCGCCAGGCCATGGACTTGCAGGAGATTCACGAGTCACTCGCCAACCTGGCGACCGAGTTTGACATGAGGCAGATTGCGCTCGAAGCGGCCCACCTCGCCAGGAGAATGACGTTGGCTGATTGCGTCGCCATGTTTGTCATCGACGGTCGCGGTTGCCTTGTCCCCGCCGCTGTCTACCCGCGGGCGTACGAGGCCGAGTTCTCGATGGAAGGTTGGCCCGAGTCGGAGGGCGGAGTTATCTGGAAGACCATTCACCAGCGCGATCACGTCATTGTCCCGGACGTGCGCAAAGATTCGCGTGTGCGCTATTTCGGCGAGATATCCACGTTTTTGAGCATGGCCATTTTTCCAATGCACGCTCATCAAAAGGCGCACGGTGCCATCGTTTGCTACGCCAGGCGTCCGAAGGCCTTCAACCACATTCACGAGTACATGGACGCCTTGGCAAACCAGGTTTCAGTGCTGCTCGAGAACGCCAAGTTGTATCAGGAATTACAGGACCGCTCCTTCCGCGATGAAGCGACAGGGCTCTTGAATTACCGTTACTTCTACGAGGAGTTGTCTTGTCGCGTGCAGGCGTCTCTGCGCGAGAACCGGCCTGTTTCCGTGCTGATTGTCGATGTGGATTTCTTCAAGCGATTCAATGATACCTACGGTCACCTCGCGGGAGATGTCGTGCTGCGCGAGGTCGGTCGTATCTTGGAGCGCCACGCCGCGCCTGATGGCATTGCGGCGCGTTACGGCGGAGAAGAGTTCGCCATACTGCTGTGGGCGAGCGCTCATGAGGCTTACGAGCGTGCGGAGGCCATACGCCAGGACGTTTCCAAGCTCGCGGTGGATTTCGAAGGGTATCATCTTCAAGGCATCACAGTCAGCATCGGTATGGCAACCTATCCAGACCACAGCGAGTCGGATCGCGATCTGCTCGTCAAGGCGGACAGCGCAATGTATTGGGGCGCCAAACAGCGCGGACGAAATCGCACCGCCATGTACGCGCCTGAATTCGATACCCAACTGTTCGTCGACCCCTTGACCAGCCTGTACACGCACCACTTTGTGAACATCCGCGTGCGCGACGAGATGGCGCACGGTACCACATGCTGGGGCGTCATCTGCCTCGATCTCGTCCGCTTCAGTGAGATCAATGCCTCCTATGGATTTGAAGCTGGCGACGAGGTGCTGCGCCAAGCCGGAGTCGTCATCCGTCAAGTTCTGCGACATTCTGAACTCGCCTGCCGGTATGGCGGGGACGAGATGCTCATCGTCATCCCCAACGTGACGGAGCTTGAACTCGCGGGCATCTGCCGTCGCGTCACGCAGGTCATTGAGCAGCACACGTTTCACGTCGGAGAACATGCGCTGTCGGTTCGCGTGGCCTGCGGTCGGGAAGTCTACGACGACGTTCAGGACGGGGCGGATCTTTTCAACCGCATCGAAGAACTCTTTGCGAGACTTCACGACCCGCTGTACAAACGCGAGTTCGAATCCCCGTCGCACACCGTGTAGGTGGCATGGAGCAGCCTCTTCTCAGGGCATAATGCCAAAGTGAGGAGGGGCTTCTTTTCATGCCGCACATTCCCCTGTGGCAGTTTCCGCTGCGCGCCTTCGTCCTCTACCTGATGGTGATGGTGGCGTTGCGCATCATGGGCAAGCGCGAGATCGGCCAACTTTCGGTGTTCGATCTCGTCGTATCCATCATGATCGCAGAGCTCTCCACCCTGCCCATGGAGGACCGGCGTGTGCCGATCTGGGAGGCAGCGGTTTCCATTGGATCGCTCGTGTTCTTTCAGCTCGCCGTCGCCTTTCTTCAGATGAAAAGTCACCGCTTTCGCCATTGGATAGAGGGTGAGCCCTCTGTCCTCATCGCGCATGGGCAAATCTGCGATCGAGAGATGCGGCGCATTCGGTACACGGTTCACGATTTGCTGACCCAATTACGAGAGCAGGGCTATGCGGATGTGGCGGACGTGGAATTCGCCATCCTGGAGACGTCCGGCCAGTTGAGCGTCGTGCCGAAGCCTGAAGTCCGCCCTCTGACGGCGCGCGATCTCGGCATTCGCGCCGAAGACAGCGGTCCGGCGGTCACCGTCGTGGTGGACGGCAAGCCCGTCCGAAGCGCGCTCGAGCGACTTGGGCGAGACGAGTCGTGGCTCTGCGAACAACTTCGCCTTCGCGGCCACGACCTGGCCCGCGTCTTTTACGCGCGCGTCAACGGGCTCGGGGAATGGTGGATCGACGAAATGGACGCTTCCGCAGCATCAGACGGCAAAAGGAAGATGACGGACGATCGCGGCGAGCCACGGACCCACCTTGGGCACGCGGCCGACCGCGTAAGAGGTGAGCACGCGGAAGGAGCAGAGCAGCGCGAAATACAGGATCATGCCGCCCACGAGCGCGAGCACAAGCCTTGACCCGGACAGAGAACTGCCGGATCGAAACGTGATGAGGAGCATGTACGCGAGCATGGCTGCGGACGCGACGCCAATGCGCACCACGGAGGACGTACGCATTTGAAAGCCAATCTCCCTGACGACCGCCACCAGGTGCAGCAGGGCGGTCAGCGCAAAGGAAAATGCCGTGGCAATGCTCACGCCGAGGATGCCCAGTGACGGGCGTGTCGCCAGGACGAGGATGACCATCAGCCGCGCGACGCCGCCCACAATCGAGTTGATCATGGCCGTGCCTGCTCGATTCAGTCCCTGCAAAATGCCCGTCAGCGGAGATTGAAGGCAGAGCATGAATACAAAGGGCGCCATGATTGCCAACATGGGCCCCACGTGGGCGTCCCCGTAAATCGCGCGCGTAAGAGGCGCCGCGAAAAACGTGAAGACGACGGATGCGGGGAACGCGACCATCGCGGTGACCGTGATGCTCTGCGAAAGGCGATGGCGAATGCGCTCCACGTTTCCGGAAGTTTGAGCCTCCGCCACGGCTGGAACCAGATTTGTCGCAAGCGAGGACGTGACGACGGTGGGGAATACCAGCAGTGGGATGGCCATGCCTGAGTACGCTCCGTATAACGCTGTGGCCTCCTTGAGCGGCACTCCGGCCAGGCCCAACGCGCGCAGGACGAGGATGGGCTCTGCGGCTGACAAGAGCGACCATATGAGGCGGCTGGCCGTGACGGGCAGCGACAGCTGGGTGATGGCGCGCAGCGTGGCACGCAGAGGTTCCGACGTGCGCGCATAGGCAGGTTCCGGCACGACCTGATTCATGCGCGCGCGCCGCCGCTGTTGCCAAATCAAAAACAGGAGGCCGGAAAGCTCGCCCAGCACCATCCCAATCATCGCCGCCATAGCAGCGTACGCCAATGAGAATCGTACGAAATACGCGGCCAAGCCCCATATGCTGATGATTCGCACGGACTGCTCCAGAATGGACGCCCAGGCGGTCGGCGTCATGTCCTGGATGCCTTGGAAGTAACCGCGGTACAGGCTGGCCACTGCAATCACGCCCACCACAGGAATCATGGCGAGGTAGGTGGGGTACGCACGAGGGTCTGTAAGCCAGTATTGCGCGACGAGATGGCGACACGCGTACATGAGACCCATGCAGAGCCCGGCAGACGCCAGCACGCATGCCGACGAGATGCGCATCACGCGGCGAACGCGATGCGAGTCCCGCTTGGCGACCGCTTCTGCCACCAGCTTCGCGATGGCGAGCGGAAACCCCATCGTCACGAACGTGAGTGCAAGGCCCAAAATGGGAAAGACAATCTGAAACAAGCCCATGGCCTCGGCTCCAATGAGCCGAGTCAGCACGATACGGTATACGAATCCCATGAGGCGCGTCACGATGCCAGCCATCATGAGCACCAGGGCACCCTGCAGGAACGTTTGGCGGCTCAAGGCGACTGTCCCTCCCGTCCATGGCTCCAAGCAGCCTACGATATTGCCTATGCCGCGTTGGATAGCGGTAGTCCACTTTTACGTCCAGACAGGATTTTTCACGAGCGAGATGGAATTGTTATTGGGCACACATCGGAGGGATGGCCGGTGGACGATCCATTGATGCATCCAGACGTTCGGCCTTACGCAGATCAGGTAAAGTGGCTGTGTCAAGCGAAGGTCGAAGAGTTCCGCTTGATGGGATACGACTCCATTGAGTTGGAGGCGTTTTGGGCGTACATCCAGACAAAGCTGCCGCGACCCCTGTCACTTTATCGCCTCGTGGACGTCATTTTGTCGGCGAAGCCGAACGATTTCATGACGTACGTGACACTTGGCGCGCTGCGCGGCAACCTCGATGCGCGTGAAGACGTTTGACGCCGAAAAACGTCGATCGGTATACTGGTTCATGTTATGCACGCGGAAGTGGCGGACAAGGAGGACATACCATGAAATGGGGACGCCTATTGGCGTTTCTCGCGATGGTGGCGGTCGTGCTCGGCCTCACCGTCAGCACGGGTCCAAACATATGGAAATCCATACCTCTGGGTTTGGATCTCAAGGGCGGCGTGGATTTGCTGTACGCCGTTGACACGCCCAAGGGCCAGCCTCTCGACAGCACAGGGAAGGCGGCGCTTGTGCGCGCAATTGAAATGCGCGTCAACTCGCTCGGCGTATCTTCGCCTATCATTCAACTCGAGGGCCGCAATCAGCTCGGGCAGGACCAGATTCGCGTGGAAGTCGCGGGCGTGAAGAACCAGCAGGAAGCTGTGAACGTCATTGGGGCCACCGCACAGCTCGCCATCTATGGCAGCGCCAAGGTGGATCCGAAGTCTGGCAAGATTGTCCCAGTGGGCGCGCCGCTGGCGACCGGGGCAGATCTCAAGTCAAACGCGCACTGGGTTGTCGATCAACAGACAGGTCAGAACGCCGTCGCCATTGAGTTCAAAGACGCGAGCCTCTGGACAAGCATCACCAAGCGGTATTTGCAGAAACCCATTTACGTGTTCCTCAACGGGCAGTTGTTGACAAATCCGGTCATTGAGCAGGTTATGTATACCGGACAGAGCGAAATTTCGGGAGGCAACCTGACCACGCCTCAAGCGTGTATGGATCTCGCGAACGAGCTCAATGCAGGTGCCCTTCCCTATCCGCTCACGCTGGAGAGCGAGACCAGTGTTGGCCCGACGCTCGGAGCCACCAGTCTGCATCGGACGCTCGTCGCAGGCATCATCGCCGTGGTGCTCATTTTCGCGTTTATGATCGCGGCGTATCGCATGGCAGGTCTCATCGCCGATATCGCGTTGGTCGCGTACGGCTATCTCACGCTTCTGACATTCGCCGGACTTCACGTCGTGTTGACACTGTCGGGGCTCGCGGCCCTCATTCTCGGCGTCGGTATCGCTGTGGACGCGAATATCATTACGTATGAGCGCATTAAGGACGAAGTGCGAAATGGACGCAGCCTTCGATCCGCCGTTCGCATCGGCAACCGGAATGCGTTTCGCACCATCGTCGATTCGAATGCGACCACCTTCATCGCGGGCCTCATCATGTACATCTTTGGTGGCGAAGGCGACGTTCGCGGTTTCGCCGTGGCGCTGATGGTCGGCATCATTGTGAGCCTTTTGACGGCCGTCTTGTTTGCCCGGGCAATGTTGTTGACGTTCACAGCGGCGCAGGCGATCAAGAATCCTTGGTGGTACGGCGCGCCGAGAGGGGTGGTGAAGAGCCGTGAAGCCAAGGTTTGACATCATCCGAGCAAGTCGATGGTTCTTTTTGCTATCCGGTGCCATCACAGTGGCGGGCATCATCGTGTTCGCCCTGTTTGGCTTCAACCTGAGCACGGATTTCAAGTCGGGATCTGAGGTGCAGTTTGAGCTCAACCAGCGGGTGCCCGACGCGCGTGTGCGCCAGATGTTTGCATCCATCGGGTTGCCGCTCGGGGACACCAGCCTGACGGTGGGCGGCATTCAGCAGAATGTCGTGATGGTCACGTTGCCCGAGCAGCTCACGGCGAAGCAAATCAGCGAAATCCAATCTGCCGAGCATCGCTTCTTCCCCGACGCAAAGCAGGACATTCAGGTCAATTCGGTTGATCCGTTCGTCGCTGAACAGACGGCGCGCAAGGCCGTGTACGCTGTGCTCGCTGCGGCTGCGTGCATCGTCGTTTACATCGCCATTCGGTTTGAATTCCGCTTCGCCATCTCGGGGATCATCGCGCTGCTTCACGATGCGTTCATCGTGCTTGCCGCGTTTGCGCTGCTTCGCCGCGAGGTGGATCTGACCTTTGTGGCTGCGCTTCTGACGATCGTGGGTTACTCCATTAATGACACCATCGTCATCTTCGACCGTATCCGCGAGAACTTAAAACTTGACAAACCGGAGACGGTCGAGGAACTGCGCACGGTCGTCAACAAGAGCTTGTGGCAGGTGATGAACCGCTCCATACGCACGGTTCTCACCGTGCTCATCGCAGCCGTCATCCTCTATTTCTTTGGCGGTATCTCCATAAGGAACTTCACGTTCGCGCTCATCATCGGACTCGTGAGTGGAGCGTATTCGTCCATTTTCATCGCGAGTCCGATCTGGGTGGCGTGGCGTTCTCGTTCCATGAAGCGCGCGGATGGCGATCACGCCGCTCCGATTCCGGAATGAAGCCAGGGGAGCGCGGCACCTCGGCGCTCCCCTTTTTGTCCCGCATAGGATGAAAGGATTCGATGGTGATTGCAAGTGACGAATCCGCTTGAGCGGCGCGGTTCTATGATCAGCTACCTAAACGCCATTCTGAATGTACTCCTGGCGGTCGCGAAGGGCGTCGTCGGGGTCTTGGCGCACAGTGAGGCGTTGATTGCGGATGCCGTTCACTCCGCGTCCGATCTGGTGGGTTCGGTGGCCGTGATCGTGGGACTCCGCATTGCTCGCAAACCGCCCGATGAGGACCATCCCTATGGTCACGGTAAGGCGGAGCTCATCGCCTCCATCTGCGTGAGCGTCCTGCTCATCGCGGCATCCATCGAAGTGTTCTATTCGTCGACGGTCTCATTTCTTCACAGCCCGCGCGCACCCGAGTGGATCGCGGCCGTGATGGCATTCGTCGCGGTAGTGGTCAAAGAGGTGCTATATCGGTACAACGTCAAGCTCGGCAAGCGCCTGCGGTCGAAGAGCCTCTTGGCACAGGCATCGGATCACCGCGCGGACGTCTACTCTTCGCTCGCGGCACTTATCGGCATCGTGCTTGCCGTCGTGGGAGAGCGGCTTGGCATTCGTTGGCTCATGTACACGGACGCGGCGGCCGGTGTGTTTGTGGCGGCTCTCGTGCTCAAAATGGCCATTGAAATTGCCAAGGATGCACTGGAGATCTTGATGGACCGCGTTGTTCTCTCCGAGGAAGCACTTCAGCCCTACTGTCGCGAAGTGATGCGCGTCCAGGGTGTTCGCGCCATCGACGAAATTCGAGTGCGTGACCATGGCCAATACGTGATCGTCGATATTGAGATTGCTGTGGACGCCAACATCACGGTGCTCGCTGGCCATGACATCGCCGCCGCCGTGCGGGATCGACTCCGCGAGAAGTTCGATCGCGTCCAGGACGTGTTTGTTCACGTGAATCCGTATGATCCTCGTGAACAACATCACGGGCGTGAGAGGGGGCATCAGGGATGAGTGTGCCGCTTTGGCGAGCGGCTGCCGTCGGGGAGGTCGCGCGGAGATTGGCCGGTGTGCTCGGCATGCCGATGCGGGTGGCGCGCGTGCTGGCGGCGCGCGGATATGTGCATCCGGAAGAGGTGCGCAGCTTGCTTACCAGCGATGTTCCCTGGAGTGATCCGATGGATTTCACGGACATGGGAGTGGCGTGTGAGCGAATCCTGTGCGCCGTGAAAAAGCGTGAGAATATCGCCGTGATAGGAGATTACGATGTCGACGGCGTGAGTGCATCTGTGATTTTGACGAAGGCGCTTGAGGCCATCGGCGGTCAGGTGACGTGTCACATTCCGGAGCGCGTATCCGACGGCTATGGCTTCTCACGTAGACTGCTCGAGGATGCAAAGAGTGGCGGTGCTTCTCTCATTGTGACGGTCGACAATGGAATTCGAGCGGTTGAAGCCATTGGCGCGGCTCTTGCGGATGGCCTCGATGTTATCGTCACTGATCACCACGAGCCTGGTGAAGAACACATCCCGGACGGCGTGCCTGTCATTCACTTCACGCGCCACCGCCATCCCTCGGTGGCCAAGCGAGGTTGCGGTGCTTTTGTCGCGTGGAAAGTCGCTCATCGGTTGCTCGACGAGGCTGGCATTGCAGACGATGGCTTGCGCGGATGGCTCATGAGTCTCGCCGCGCTCGGCACCCTCGCGGACATGATGCCGCTTGTCGACGAGAACCGACGTCTCGTTCGCGAGGGCACGCGCGCACTGGCGACGGGCGGGAGCGCCGGATGGAAGGTGCTATGCCAGCGTGCCCGAGTGAACCGTGAGACACTCACCGCGTCCGACGTATCGTGGCGCCTGGTTCCGCGGCTGAATGCAGCAGGCCGTATGGCTCACGCGGACCTTGCGTACCGCCTGTTGATGGCTGAGGACGAAGAGGAGGCCAAGTGCCTCGCGGACGAGATTGAGGTGCTCAATGACAAGCGGCGGGAAGCGGTGGATGTTGCTTTCGCCGACGCCGTGGAGGCCGTTGCGCAAGAGTACGGTCCAAGTCCTGCCGCCATCGTGGTGTCTGGCGATTGGCCGCTCGGCGTTGTGGGGTTGGTGGCGGGCCGCCTTTCCCAGGCCTATGGGTGTCCGGTCATCGCGCTCGCGGACATGGGGGACGGGACATTGAGAGGATCTGGGCGCGCCCCTGAAGGTCAGTCGATGCTCGATATTCTAGGCGCATGCACCGATTTTCTCGATCATTTCGGCGGTCACGAGGCGGCGGTGGGCTGTGGGCTTGACGGGTCTCAGTTGGCGAATTTTCGAGCGGCATTTCTCCAGGCGGCGGCACTGGCGCGAAACGCCAGAATGGACAGGGAACCCGCAGGGGTGGTTGCGGACGACTATCTGATGTTGTCGGAGTCTGCGGACGAGCTGCTCATGTGGCTGGAAAGGCTTGCGCCATTTGGCCCTGAGCACGAACCTTTCCGGTTCTTCGTGGGCCCCGTCGAGATCGTCAAGTGCACGCGAATGGGGAACGGAGAACATCTGAAGCTCCTCTTGGCGGAGGGCGACGCCCGGCAAGAGGCGGTGTGGTTTCGGGCCCCTGAGATTCTGGCCCGGGATGCGTCCGGGCTCTGGGCGTTCGTAGTGGAGATCGTGCCGAACGCTTGGCGTGGATCGGTTCGGCCGCAACTTCGTATCGACCGCGGCTACCGATTGCCCCGCGCCGTGTCGAGAGAGGGGTTTGCGGCTGTTTTCAGAGCGCTCAGGAAGGGACCCTGTACCCTGGAGGCGCTGCGCAATCGGGCGCCGGACGTCTCGACGGAACTGGACGGGGACCTTGAGTCCATCCTGGACACCTTTGTTGAACTCGGATTTGCCGCGTTCGAGGGTGGCCTGTATCATGTGGTTGCAAGCGAAAAACGAGATTTGCGCGATTCCCTGGCGTACCAGGCACTTGTGCGCAGACATCTGCGGCCGGTCGGCGGAGGGCCGAGTGAACGATAGGAAGAGGAGAGAACGAGTTGGACGATCAATATCGCACGTGGATTCGCGACATTCCAGATTTTCCAAAGCAGGGCATTCTGTTTCGCGATATCACCCCCCTTCTGGGGAACGGTTCCGTGTATCGAGAGGCCATTCGCACACTCGCCGACAAGGTGGAGGAATGGAAGCCTGAGCTCGTTGTGGGACCGGAGGCGCGCGGGTATGTGGTGGGTGCGCCACTCGCCGTGACGCTGGGCCTGGGGTTTGTTCCGGTTCGAAAGCCGGGCAAACTGCCGTATAAGACCGTGAGCGTAGAATACGCCCTCGAATACGGGACGGATCGCTTGGAAATTCATGAGGACGCCGTTCGGCCAGGTCAGCGCGTGGTGTTGGCGGATGATCTGCTTGCGACCGGCGGGACCATGCGGGCGACGATGGATCTGGTGGAGAAGCTCGGGGGCGTGGTGGTCGGCGCCGCGTTTCTGATTGAATTGAAACAGTTGGGCGGCCGTGATAGGCTTGGCGATATACCTGTGTACACGCTCGTTCAGTTTGACGACTGAACAGCCGGGAGGAGGTGAGCGGCCGTGGCTGTGGAGACGGATGAAAAGACCATCGACGGCCTGTGCCAGAAGCTTCAGTCCTACATGAGCCATGAGGACATCGCGGCGGTTCGCCGCGCATACGATTTCGCCGCCAAGGCTCATCAGGGGCAAACCCGGCTCTCGGGGGAGCCGTACATCAGCCATCCGCTCGCCGTCGCCTACATTCTCGCCGATCTCCGGCTGGATGCGGCGGCCATCATAGCAGGGCTCCTGCACGACGTGGTGGAGGATACGTCGGTGAGCGACTCCACCATCGTGCAGGCGTTTGGCGCGGAAGTGGCGACGTTGGTCGACGGGGTCACGAAGTTGAAGCGGATCAAGTTTGATTCTCGCGAGGAGCAGCAGGCCGAGAATCTTCGCAAGATGTTCATGGCGATGGCGCGGGACATCCGCGTGCTGATCATCAAACTGGCCGATCGGCTGCACAACATGCGTACGTTGAAGTACCAGAGCCCGGAGACGCAGATTCGCAAGGCTCGCGAGACACTGGAGATTTTTGCCCCGCTCGCGCATCGACTTGGCATCAACACCATCAAGTGGGAACTCGAGGACCTCTCGCTCCGTTACCTGAATCCCCAGCAGTATTATCGCATCGTCAATCTCATGGCTCGCAAGCGGCAGGAGCGAGAACAGTATATCGAAGGCGTGATCGACGTCTTGCGTGAGAAGCTCGCCGAACTGAACCTGAAGGCGGACGTGAGCGGACGGGCCAAGCATATTTACAGCATCTATCGCAAGATGGTCACGCAACACAAGGAGTTTAACGAAATTTATGACCTCTTTGCGATTCGGATCATTGTGGAAAGCATCAAGGACTGCTATGGCGCGCTCGGCGTCGTTCACACGATGTGGAAACCGATGCCGGGGCGGTTCAAAGACTATATCGCGATGCCGAAGGCGAACATGTATCAGAGCCTTCATACCACGGTGATTGGACCGAATGGCGAGCCGCTGGAGATTCAGATTCGGACGTGGGAGATGCATCAGACGGCGGAATACGGCATCGCGGCGCACTGGGTGTACAAGGAGTCCGGTTCGAAGCGGGTCGAGGACGACTTTGCGAAGAAGCTCGCCTGGTTCCGGGAGGTCCTGGAGTGGCAGCAGGACTTCAGAGATGCGCAGGAGTTCATGGAGACGCTCAAGATCGACCTGTTCTCGGATCAGGTGTTCGTGTTCACGCCGAAGGGCGATGTCATTGAGCTCCCGGCCGGATCGGTCCCCATTGATTTCGCTTATCGCATTCACACGGATATCGGTAACCACTGCATCGGGGCCAAGGTCAATGGCAAGATGGTGCCGCTTGATTACCGGTTGCGGACCGGGGACATTGTGGAGATCATCACGAGCAAGCATTCGTACGGTCCGAGCTGGGACTGGCTGAAAATCGTCCAGACGTCTCAGGCGAAGAGCAAGATTCGCCAATGGTTCAAGCGGGAAAAGCGTGAGGAAAACGTCGCGCGAGGCAAGGAGCTCGTGGAGCGCGAGGTTGCGCGGCAGAAGTTTGAACCGAAGCAACTCATGACACCGCAGGCCATGTCCGAGGTGCTCCAGAAGTTCAACTTTGCGCGGGAGGAAGATCTGTTTGCCGCCGTCGGATACGGGGGACTGGGGCCATCACAGGTCGTGACGAGGCTGGTCGAGATCTTCCGGCGCAATCAGGGAGAAAAACCTCCGGAGACCGTCACTATCCAAAAGGGAACGGCGAAGCCTGCGGAGATGGGCGTGCGCGTCCGGGGCGTGGACAACATTCTGATCCGGTTCGCCCGCTGTTGCCACCCAGTTCCGGGCGACGAGATCGTCGGGTTCGTGACGCGCGGGCGGGGGGTGTCGGTACACCGGCGAGACTGCCCGAATGTGGAGGCGATGGTGGACAGCGGCGCGCGCACGCTCGAGGTCGAGTGGGCGACGGACAAGGACTGGTCGTACAATGCGGAGATTGAGGTCACGGCGATGGATCGACATGGCCTCGTGAACGAAGTGCTGAACGCGGTCGCGGAGACGAAGACCGATATCACCGCGGTGAGCGCGAGAGCCGATGCGAAGAAGATTGCGCATATCCACATGAGCATCCGCATTCGCAACTTGGATCACCTGCGAACGGTGGTGGAGCGGTTGAAACGGATCAAAGACATCTACAGCGTTCGCCGCATGATTCAGTAAGAAGGGGGATGTGCCATGCGGGTAGTGGTGCAGAGATCCGGCCCGGCGCGGGTCAGGGTCGATGGGGAGATTGTCGGCGAGATCGACTTCGGCCTCGTGTTGCTCGTCGGCGTGGGCAAGGACGACGGCCCTGAGGATGTGCGGTACTTGGCCGACAAGATCGCGGGGTTGAGGATTTTTCCGGACGAAGACGGGAAGCTGAACCGAGATGTGCGCGAAGTCGGGGGCGCGGTCTTGTCCGTGAGCCAGTTTACGCTGTACGGCGATGCGCGAAAGGGGCGGCGTCCGAGCTATGCGGACGCGGCGCCGCCGGAGATGGCGGAATCGCTTTACGATGCGCTCAACGACGCGCTGCGCGCCGAGGGGTTGCGGGTGGAAACGGGTCGATTTCGGGCCATGATGCAGGTCGAACTCGTCAACGATGGCCCGGTGACCATCCTGCTCGACAGCAAGCGCCAGTTCTGAGGCTCGTCGCGAATCGGCGAGGTGGGCGGAGCTTCCCGCTTGGCACGATGTGCCGCGCATCAGCCGGCCTGCTGTGCGCGACACTACGGCCGAAAGGGGGAAGCGCGATGTTCATCGACACCTTCGAACGCGATCCCGACGAGGGGGAAATTCACGCGTATCACACCTGCTTCGCCTGTGGGCATGTGATTCCATTCGCCGGGCACATGTTCGGCGGCATCGTCCTTTCACACGGCAATGAAATCGATGCCACCATCACCGTGACGGGAGCGAAAGGGCCCTACATTGAGATGTCCATTCAGCTCCAGTGTCCGCGGTGTCACGCGGTGAATTCCTTCACCGCGCTTCATCATCGCTAGACTCGTTTCCGCTGGAAGCGCGCAGCCCAGACAGGGCCCGAGCGCGGGCATGGAGATAAGCGTTCCACAGATTGGGCCAAGCGTCGCGGCACTCGCCCCATCCCAGCGAGACGGACACGTACGGGGACCCGAGGCGGGTGTTCCGCACCTCCATCACCCTCAGATGCATCCGCAGCTGCTCCAGAAATGTGTAGAACGATCCTTCCTCTCCGTCTGCGGAAATCAGCAGCATCTCCCCGGCTTCCATCCGGACGGCGAGCCAACCGGGAGATCCATACGCGTTCCACAGTTGTCCCACATGCTGCATGAGCCGCTCCGCTTCGCTCGGCGGCCACTCCCCGACGGGTTCGACTCGGACGACGAACGCCGTCACGTGCGTCCAGGCCTGGTACGGCCTCCGCTTGGCGCGCGATAGGAACCAGACCGGATCGTCCGCCGTGAACCACTCCGCCAAAAACGCGCGGTGGAACATGTGGGTGCGGGCGTCGTACAGCGCTTCGTAAGGAGATCGCTCGCGTTGGTAAGCCATCCATGCCACGTCCTCGACGCGTTCCGCGACCTCGCTTATGATTCGCCGGTCAGCGTCGGTGTACACTCGCTCCAGGGTCGACTGAACCGTGAGAATGCCGAAAGGTTTACCGTGATGCGCGAGGGGCACGCGCAGCACGGAGCGAATTCCGTCGGCCGCAAGCCGGTCGTCCTCGTCAAACTCGGGTCGAGCGAGAACATCCGGCGAGCACATCGCCAGACCCGCGCGAATGACCGTCGGTGCCGCGCTCGATCCGGCCGGGATCAGGCTCCCGACGGGCCTCGGTGGGATCTCGTCGCGCAGCGAAACTTCGCACACGTCGACGAAGGGCGCGCCATTCTCCCACCATTCGATGCTGAGTCGGTCGAGCGGCACGCGCGGGGCCAGCGTGTCTGCAAGGTGAGAGGCCATCTGCCGCCAATCCGGCAGGCGCTTGGTTTCGAGGTACAGGCGTTCCAGCCAAGTCGGCTCTGCTGCACGTTCGTCTGCCGGAGCCGCCTGCGGCGCACGAGGCTGAAGTTTCGCCACGAACGCAGACAGTTGGAAGGAAGTTGGCGGAACGGGCGCACCAAACAAGAAGCCCTGGATTTCATCGCACTTGTTTTCTCTCAGAAAATCAAATTGCTGGAACGTTTCGACCCCTTCAGCCACGACACTCAGATTCAGCGATTTTGCGAGCGAAATGATGGCGCCGATGATGGGCGTCTGGTTCACCGCGCTTTGAATTCCAGCCGTGAACGTCCGGTCAATTTTCAACGTGTGAACCGGAAATTGAATCAGGTAGTTGAGCGACGAATAACCGACGCCGAAATCGTCCAGGGCGATTCGCACGCCGATTTTTCGCAATTCCTGCAGGACGTGAACCGCGCGATCCACGTCGCACATCGCGGTTCGCTCGGTGATCTCAAGTTCAATGAGCTGGGGATCCATGCCCGTCTCCGCAAGGCACTGGCGGACAAGAGCTGGAAATTCATCCTGCATGAACTGCCTGCCGGAAATGTTCACGCTGATCCGAACGCGGTACCCCTGCTTCATCCACGCCGCGCCTTGCCTGCAGACGCTTCGGAGCACGTACTCGTCGATGGGCAGGATGAGATCACTCGACTCAGCGACAGGGATGAACGCCTGCGGCGGGATATGCCCCAGCTCGGGGTGAGTCCATCTGCACAGCGCCTCCGCGCCAACAACCTGCATCGACCTCGTGTGGATCTTCGGCTGATAGTGGATTTCGAGTTCGTGATTGTGCAGGGCCTGGCGAAGCATCGTCTCCACCAGCAGAGGAGGAAGGCCGGCCTGCTTAGCCACAACATCCTGAATTCGCCGCACCTGGTTGGATCCCAATCGCTTTGCGAGCCGCATGGCCTCGTCCGCCCTGCGCAAGAGTTCGTCTGCGCTCGCGCCCTGAGCGCCCTCGGCCACGCCCACGCTGGCCGTGACGATCACGTCCATCCCGCCGATGGCGTGAGGCTCGGCGATGGCGGTCCTCAACTGTTCCGCGACGCCATCGGCCTTTTCGACATCTTCGTCAAACATCGCAACCGCGTACTCGTCCGCGCTGAGACGGCTGGCAACGGCGGTTTCCGGAATTCTGCGGGCGATGCGCAACGCCGTGTTGCGGAGAATTGCGTCTCCATCGGCGAAGCTGAGGTTGGCGTTGACCAGCCGAAACCGATCCAGGTTCACCACAATCATGGCACTGCGCGAAGCGTCCTTGATTCGCTGAGCGACGACGAACAAGAATTGACCGCGTCCCAGCAAATTCGTCAGGGCGTCGCGCTGTCCGGAAAACGCATCGAGAGTCACAGAGCCACCGCCTCGTGTCGTCCGAAACCATGGAAGATAACTCCATAGCAAAGGAACAGAATGACAACGATGAGTGCACAACAATTCCATGGTGCGATTCGACGCGGTTCAGCAAAATTCCTCTTTGTCTGCCGCCGGGAGTCAGCCGATGTGAAACAACTGTGCCACCTGTTGCGCGATGACCAGACACGTGACGCCGATGAAGATGGGGCGTACGTAGCGGGCGCCTTTGCGAATGGCAAAGCGCGAGCCGGTCAACGCGCCAAGAACCATCGCCAGGCCCAGGACGAGCCCCGCCTCATATTGAACGGCACCCACCGCGATGAACGTGACCAGGGCGCCCGCGTTACTCGCGAGATTGAGCGTCCTGGCGTTGCCGCTCGCTGACAGAAAATCAAAGCCCAAAAGCAGAAACCCCATGACCAAAAACGATCCGGTTCCCGGCCCGAAAAAGCCGTCGTAAAAGCCCAAGCCGATGGCCAACAGCGTGGTCAGCACGAACGTCTTGCGCGTCAATGGCCGAATAGACTCCACGAGGCCAAGGTCCTTTTTCCACAGCGTGTAGGTTGCGACGATGACCAACATCACGAGCACAAACGGCCGCAAAAACGCAGAAGGCAACTGGTGAACAATAAACGCCCCTAGCGCGGACGCCAGCACGCCCAGAGGAAAGAGCGGTCCTACCAGCTTCAAGCGGACCTTGCCAGACATGAGGTAGGAAGTGAAGCTTGTGATGGCTGACATCGTACCAGCAAACTTGTTGGTACCGAGCGCCGCGGAGGGTGGGAGTCCTATAAACAGAAGCGCTGGCAAGGAAATGAGGCCGCCTCCGCCCACCGTCGAATCGATAAATGCCGCCACATAGCCCGCCACCGCAAGCACGACCATGTGTGCCCACGTCACATGTTCCACCGATGACCCCCCTCGCAAACGCCGCTTCGTAAACGCTCAACATTGTACTGCGGCGCGCGCCAGCCGACAATGTCTGGATTCGGTATGGATTCTTGCCATGATGACAACCTACGTCTAGATGCTCAGGTTGGGGGGATACGATGAAGGCTACGAGACGCACGTTGGCGTGGATGGCCCTGTTCGGGGCGCTCAGCCTCTCCGGTTGCGGGGATGGCCAAGGCGCGCAACTGTCGAAGTCCCAGTCCGCGCTGAAACCACCGGACCAGACCGCCGCCATGCTGGACAAACCTGCGAACGCACACGCGCCTCGCCCCATCTCACTCGCCGAACTTCAACGCAAGAACCTATGGTATCATGTCAGGCTTGTCGATGGAGAGACCGGCTATCGATACGGCTACGTTCGAGGTCAATTTCGCATGGAGCGCACCACAGATCGCGGCGTGACCTGGCGACCTCTCTCCCTTCCCTTCGCCTTCCGCCTCTCGCCGCAGTCGACCGGTGGCGGCAGCGAGAACCCTCAGGTGGCCATCGTCGATCTCGACACGGTCGCCATCTATGGCGTGGAAGGCAATCGGTTTGTTCGCATGACCACGTCCGATGGCGGCCGCCGCTGGCAGGTGACATCGACGGAATTGCCAAGTGACGGGTATCGCGTGACGAGCGTCAGTCAGCCGACTCGGAAGGACGCCTGGGTGGTACTCACTGGACCTGTGTCTGGGCCAAACGCGCCGCCGCTCATGTATCGGGTCTCGGAGGCGGGGGCACGCATTGCACAGGTGAAGGTCGATGATGCCGCGGCTGGCTCCGGCTTCGTTTCTGGTGCCGCCGTGCAGGTGGCCTTCGCGAACCTTCGCGACGGCTACGTCTACGCCGCAAACCCGGACGGCAAACTGGTGACCTACCAATCCCGCGATGGAGGAGCGCACTTCGAAAAGCGCGTCTTGTCGGCGCCTACTTCCATCGCGGGCGCGAAAGTCGCGCGCCTCTTTCCGCCGCGCGCGCTCGAGCAGGAAGTCACCTTCGCCTCCATCTGGCGGACGAAGAGCGCCGCAGGTGTGCGCGATCACGTCGTCGTCTTCCGCACGCGCGACGGCGGCGACTCATACGCAGGACAGGTTTGCGACGCGCTGCTCGGCGCGCGGGCCAACGCAGAGGGCGCGCCGTGTGCGTTCGTCACGCCCGATTACGGATACGCCATCAAGGATGGGCGACTCATGCGAACCAGCGACTCAGGCACCACGTGGCTCACGATTCATTCCACCACGCTTGAGCAGTGGCTCGAATCGTATCCTTACGTGCTCGACATCGACTATGTCTCCTACACACAAGGTTTTGTCCTCGCGGCCAACACCAGCCTGACTCAGACCGTGCTGCTCGCGACCCAGGGGTTGCGAGATCGATTCGCACCCGTGCCGTGATCGCAGGGACATCTCAGGCGCGGAGTGCGGCGAGGACCTGAAGGGCGGCCTGTTCCCCCTGCTCCACGCAGTCGGGCAGGCCGACGCCTCGGTAGCCGGCTCCCGCGATGGCTATCGAAGGACAGGATGTGCCGAGCGCCTCCTCCGCCCGCTCCACGCGGGCGAGGTGTCCCACGCCGTAGTTCGGCATGGCATGGGCAAAGCGCGTCACCCGAAACCACACGGGTTGCTCGCGCGCCCCGGTGAGGCCCGCGACCTCTGTCGCTGCACGCCGAGCCAGCTCGCCGTCCGGGAGCGCAAGAGATTCATCCTGGCCGCGCCTGCCGACGTACGCTCGGATCACAGCGAGGGATTCGGGGGCGACGTGTGGCCACTTGCTCGACATCCACGTGGTGGCGGTGATGGCCATGCCTTCGGGGCGCGGCACCAGGAAGCCCGATGCGCGCGAGAGATCCGGCCCAAAGGCGGTGCGCGCGTACACGAGCACAATGGTCGCCGTCGACTGGTAATGCGTCTCCACGTCGGGCAATTCGATGACCGGGCTCATGATCTCGCGGGCGATGTGCGGGGGGACGGCGAAGACAATGCCGTCCACGTCTTGTTCGAAGCGCTCACCCGAGGTCAGCTCGATATGGCATCGATATCCCGACCCAGCTCTTGTCACCCGTTTGACGCGC
This sequence comes from Alicyclobacillus mali NBRC 102425, assembly GCF_001570745.1. Classification (GTDB taxonomy): domain Bacteria; phylum Bacillota; class Bacilli; order Alicyclobacillales; family Alicyclobacillaceae; genus Alicyclobacillus; species Alicyclobacillus mali. Next base: position 211,481 of record NZ_BCSG01000001.1, read on the forward strand.
GCGTGGGTGTGGATTTCGATCCGGCCGCTCCGCTCGATCCGATCCACCATGCGCTCCATCACGGACGCCAGACCGCCGCGCACCGTGATGAATGCGCTCCGGGCCGCGCGCGGCTGAGTCGAGCGCTCGCGTGGAGTCAGCGCGCGGCTTGCCGACACCAGGCTGCCATGTGCGCGGGCGAGATCGAGGAGAGAAGGCCAGGTGGCCGCGAGCGACAGCTGATCGATGTCGCCGGCGTAGATGCCTGCCATGAGCGGCTCGCCGACGTAGTCCACCCATTCGTCGCCGAGCCTCGTGCGCAGAAAGGCGCCAAGGGCGGTGTCGCCTTCGGGAAGATGGAGCGGCAGCCGCTCTTCCGCGAGTGCGCGCTCCAATCCGTCCTCTGTCAAAAGCGGACGCGCGCAGGACGGATCGAACGGAATGCCCAGGTAACCTCTCGGCATGGGGCAGAGGCGGCCGCCCCGAACGATGTACGTCTCGGTCGCCTCCGGCCTCGTGGACACGACGTCGTCCGTCATGCCGAGCGACTCGATGAGCCGCATTGCCGCGGGCTTTCGCGCGAGCATGGAGTCCGGCCCTGCCTCCACCGTCACGCCAAGATGGGGCTCGCGAATGGTCTGCACGCGCCCGCCAAGCCTATCGCTCGCGTCGTACAGCAAAATCCCCACGTCTCCGCCGGAGGACAGCAGGCGCAGGCAAGCCGAAAGCCCCGTGATGCCGCCGCCAATCACTGCCACGCGTTTCATGCGCATCACCACCCTGCGTCGCGTTTTGCGCCTTCGATCACGTCCGCAACCGCGCGGACGAAGTCGGGATCGTCGTTCATCTGACGGGTGCGAACGAGCCGGATACCGAGTTCCTCGGCGCGATGCTTCGCCTCGATGTCGATGTCGTACAAGACCTCCAGGTGGTCGGCCACGAAGCCCTGAGCGCACACCACCACTTCGCGATATCCCTCCGCTCTGAGGGACTCGAGCGTCGCGAGCAGGTCTGGTCCAAGCCAAGGCTCCTGCGTGCGGCCGGCGCTCTGCCACCCGAACGTGTAGTGCACAAGGCCAAGGCGCTGGGCCACCGCTTCGCCGGATTCGCGCAACTGGTCGACGTACGGGTCGCCCATCTCCAGGATGCGCGCGGGGAGGGAGTGAGCGGTGAAGATAACCATGGCCTCCTCGGGACGATGGCACTGGCGGAGCGCCTCCTCAACCCGGGCGGCGAGCGCGTCGAGGAAGCGCGGTTCAAGGTGCCACTCGTTCACGCAGTGGAGCATCGGCCCACCGTCCAGCGCGGCCTCGCGCGCCTGCTTGTGGTAAGTCTCGACGCTCATCGCCGAGTAGTGAGGCGCGAGCACGACGGCGATGGCGCGGTCGATCCCGTCCCGGCGCATTCCCGCCACTGCTTCGGCGATGCGCGGTTCCGTGTGTTTCATCCCGAGGTACACGCGGAACGTGGCGTCGCCCCGGGCGTTCAGCGCTTGTTCCACAGCCCGCGCTTGGCGTTCGGTGATGTCGTGGAGCGGCGAAACCCCGCCGATGGCTTCGTACCGGCGGATGAGATCTGCCAGTTCCGCGGGAGACGGCTTGCGCCCGCGCCGGATGTCGGTGTAGTAAGGCTCCACCTCGTCCAGGTTCCGAGGCGTGCCGTAGGCCATCATGAGGACACCGAGGGTGGTCATGCGCGTTCCTCCTTGGATGGTGGATAGGGTGAATTGGCTGGGTCAAACGCGTGAACCCACTCGACGACGCGCTGGAGCTGGGCGAGATCGGTGGAGGGTTTGACGCCATGTCCCAAATTGAAAATGTAGCCAGGGCTTTGCGTCCCGAGCTCAAGCACGGTCTCAACTTCACGCCGGAGGACTTCGGGAGGAGCGAAGAGGCTGACGGGATCGAGGTTGCCCTGCAGCGCGACCGACGTCCCCACGCGCTGGCGGGCCCGGTCGAGCGGCGTGCGCCAATCGACGCCGACGACGGTGGCGCCTGTGTCGGCGAAGTCTGCGAGCAACTCGCCGGTGTGAACGCCGAAATAAATCACGGGCACGCGGAGGTCGGCGAGATCGGCCATCATGCGCTGGACGTGCGGTTTGACGCGTACGCGGAAGGCGTGGACGGACAGGCTGCCCACCCATGAGTCAAAGATCTGCACGGCGCTCGCCCCTGCTTGAATCTGCGCGCGAAGGTAGCGGGCCATGGCCTGCGACAGCTTGCTCATGAGCCTGTCCCACAGATCCGGGCGCGCGAGCATCAAGGTCTTGGTGTGCACATAGTCGCGGGAGGGCCCGCCTTCAATCATATAGCTGGCGAGCGTAAAGGGGCCGCCCGCGAAGCCGATGAGAGGAACCGGCAGCGCCTTGGCGAGATGTCGAATCGTCGCGAGCACGTAAGGCAGCGCTTCTTCCGGCTCAAACACGCGCAGGCTTGCGACGTCCTCTTCCGCGCGCAACGGGTGTTCCATCACAGGTCCGACATTCTCCTGCAGCGAAAACGACATGCCCATGGCGCCGACCGGCACCATGATATCGGAGAATAGAATGGCGGCATCAACGCCGAGTTTGTCCACCGGCATGCGCGTCACGCGCGCGCACAGTTCCGGTTCTCGGCAGATGTCGAGCAAGGTGTACGTTTCGCGGATCTGGCGGTACTCAGGATCATATCGGCCCGCCTGGCGCATGAACCAAACGGGCACGCGATCCGCCGGTTCGCGCCGGCAAGCGCGGAGAAAGCGGTTGTTCACGGCGAAGTCCCCATTCCTCATGCCTATGCTTCGAACATTTGTACCTCCCTTAATATACCCAACGCGCGTTCGCGGTTGCAAACCATTGCGGTCGGGGGTTCGGGCCGTCGAGCGCGGATTTGCAAAACTGTCATTGGCCATGCGGAAGGAGTATAATAAGGTTTGGAATTGCATCAGTCAGGAGGTGGGGCGAGTGAGCCTCGAGCTCGACTTTTACCAGATGATGATTCAGCCGATGCGGGATGAACTCACGAGCATCGGATTCCAAGAGCTGCGCAGCCCGGAAGAAGTGGACGCCGTGATGGCCGAGAAGACGGGTACCACGTTCGTCGTGGTCAACTCGGTGTGCGGATGCGCGGGGGGCATCGCCCGTCCGGCGGTGGCCATGGCTCTTCGGAACGACCGCAGGCCGGATCGTCTCGTGACGGTTTTCGCCGGTCAGGATAAGGAGGCGACGGCGCGCGCCCGCGAATATTTCGTCGGCCAACCACCTTCGTCGCCCTCGTTCTTCCTGTTCAAAGACGGGGCACTTGTCGGCGTGCTTCACCGCAGCGACATTGAGGGATCAACGCCCGAGCGCGTATCGGAGAAGCTGGTCGCTCTGTTCAACGAACACTGCGAGCCGAAGACAAACTGAATGATCGTGGCGCGCGTACGGACTGCGCGCAAAGGGCGGCGGGACTTCGGTTCCGCCGCCCTTTGCGCGGATGGAAAGAACGGCATGCGCAGGACTGCGCCCTGTGAATTTCCCCTGTGGCGCTGCACCGCGGTGGTTGATTGACTCGTCGCGGGGGCGTCGTGTGCCGCCTCTGCGCGACTGTGGTATGCTAAGGGCAACTGAACGATCGGAGGTTGGGCGGCGCGATGGGGTTTGTCAAAGAGAAGTGTGCCGATGCTTGGATCTCGCAGGTCCGAAACATTTTTTGCGTGGGGCGGAACTTTCGCGATCACGCCTCCGAATTGGGCAATCAGGTTCCTGATTCTCCGATGATCTTCGGCAAGTTCACGCACGCGCTCGTTCCGGCGCGTGGCGAGGTGCTGTATCCAAATGGCCGCTCCGACGTCCATCACGAGCTCGAGATCGTGCTGTTCTTCAAGGAGACACCGAGCCGCGAGAGGCCGCTGGACGCCGTGGGGGCCGTGGCGCTGGGGATTGACCTCACGGACCGAGAGCTCCAGTCGGCGCTCAAGCAAAAGGGCTATCCGTGGGAAGCTGCCAAGAGCTTTCGCAATTCCGCCATCGTGACGGATTTGTATCGGTTCGGCGACTTCTCGGACGTGGAACATGCGCGCTTTGCCCTGGAGAAGAACGGGCAGGTGGTTCAGGACGGCGTGCCGTCCGACATGGTGTTTTCATTCTCGGACCTCATCCGTCACTGCCTCGAGGTGTACGGGCTCGGCGCGGGCGACATTCTGTTCACCGGAACACCGAGCGGCGTCGGTCCCGTCCGCCCGGGGGATGAGCTGGTGCTCTCCATGAACGGCGAGGCGTGGGGAGCGTTTCGATTCTCCGCCCACGAGGGGGGATCGCCGTGAGCGGAAGTGCGCTCGACACCTACCTCGAGGCCATCTACGTGCTCCATTCGGAGGGCGAGCAGGTTTTGTCTTCGCGCGTGGCGGATTATCTCGGTGTATCCAGGCCGACGGTTTCACAGACCCTGCAGCGCCTGGTCGGACAGGGGTACGTGGAGGTGAGCGACTCGCGTGAGTTGCTGCTCACGGAAGAGGGCAAAAGGCGCGCCGAGGCCATCATTCGCAAGCACCGGTTGCTCGAGCGGTGGCTCACGGACGTTTTGGGGCTGGACTGGGCCGACGCGCACGTGGAAGCCGCGCGACTGGAGGGCAGTATCTCGCCGCTCGTGGAAGCCAAGCTGAATGAGATGCTGAATCATCCCGCCACGTGCCCGCACGGAAACGTCATTCCAGGAAACGGCCATGCGGTCCCCAAGGGCGTGGGACTGGACGAGGCGCCGTCCAACACACAGCTTGAGGTGATTCGCATCGTCGAAGTGGCTGAAGAAGACCTGGATCTGCTGCGGTTCTTCCATCGGACCGGTCTCGTCCCGGGCGAGACGGTGCAAGTGAGTGAGCCGGAACCGTATGCCGCCGGCGTGACCGTGACGGTGCGCGGCCAGACGCTGTCGCTCGATCCGGCCGTCGCTCATCGCGTGCAGGTGAGGCCGAAGTCCGAGCGTCAATCCGCCTGAGGCCCACAAAGCACCGGGCTCGCAGAAGGCATAGAACGAGCTGAAAACGTCCACCTTAAAACGCGACGACACGCGAGAGAGGTGGTCGTTTTGTTTTCTGTTCGACGTAATCGCGTGTGGTGGCGCGCGCTTGTGGCCGTGATCGCCTGCGGGTGGGCCCTGATGGCCGCCTTCGCCCCGCCACAGGTTCAGGCGGAGACGGCACGTCCGCCAGCCGTGAACGTGAAGGCTGCCGTGGTGTACGACGCCACCGATCGCAAAATCCTGTACGACAAGCGCGGGGACGAACCGATGTACCCGGCCAGCACGACCAAACTGATGACGGCCATCCTCCTCGTGCAACATCTTCGGCCGGAAGATCCGGTGTACATCAGCGAGACAGCCAGCCGTCAGCCGCGCGTGCGATTGGGCTTGCGCCCGGGGACGGAGCTCACGGCGGAGCAGGCGTTGCTCGCACTCATCATGAAGAGCGCGAATGATGTCGCCTATGGCATTGCCGAGACCATTGGTGGATCGCAGGCAGGTTTCGCGCGCATGATGAATGTCGAGGCGCGCCTCATCGGCTGCACGCACACGCAGTTCGTGACGCCCAATGGCCTGCACGCGGAAGCGCACACGACGTCCGCGAAGGACATCGCCCTCATCACGGCCAAGGCCGTCACGTATCCGCGCATTGTTCGCGCGATGCAGACGCCGCAGGCGACCATCGCGGGGAAGACGATTCGCAACGGCAATCGCCTCTTGTACAGTCCGCCCGCTTCCATAGGCCAGTTTATCGGCGGCAAGACGGGATTTACGTCGCGCGCGATGTACTGCCTGGCGACCGCCGTGAGGCGCCCGTCCGACGGACACATCCTCGTGAGCGTGGTCTTTGGTGCGCCACGCAAGAGCCTCATGTACCGCGAGACGGTTCGCCTGCTCACCTGGGCCAACCGCATGTCCCCTTCTGAACACTCGGCAAGTTGACAAGCGGCCGCCTCATAACCTTTAGTACGTCGGGTTATGGGGGGTACGGCATGCGCAGAAGTGTCGCGCTCGCGTACGTACTGTGGTTCTTTCTCGGGTATCTCGGCGTGCATCGCGTGTATCTCGGCCACGTCGGCACAGGTCTCCTCATGGCAGCCTGTACGGTCGTCGGCGGACTCGTGGCGTCCACTGTCATTGGCCATATCCTTCTCTTTGCGGTCGGCATCTGGTGGCTGTTCGATCTCGTCCTGACGGCTCGCATGGCGGGTTACCGCGGTTGAACCCCAGCCGCGGCTCGCTTTATAATATCGGACATGCAATCCGGAACGGTCGAAGGAGAGATTCCTGTGAAAGTCACCATCGCTGGCGTGACGCTGGACACCCCGGTCATTCTCGCGCCCATGGCGGGCGTGTGCAACCCCCCGTTCCGCCGGCTCGCGAAGGAACTCGGCGCGGGAATGGTCTGCGCGGAGATGGTCAGTGACAAAGCGCTTGTCAGCGGAAACGAAAAGTCGAAAAAGATGACCACCATTTTGCCGGACGAGCATCCCGTCAGCCTTCAACTCGTCGGGTACGATCTCGCCTCGATGGAACAGGCCGCGGAGATGGTCGGCGAGACGAACGCCGACCTCATCGATATCAACATGGGCTGTCCCGTGTTGAAAATCTGCAAGACCGGAAGCGGCGCGGCCCTCGCGCGCGATCCCAACTACGCCGCGCAAATCGTCCAAGCCGTGGTGCGCCGCGTGAACAAGCCCGTGACCGTGAAGTTCCGAAAGGGATGGGACGACGATCACGTCAACGCGGTTGAGGTGGCGCTCGCGGTCCAGGAGGCCGGGGCGCAGGCGGTCGCCGTTCACGGGCGAACGGCGAAGCAGATGTACAGCGGAACGGCCGACTGGAGCATCATTCGCCGCGTCAAGGAGGCCGTCCGCATTCCCGTGATCGGAAACGGAGACGTGGTCGATCCGATATCGGCCAAGCGGCTCATGGAGGAAACCGGGTGTGACGCGGTCATGGTAGGTCGGGCGGCGCTCGGGAACCCATGGATCTTTCGCGAAATCGCGCATTATCTGGACACCGGCGAGCTCCTGGCTCCGCCTTCGGTCGAGGAACGGCTCGAGGTGACGTTGCGGCACATGCGCATGCTGGTGGAATTCAAGGGCGAGGACATCGGCGTGCGGGAGATGCGCAAACACGCGGCCTGGTACGTGAAGGGACTTCCCGGTGCAGCGGAGGTGCGGACGGTCATCAACCAGCAGACGACCATGGCGGGCATGGAGGCCGTGTTGCGCGACTACTGCGAATGGGTGCTGCGGCGCAAAATCGCCTGAGCCTAAGCGCGGGACTCGCCACTCTGCCCTCCACTTTCGCGCGAGTTATTCGGCCTGCTCTCGCGCCGTTCGGTGCTACCGCGCTGCGCCTTAACCATCGTGATCCATGAGCCACCTTGCGGAATGAGTGAGGTGGCTCATGAAGTTTCTCGATATCACATGCGCTTGATAGACAAGCCGTATTTCTTCAGTTTTCGCACCACCGTGGATTGGCTCACGCCGAGCGCCTCCGCAATTTCATACGTCGTTCGCAAGCGACTTGCAGCATCCGCGTACAGGGCGCGCTCCAATTGTGCGAGTTGTGCAAGCGGGCCTTCGGATGAGGAGGCTTCAGACGGCGGTACCTCATCGATCCACTCGTCTCGAAGGTCCGACAGAAGAATACAATCGCCATCGCTCAGGATCACAAGGCGCCTGATGAGATGCTCAAGCTCGCGAACGTTCCCCGGCCAGGAGTATTGCTCCAGTCGCCGAATGACCGCTGGATGCACGCGCCTCACCTTTGTCTCAAACTCCGAAATGACTTGACGCAGAAGTTGTTGCACGATTTCCGGGATATCTTCCTTCCGGTTTCGCAGAGGAGGTATCTCAATTTCCACACCAGTGAGCCGATAGTACAGATCAGCGCGAAACCGTCCATCGCGCACCATCTGTTTCAAGTCGCGATTGGTCGCCGCAATAATGCGCGCGTCCACTTTGTGCACGCGCGTCCCACCGATTCGCGTCAACACGCGACGCTCGACAAAATCCAACAGCTTTCCTTGAAGATGCAGGGGCACTTCCGCGATTTCGTCCAAAAACAGCGTGCCCCCGTTGGCGAGTTCAACCTTGCCTGGTTTCCCGGATTTCAGGGCGCCAGTGAATGCGCCGCTTTCGTACCCAAACAGCTCACTCTCAAGGAGCGAGTCCGGCAGGGCTGCGCAGTTGACTTGCACGAACGGTCCGTGCTGGCGAGGGCTGATTCGATGAATCCACTCGGCCAATGTGCTTTTGCCCACGCCCGTTTCCCCGAGCAGCAGGCAGGAGATGTCCGTGCGTGCTACCCGCTTGGCGATGTGAAACACGCGGCGCATCCCTGGGCTATGCGCCACCATGTTGGGCGGCTGGTCATCGCCATCCGCCTCGCGTCGCATGGGTTCGGGCGTCGCGGCGTCGGGGCGGACGATGTCCGAGATCTCCTTTGCGGTCGAAATGACGAGGCGTATCTCGCCACTTGAATCAAACACCGGATTGGCTGTGGCCCAAAGCTGCGTGCCATCCGACGTCGTCTGCAGCACTGTGACCTGGCGGCGCAATTTCAGGGCGAGACCAATGACAGAAGGGTAAAACACACCCCGTCGCTCCAGGTCAAAGACGGATCGGCCAATCAGGTCCTCTTGACGCAATCCATAGAGCCGTTCGGCAGCTCGGTTGACGCGGATTGTGATTCCTTTTCCATCGGTGACAAACACTTCGTCAAATGCCTCGGAAAAAATCAGTTCCAGTTCCTCGTACGCCTCTCGCATCTCCTGCAGGCGCTCGGCCACCGGTCGCGTCAGGTCTGGGTGGCATTCCACCAGAAATGACTCACCGTTTGACCAAGGGTGGAGGTGTACAATCCAGTCGCCCGTCCATGACGACCGGAAATCGTCCCACGCAAATCCTTGTTCGAGAAATGGCCATGCGTCATGGGCCGCCTGATTCCAGCGAGCCAGTTGACCACGTTCGAAGATGAGGATGGGGACAGTGAGGTGTTCCATCCATGACCAGTCCTGCACGGCGAGCCCTCCGCTGCCGCGTCCTCATCGAGGGCGCAGCGAAGTAATGCAAGCGAAGTAATGCATTTGTGACTTAATTTCATTCAAGCAAGAATTGCCGCGCGCGTAAAGAGGGCTTCTGCGCCAGCCGCTCGAGCTTTGCGTTGCAGCGAGATGGCGAAGATCGGATTGATGGCCTATGTGGAATGAAATTTGCTTGCGGTTACATGGCGACGGAGAACTCCTGAACATTTGCTCGGGATGATGACGAGGAGGAATTTCATGGATACTGCCGCGCAGATCGAGGGAACAGCTCAGCTTGACCGCCGCGACCGGTTCGTGGCGCGCGGGGTCTCGAATCAAAATCCGGTCGTCATGGTTCGCGCAGAAGGAGCGCGGATGTGGGACGAAAGTGGCAAGGAGTACATCGATTTCGCAGGCGGGATCGGCGTGATGAACGTGGGCCACAGCCATCCCGAAGTCGTGGCAGCCGTGAAGGCACAGGCGGACAAGTTATTCCACACCTGCGTCCATGTGGCGCTGAACGAGCCGTATCTGGCGCTGGCGGAAGCGCTGTGCCGAATCGCGCCGATCTCGGGCGCCAAGAAGGCGCTGCTGTTAAACAGCGGTGCGGAAGCTGTAGAAAATGCGGTGAAAATTGCGCGAAGCTGCACAGGGCGTTCGGCCGTGATCGCGTTTGAAGGTGGTTTTCATGGGCGAACCATGCTGGGGATGTCGCTGACGAGCAAGGTGGATCCGTACAAGCTCGGCTTTGGTCCGTTTGTGCCCGAGGTGTATCGGATGCCGTATCCGAATCCGTACCGGCACCCGTTCGGCGCGGGCGATTTGACGGAACAGGCCATCTCGTTTCTTCGCCACGCCTTTGAGACCTACGTCGATCCAAATCAGGTAGCGGCCGTGATCGTCGAGCCGGTGCAGGGAGAGGGCGGTTTCATCGTGCCGCCGGCGAACTTTCTACCGAGGCTACAGGAGCTGTGTCGCGAGCACGGGATTTTGCTGATCGTGGACGAAGTGCAGACCGGTTTTGGTCGCACGGGGCGAATGTTTGCGACAGCGTACGCACCGGATGTGGATCCCGACATGGTCGTGATGGCGAAGTCGATGGGCGGGGGGCTGCCGATTTCGGCTGTGGTTGGCAAAGCGGACGTGATGGATGCTCCCAAGCCCGGCGGGCTTGGCGGAACCTATGGCGGCAATCCGCTGGCGTGCGTGGCAGCGCTCAAGGTCATCGAAATCATGGAGCGGGATGGACTGCCCGAGCGCGCCTGTGAAATCGGAAGGAAGAGCATGGCGTTCCTGCGCGAGTTGCAAGCGCGTCATCCGATGATCGGCGATGTGCGCGGCTTGGGCGCGATGGTGGCCATCGAGCTCGTGAAAGACCGTGCGACGAAACAACCCTATCCCGAGGCGGTGGCAAAGATTAGCCAGCGATGCTTGTCGCATGGCCTTGTCACGGTCAAGGCAGGCGTCTACAACAACGTCATTCGTCTGCTGTCGCCGCTCGTCATCTCCGACGACGAACTGCAAAGGGGCCTCGACATCCTGGCTCAAGCCATTCGCGAAACGGAAGCGGAGCTATAGGTCGAGGATGTCCAGGTGGATCGCGCGCGGGGGAGCCGCGCGCTCCTTCCTGGCTGAAGATGACTTCAGAAAATTAGCGATTCAATTCAGCGTCGGAGGAGGAATTGCATGGAGAGGGCGACGTCACTGCGCCGCACGCTGCGCCTGCCACAGGTTGTCTTCTTCGGTCTTGCGTATCTCGCGCCGATGGTGGTGTTCGCGATTTACGGCACCATTGTGGAGGCGAGTAAGGGTTTGGCGGCGAGTTCCTATCTCGTCGCGATGATCGCCATGATGTTCACGGCGTTCAGCTATGGGAAAATGGTCAAGGCTTATCCGGTTTCGGGATCTTCCTACACCTACACGCGCCGATCGCTCAATGCGCATGTCGGTTTCATGGTCGGATGGGCCATTGTTCTCGATTATGTGTTCATTCCCATGGCAATTTGGTTGATTGGCGCATCCTATCTGAACGCGGCTTTTCCCGGCGTGCCAGTTTGGGTTTGGGTGCTCGCGTTCATCGTCGTGACGACGATCATCAACCTGTTTGGCATTGAACTTGGGGCCAACCTCAATGTGCTCATGATGATGTTCCAATTGCTCGTCATCGCGCTGTTCTTGGCGCTCGGAATGGCGCACCTGGCGCACGCGGATCAGTCGTGGCTGTCATGGCGGCCGTTTGCTGCGCAAGGGGGCTCGTTCTCGGCCGTGCTGGCCGGCGCATCCATCGCCTGTTACTCTTTTCTCGGTTTTGACGCTATTACCACATTGACCGAGGAGACCTTCGAGCCGAAGCGGACGCTGCCAAAGGCCATTCTGCTCGTGGCTTTCGCGGGTGGGGTAATTTTCATTGTAGCATCCTACGTGGGTCAACTGGTCCATCCGAGTTTGACGTTTTCCAATGTCAATTCGGCTGCTTTTGAAATCGCCCGCGACATCGGTGGGACGCTCTTCAGCGCGGTGTTTCTCGCGGGCATCATCGTCGCCCAGTTCGCCTCCGGACTCTCGGCCCAGGCGAGCGCCGCCCGACTGTTGTACGCCATGGGCCGGGATGGCGTGCTGCCCAGGCGAACGTTTGCCTATCTGCATCCCCGCTTTCGCACGCCGGTATTCAACGTCGTCGTGATCGGCACAATCGCTTTGATGGCGCTTTGGATGAGCGTGGAGACGTCGACTTCGTTCATTAACTTCGGCGCGTTCTCGGCGTTCACATTCGTGAATCTGTCCGTGATTGCACACTACATCGTGCGCCAGGGACAGCGGACGGTGCGCGACTGGCTGGTTCACTTCACCTTTCCGCTGCTGGGTGCGGTCTTTGACCTCTGGCTGCTGATCAACCTGGACAAGGATGCCCTGCGGCTCGGGGCTGCCTGGGCCATATTGGGTCTCATTTACCTGGCATTCATGACGAAGGGATTCCAAAAGGCGCCTCCGGAACTGTCCATGGACGCACAGGAAGGGATCCCTGTATGAAAGCCGGAGCAAAGGTCGTGCCAGCGGCAATTCGCGTGGCGCTCGCGCAAATCGCGATTGCGGACGGCGATATAGAAGCAAATTTGGAAAAGGTGTCTCAGGTACTAGGCGAAGCAAGCGCTCAGCGGGCCGACGTTCTGCTCTTGCCGGAAATGTGCCTGACCGGGCTTGTCGCTGGCGATGCGCTGGTTCGCCTTGCGGAACCCGCGGACGGCCCGCTCCAACGTGCGATGCGCGATCTCGTCCGGCACCACGGCGTCGCAACTGCCTATTCGTATCCTGGAAGAGGCGAAAACGGGGGCTTCCATATCACAACCGAGGTCGTGGACAAAAGCGGAACGCCCATTCACATCTACCGCAAAATCCACCTGTTTACCGAAGAAAATCTGTGGTACCAGCCGGGAGACGCCATCGCACCGTTTTTCCTGTGGGATTGGCCTTCGGGTGTGCTGACCTGTTACGACTTGGAGTTTCCAGAACCGGCCCGCCACTTGGCCCTCGCAGGATGCCGCTTGCTCTTCGTGAACGCGGCCAACATGGAACCTTACGAAGGCGTTCATCGCACGTTTGCCGTGGCTCGAGCGATGGAAAATCAGATGTACCTCGTGTACTGCAATCGCGTGGGTGCGAATGACCGCTATCGATATCGTGGAAACAGCTCGGTGGTGGCGCCAGACGGGACGGTGTTGCTCGATCTCGGCCTTGGCGCAGAGGCCGTCGAATGTGTCGACGTGGAGTGGCAAGCCATCGTGCAAGCCAGGACCGCCTACGACTACTTGGCCGAACGGCGCTTTTGATGCAACGACAAGCGCGGCATGCGCCGTGGACAAGCGCCTGCGGATGCGCAGTGTCAGCTTGGCATAGCGCAGGCCAAGCGCACGCGAGACCTCGATAGCTGACTCTCTCGACCCATGGGCGTAGCGCGCCCGGCGGACGCCCATGGGTCGAACCGTTACTCCAGCGCCACGCCCTTCGTCTCTTTGCCGAGCGCCGTCACAATTACGAAACCAACGAACAGCACAGCGAAGAACACCCCAAACACCCACTCGTAGCCGAGGTGCGCTCCGAGCAGCCAGCCTGTGGCAAACGGTGCGATGGCACTGCCAAATCGACCGAATCCAGCCGCCCATCCCATGCCGCTCGCCCGGAACATCGTCGGGAACTGCTCCACGGTAAAGGCATACGTGCCTGCGAAGGCCGCGAGCATGAAGAAGGAGAGCAATAGCCCAAAAACGATGAGCGAGGCCGTGTTCCAGGCAAATCCGAATGCGAGTGCCGAAAGTGCCGTCAGAATCATCGCTGTGACGAGGGTCCGCTTGCGACCCCAGCGTTCGACAAGCCACGCGGCTGTCATGTATCCTGGAATTTGAGCGAGTGTCATGATAAGCGAGTAGCCCAAGCTGTGCACCAGCGAGTACCCTTTGTCATAGAGGACGGAGGGCAACCATAGAAACATGCCATAGTAACTGTAGTTCATCACAAACCAGACGACGGATGCCACGAGAGATCGGCGAGCCAGCTTTCGCGACCAGATGTTGCGCACGGACTCGCCAAACGTGCTGCGGCGCTGCAGTCGAGCGTACCGCGCCGCCTCAGGAAGCGCAAAGCGGAGCACGAGGGTGTAGAGGGCCGGGATGGCCCCGATGAGGAACACCACGCGCCAGCCCGAGGACGGGATGACGAAGTACGATACCAGCGCTGCGGCGAGGGATCCCACAGCCCAGAAGGATTCGAGGAACACCACGCGGCGCGCGCGGACCTCGTCTGGCGAGGACTCGAGCACGTAGGTCGTCGCCACGGGCAGTTCGCCTCCAAGCCCGAGGCCGACGAAAAAGCGCAGCACAAAGAAGATGCCGATGCCAGCCGCGAACGCGGAGAGGCCGGTCGCCAGGCTGTAAATCAGGATGGTCACCAAAAACAAAGCGCGCCTGCCGAAACGATCGGCGCAGAGGCCCGCGAGGGCGGATCCCACGGCCATGCCGAGGGAACTCACGCTTCCGACGAGGCCGGTCACCGTGTGCGTCAAGTGCCACTGCTTGGCAACGACCACGAGTACATACGACAGGATGCCCACGTCAAACGCGTCAAACAGGAGGCCGAGTCCGGAAGAGACGAGAATTCGCGCCGCGGAAACGCGTTTGACAGGCAGAGACACGGGATCGACCACTGCACTCACCTCACATTTGCGTTTACCCACGGTATATGTGCCGCATCGGCGAACGGTGACAGGCGCCCAGGCCGGGATGCCTTACGCGTGCCGTCAAGATGGCGGATGGGTGTGGTCGAGATGGAAGGGATGAAGGCGATGGGCAACCGAGTGAATTGGTGGATCGGAGCCGCGGGGAGTGGGAAATCGTCGCGAGTGGCGGAGGAGATGTACCGCGCTGCCGCGAAGCCGTTGGGGCCGCCCGTGTTCTGGGTGGTGCCGGAGTCGACGGCATTCGCGGCCGAGACGCTGCTCATGGATCGAGTGCGCGCGGCGTTTCGCGTCGAAGTGGTGACCATGCGGCGGCTCGCGGACCGCGTGTGCGCGCACGGCGGCATGGCGAGGCCACGCCTGACGCAGGTCGGCCGTCAACTCCTTCTGCGCGCGGCGTACGACCAGCTCGAGTCCGATCTCGGCCCCCTGCGTCGCGCGGTGCGAAACGCTTCTCTGTACCATCACATCTTGTCTGCCTTTGACGAACTCTCCGCGCACGGGGTGTCTCCGGAACAACTCGCGGCTTTATTGGAGATGTCCGCGGCCCGCTCCGATGAGGTGGAGGAGAAGCAACGGGCGGTGCACCGTTCCCTCGTGGGCAAGTTGAGTGATGTGCTCAAGCTTTACGTGCGCTACAGGCACCTTGCCGATGAGGCGGGGTACGGAGAGCCCGCGCTCGTCTACCTGGACGCGGTGAACGCGGCGCCCCACGTCTCCTGGCTTGAAGAGGCGTCGCTCTATTTCGATGGCTTTCACACCTTTTCGCCCGCAGAACGACAATTCATCTCCGCGCTCGCACGGCGCGCCAAGCGGGTGGTCATCACCTGGGATGACATCGGCCTCGAGGGGGTGCCGTGGGAAGCGCTGCTCAAGGAGGCGTCTTCCCCGGAGGCGTGGCCGCACCTAACCGCCTGGCTCGATGAAAACGAAGATCGATTCGCGGGTGAAGTTCAGGCTGTGGCTGCTTATCACCTGTTCGCTTGCGCGCGTGACTTTGAGCGGGACCAGCTTGAGCAAGAGGCCCACCGTATGCTGGCAAGCTCGCCCGGGGGCCGCTTCCACGCGTCGCCGCTCATCCGTCTCGAGCGGGCGCTCGCGGGCCATGCGCCGAAAGAGCCCATGGACGGCATCCGTGTGAGCGTGTTTGGCGATCGCGCCCAGGAATTGAGCGCAGTTGCGGACGAGATCGCGCACCTCGTGCAACAGGAGGGGGTGAGACCGCGGGATGTCGCGGTGTGCGTCCCGGCGCTCGATAGCATCGGGCGCGACCTCGCGGACGAGCTCGAGGTGCGCGGTATCCCGGTTTCCATCGACGTGTTCTCCACGCTGGCGGATCACCCCATCGGGCAGCTCATGCGCGGTGCCATCGGCGCGGTGAGGACCGGGTTCGATCTCGACGCCCTCGCCGGCCTCCTTCGCTGTCCACTTGTGAATGTGAAGCGGCGCGAAGCGTTCGATCTGTATGTCCGCGAACATGGCGTCAGCGGGTTTGCGGCATGGCTGGCGCCGGATCCGTGGGCGTTCGCCGCTCGCAGTCCGCGCTCGGCGTCCGGACTACGCGACGAAGACGCGGACGAAATCCGGAGACAAGTGGCCGACGCGCTTCGCCCGGTAATTCAGGTCTTTGCGCAGCCGATGGTTCGCCCCGGGGAGGCTGCCCGCGCCCTGTGGGAATTGATCCAGGCTTTTGCCGCGAAGGATGTGCTCGCGCGGTGGGTGGTTCAGGTCGGAGACGATCCCACGGGCGGCGTCATTCACGAGCAGGCCTGGGGCGCGGTGACGGCGCTTCTCGACGATCTCGCCACCCTTCAGCCCGAGGCCGAGCTGCCCGCCTACGAGGTGGCCGATCTCATCCTTGAATCCTTGCGCAACGTCCGGCTCACGCGGATCCCGCGCGACGCCGATTCCGTGTTCATATGCGATTTCGTGCGCGCCGACAACTGGTCACGCCCAAGGGTGTTCGTCGTTTCCGCGGACGACGGGTCGCTGCCTCCGCGTGTGGAGTCGAGTGGCATTCTGCGCGACGACGAGCGCCTCGCCTTTGCGGACGTGTTCCTGCGCCCGCTCGGCCGCACCTCCGAGGACGAGCGGTGTTTGCTTGCAAGCCTCCCATACCGGGTCCTGACGCGCGCTTCCGAGGAACTCGTCGTGACGTGTGCGGCGAACGAAAATGGCATCGAACGGCGTCTCACGCCGGCGCTCGCTTCGCTCATCGAAGGCGGCTTCCTGTCGATCCGCGCGGCTCGAGAAGAAGGTGCCGTCCCGGTTCACCCAGTGCAGGCCATGCGACTGTTCGCGGATGCATTGAGCCGCGTGCATACCGGGATCCCTCTCAAGCAGGTGGCACAGGAGCCGGTGGTGCAAGATGTGCTGACGCACGTATGGACGCAGCAGGTTGACGATTCCCGCTTGCAACTTGTCCTCGCGGGGCTATGCCATCGCCCGCGGCCTTGGCGCATCCCTCAGGATTGGATTCCGCAGCTATACGGCGATCCCGTCCATGTGAGCGTGAGCCGCCTGGAGACGTACGCCAAGTGTTCCTACCGCCATTTCGCTCATTATGCACTCCGATTGGAGCCGCTCGCGCTCGGGCAGGAGGTTGAGCGGGACGCAGGTACGTGGATCCACGCAGCGGTTCAGCTGGCGACACAGCGGTTGGCGGAGGACTACCCCACGCTGTCTCAACTTGGCGATGAGGAACGGGAAACGGCGCTTGTCGACATTGCCCACCAGGCGCTTCATCAAGCCGCACAGGACACGAAGCTCGAGGCAGCGCTCGGCGGGCCGGACGTAGCCGCGTATGTCGGGGAACGAAAGCGCCACTTCGAGTTTGTCGTGCGTGCCATCTGGATGCAGCTCGCGCGTGGCGAGATGCGTCCCCTCTGGCTCGAGAAGGAGTTTCGCGATGTCGAGATGGGCGTGTGGAACGGGGTGCGCGTGGTCGTCGATGGCCGGATCGATCGCGTCGACCGGTTGGAAGAGGGCGAGTTGGCGCTGTGCGTGTACGACTACAAATCGTCGGACACGAGGCTGAACCCGTCCAAGCTGTACCAAGGACTGCAACTCCAACTGCTGATGTATGCCACCATCGCCATGCGCGAGGCGGAGGCAGTGGAAGGCGCGCCTGCGAAGCTGTACGGCGCGTTCTACATGCCGCTCGCGGGGAAGCGAGACCTGTGTGACGTCCCGCCGGACCTCACCAAGGAGGCTGTGCAACTCGGCGCCTATCGCGCCAAGGGCTTTTTCCTGCGGGACGAGGAAGCGGTCCTGCGCGTGAACAAAGATCTCGCGCAGTATCGCGCCTCCGTGTCCTACAGCGACCAGTTCTCAAAAAGCGGCTGGGCCAAAAATGCGACTGCTTGGCGCGAGGACGAGTGGCAGGTGGTGCTGCATCACGTCGAGCGCAGGGCTGAGGAAGCGGCCCGAGCCATCGCCGAGGGCGAGGTGCGCGTTTCGCCCTACCATCTGAACCACCAGGACAGCGGCTGTACGAATTGCCCCTACAATGCCCTGTGTCACTTCGAGCGCGCGGATCACTTCGACCTGTATCGCGCTGTGCCGAAGCTGAAGTTTGACGACGTGATCGCCGGCGGGGAGGCGAACCGATGAGCGTGAACTGGTCGGACGAACAAAAGCGAGCCATCACTAGGCATGGAACGAATCTCGTAGTCTCTGCGGGGGCCGGATCGGGTAAGACGGCGGTCTTGGCCGAGCGAATCGCGAGTCTCGCGGAAAAGGATCCGATGTTCCGGATGCATCAGCTGCTTGTGATGACCTTCACGGAAGCGGCGGCGGAGGAAATGCGCGCACGCATCGTGCGCCGATTGGCCGATCGCGCCGCCGAGGCAGAGCAGGCAGGCGACTCCGCGAAGGCGCGCCGCTTTCGCAGGCTCACGCAGCGCGCGCAGGACGCCCAGATCTCGACGATTCACAGCTTTTGCCGCTCTCTCTTGCGCGATCACGCCGTGGAGGCAGGTCTCGTCCCGGGCTTTGTCGTGCTGTCAGGCGAGGAGGACGCGGTGCTCTTGCGCGCGGCCGCCGAGGCGACGCTCGACGAGTGGGCGCGCCATCCCGAGCGCGGGCCGCAGCTCCGTGCGGCGCTCGTTGGACTCCGGCTTCATCGGCACACGCAGGCTGTGAGCGGCGTGTTGGAATTGTGCGAAGTCGCGTTGAGCCAGGTCGATCCCGGCGCATGGCTCGCGGAAATCGCGAGGCATTACGATGCGGGCGGCCTGTGGGAGGGGCCGTTCGGCGAGGCGTTCGCGCGCTGGGCGCGCATGAACGTCGCCCAGGCGCTTCAGTCCATGCGGAAGGGGCTGGAGGAACTCGAGCGAATCCAAGCGCCGGAGACCTTGATCGAGAGCGTGCGTTCGGCAAGTTCCAATCTGCGTGAGGCGCTGAGCTGCCTTTCAGCCCCCGATTCGTCGTTTGATCCGGACCACATTTCGCGCCTCATCAACTGGAAGTCGAGTAAGGTTCCTAAATCGGATGAATATGTGCCATTTCGAAAGTGGCGAGAACGCGCGAACAAAGCCGTGGACAGGCTGCGAAAGATATTGGGCCGCGGGCGCGCCGCCCTTGAAGCCGACGTGCAATCCATGCGGCCGCACATCGAGGTGCTGACGGGTGTCGCCCGGGAGACGCTGGCGCGCGCGAAATCGCGTCGGCTTGAAGAAAATCGCCTGTCATTTTCGGACTTGGAGCATCTGGCGCACGAACTTCTCGCGAAGGACCACGGGGTACGCGCTGCACTTCACGCGCGATACCGGTACGTATTCGTCGATGAATACCAAGATACGAGCCCGATTCAGGATGCCATCGTCGACGCCGTCGCGCCGCCAGGGGGGCTGTTCCTGGTAGGCGATGTGAAGCAGAGCATCTACGGCTTTCGCATGGCCGAGCCCGAGCTGTTTCTCGACCGATACCGCAAGTATGCGCAGAAGGGCGGTGGCGAGGCCATCGACCTTACGGCCAACTACCGAAGCCGATCCGGCATCGTCCGCTTCGTCAACTACCTGTTTGGGCAACTGTTTCGCGCGGACGTCGCGGGATTCGACTACGCGGACGGGCACGAGATGAAACCTGAGGCGGCCTATCCAGGCGACGATGGCGAGCCGTGTCCCGTCAAGATCAAGCTGTTCTTTTCCGGGGACGAGGAAGTTCGGGGTAAAGAGGCCGAGGAGGACCAGGAAGGGGCGGACAACAGTCAGGCAGGCGATGGAGAAGACGACGAGCAGGTGGCGCGCGAAAAACTTGAGATAGAAGCCATGTGGGTCGCGGACCAGATTGCCCAGGCGGTGGCACGCGGAGAGAAGGTGTACGATCGCGCGGGGAAGACGTGTCGCGAATTGCGTTATCAGGACGTGGCCATCCTGCTTCGCGCTGGCGGCGAGAATCTGAACACCGTGGTGCAGGTGCTTGCCTCTCGCGGCATCCCCGCAGTGGCCCGGTCCTCGAGCGGCTTCTTTCATGCGATGGAGATCCGTTGGGCGATTTGCCTCCTCACTTCGCTTGACAACCCGCTTGACAGCCTGGCGCTCGCCGCGGCGCTCAAGTCGCCGTTTGTGGGTCTCTGCGACGAGGACCTCGCCGCCGCGCGGCTCGTTCGCCCGCGCGGACCGCTGTGGCACGCGCTGCGAGAAGCTGCGCGCGACAACCAGGCCGCGCGAGATGCACTGCGCTCCGCGGTGGAGCGCTTCGAGCGCTGGCGCGGCCTCGCCCGCACGCTGGCGCCCGGAGACCTCCTGCGCGAGATCGCCCGCGAGGTCGAGATCGACCTGTATCTTCGCGCCATGCCGCGCGGCGCCGTCCGCGCGGCGAACCTCGAGCAGCTGATTCGACTGGCACAGTCTCACGCGCCTCACGCCGGCGATCTCTACCGTTTTCTCGCCATGGTGCGCGGGCTCGAGGAGGCGGACGTCGATCTCGGCCACGCGCAAGGGGCGGTCGGGGACAGCGTGGGGGTCATGACCATTCACGGCTCAAAAGGGCTCGAGTTTCCGCACGTGTACGTACTCGGGATGGGCCGGCAGTTCCCGCATAACCCGCGTACGCTCGCCCTGCATCGCCGGCTCGGGATTGGGGCGACAATGCGCGACCCAAAGGCGGGCGTACACTGGAGGACCATCCCTTCCATCGCCGTGGAACACGCCAACCTCGAGGCTTCGCGGACAGAAGAGGCGAGGGTCCTGTACGTCGCGCTGACGCGCGCCAAGGAGCGCCTCGTGGTGGTGGGGCACGCGGGCGACGTGTCGAAACTCGCGGATGCCGCGGACGCCCTTGACGACGAGGGACGCCTGACACCAGAGGCCCTTGTCGACGGGAAGTCCTACGCATCCTGGATCGTGCCTGCACTCATGCGCCATCCAGACGGCGCGTGGCTCCGGAAAGAGGCCGGTGAGGTTCGCGCCCCCGTGCTTCAGGTCTCCGGCGCTCGCTTCGAACTCGAGGTGGAGGTCAACGGCATGCCGCAGGGACAGGCGGCCAGTGAGCCGCCATCGCCCGTGCGCAAGGCGCCACTGCCCTGCGCCCACGAGGTGGCGGACGAACTGCGCCGCCTGTGGCAAGGCGGGTCGTGGGAACGCGCTTTGCGCATCGAGACGCACGAGCGGGCTCCTCGCGTATCGCTGCCAAGCAAGCTCACCGCCACCGACATCCGACGCCTATTTGCCGAGCGAGAGCTTGAAGCGCACGGGCGCCCTGCAGGAGGTGTGCTGGACGATCCGGCCTTTGTCCGCCCGTCCGGTGCTTCGCCTCGCGAGCGAGGCGTGGCGTTCCACGCGTTCATGCAGCGGGCGCCTTTGCAGGCCTACGCGATCCCAGACGAGGTGGTGCGCGCGGCGCAGGCGCTGCTCGAGCAAGGCCTGTTGGATGCGCGCATGGTGGCGGCGCTCGATCCTGCGGACGTCATCGCGTTCTTTGCCTCCCCTCTGGGACATCGCGTCCTGACGGCGGATGAGGTGTACCGCGAGCAGCCGTTCTTCTACCGCGTCGACGTGCGCACCGGCGACGAGCAGGCGCCGGTGGTGGTGCAGGGGGTCATCGACTGCTTGATCCGGGACGCGCGTGGGTATGCCGTGATCGACTACAAGACGGATCAGGCGAGGGATGCGGCTGACATCGACCGCTTGGTCCGCGCGTATGAACCGCAGGTGGCGACCTATGCGGCGGCGGTCCTGGAGGCCGTTGGAACGGAGCCGGAGGTGTACCTGTATTTTGTTCATGCGCGCGAATGCCGATTGACCAGGACGCGCTTTTTGGGATCCCGCCTGCAGGAATGGGTGGAGCGCGCTTGAGATTCCTCCATTCACCTCGAATGGACGAGAAAATCCTCGGAATCCACACATTGATCGTTCTTCCTGTCTCCGATATAGTCAGGAGAGAACGCACTTCTGGCGTTCGAGTCGGGGGACAGGGGGAGGATGTATGGCGGTTTCGCCGCACGCGATGGTTTGGGTCTTCGGCATCATGCTGATTGCGATGGTCGTGGTGGGCGTACCCACCTATATCTACGCGGCCATTGTATTTTATCGGGTGCTCAAGAAGACGGGCGTCAGCAAGCCTTGGGCGGCCTGGATTCCTTTCTACGGAATGATTAAGATGTTGAACGCCATCGGCATGCGCGGGTGGTGGATCCTGCTGCCCACCGTCATCTCGCTCATCGGGGTGGGCATCTCCCCGCCGGGCATCGGTCACTCGTTCACATGGGTGACCATCCTCACGGGGACGCTTTCTGGAATCATTTTGGCGGTGTGGTACGCCAAACTGTTTCGCGGGTTTGGCATGAGCCCCGTCTACGCGTACTTTTACGCGGGCGTGGGCATTCCCGTTTTGAACCTCATCTGCATCATTGTCGTGTTCGTGGGGCTGTCTATCATCGCGTTCCGAAAAGGCGTGGTGTGGTGGGGCGTTCGTTGACGACATCCATCGCGGCCTCGCCCGAGCGCCACATCAAGATGGGCGGCCGAGGCAGTGCCTTGGCCGCCCGTTGGACTCTTACGATCCGATCACGTCCCGCGCCCCAGCATAGTGGGCCACATAGTACGGATTTTGAAACACGTTCTGCACAATGACGACACCTTCGCCGTTGTGAGCGGACGACGACTCGATCATCGACCCGTTGCCCATATAAATGCCGACGTGCGTCACGTGGTTGGCGTACAGGGAAGCGTAACTGTCTGTATCGCTGAAAAAGAGAAGATCGCCCGGTTGGAGGCTTGACTGGCTTACAGGTGTTCCCACGGTGGCCTGATCGTGCGACTCCCTCGGCAGTTGGATTCCGAAGTGTCCGAACACGTACTCGACAAATCCTGAGCAGTCGAAGCCAGTCTTGGGCGAGTCTCCGCCCCAGCAGTAAGGCGTGCCGAGGAACGATTTCGCATACGTCAGAATTTCCTGTCGAAGCTGTGCGAGATTGGCCGGGGTCTGGCTGGAGGTGGATGGATCCGAGCTGGCCGAGGTTCCGCTTGAGCTCGCTGTGCCTGTCGAGGTTGGGGGAACGGCTGCCGTGTTGGCCGCGGGAATGGGCAGGAACAAGGTCTGTCCGACCATGAGGTCCAGCGGGTTGATTCCCGGATTTGCCTGCAGGATGGCCGAAACCGTGAGGTTGTGCGCCTGCGCGATGAGATAGATGGTGTCACCGGGCTGGACGGTGTAGGTCGTCGGCAGGGTCACCGTCTGGCCTGCGGCGATCTGGTTCGGATTGGACAGTTGGGGGTTGGCGAGTTCCAGAGCCGTGAGTGGCAGGTGACGAGCCTCCGCGATGCGGTACAGCGTGTCGCCCTGGCGAATGGTGTACGTGGCAGGCTGATGAACTGCGGCCGCGAGCGCTGTGGCGGGGCCGAGCGCGGCGAAGGTGAGCGTCAGGGTGGCGAACATCCGGGCGCTCCGAAGTCTCATGCTCTCCATCCTCTCGAAATCGAAGGTTTTCGACAACGTTCGATTTCGAGGCGCCCTCGGGGGACTCCTTTATGTAAATGAAACCAGAGAAAAAGCATCCAAAACAATAAAATCCAAATGCCCGGCGCCGATCTCGCCCCAGTTCGGCACCGGACATCTCGATCAGTAGTTCGCGAGGCGGCTCTGGACGCGATCGTCCATCAGCCACTTGCGCATGGAAGCGGCAAGCTTCGGGTCCTCCAGGCCAAAGGCCAAATTCGCCTTGAGCCAGCCTTCGAGGTTGCCGATGTCGTGCCGGACGCCTTCGAATTGATATGCATCGACGAGGCCCATCGCGGCGAGCTTCTGCAGGGCGTCGGTGAGCTGGAGTTCGCCGCCGTGCCCGATGGGCGTCTGCTCGAGCGCGTCGAAGATCGACGGAGGCAGTATGTATCGTCCGAGCACCGCGAAATTCGAAGGCGCTTCGGCCTCGTTGGGCTTCTCGATGAGTCGCCTGACCGGGAACGGTTCTGGACCCACCACGATGCGGGCTGGCTCAATGATTCCATACTTCGACACGTCCGCGGCCGGGACGGGTTGGACACCGAGTAGAGCGCGCTCTGGATCTGCGTATTGTTTCATGAGCTGGCGGACCACCGGCTCTTCCGACTGGATGATGTCGTCGCCGAGCAGCACGGCAAATGGCTCCCCACCCACGAACGATCGCGCACAAAGAATGGCGTGCCCCAACCCGAGTGGCGTCTTCTGGCGCACGTAGTGAATGTTCACCAAGTCCGAGATGGCCTGCACCTCAGTCAGCATGTTGGACTTTCGACTTTGCTCCAGGTGCAGTTCCAGCTCGGGCGACCGGTCGAAATGGTCCTCGATGGCCTTCTTGGCTCGCCCGGTGATGATGAGGATCTCTTCGATTCCAGAATAAACAGCCTCTTCCACGATATATTGGATGCATGGCTTGTTCAGGATGGGCAGCATTTCTTTCGGCACGGCCTTGGTGGCCGGGAGCATACGCGTGCCAAAGCCCGCGGCCGGGATGACCGCTTTTCTGACCTTCATCTTCTTCACCTCTGCGATGTTTCGCACAAATCGGCCTGTCCTCCATATTTTAGCCATCTTGCGACGCGCGCGCCACGCCTGTATCTGGAATTCAAACCAACCCGAGCGATGGTACCCATCCTCGTGTCCAGGCGACCGGGACGGTCGCGCCCCGCGCAAGGTGATGGCCGTCCATCCTCGCGATGGCGTTCGTGGACACGAGACCCGCCAGGCTTCCCGAAGACTGTTTGTCCTCAGGTTGAAAAATGAGCGTGGCGCTCTGGAGGCGCAGTCGGCCGCGGAGCACGCGCGTATGTTTGACCGGTTTCATGTGCACGTCGCCATCCAGGACAGCCATGAGTGGAAAAGGGCGCGCACCTTGCACACCCAGCCAGCGCATCACGAACGGCACCACGAGCGCGTGGAACTGCACATATGCCGCTGCCGGATTGCCCGACAGGCCAAACGCGAATCCCTTGGACGTGGGCCGCGCAAGCATTGGGGCGCCTGGCCGCATCCAGATGCGCTCAAACAGAAGCGGAGCATCGACGTCGAGAGCTGCGAGGGCGGCCTTGGCGTAGTCCGCGTCTCCGACCGAAGCACCGCCAGTCAGGATGAGCAGATCCACCTTCGCGGCGAGGCGTTTCGCCGCGGAGACAATCGCGTCGAGATCGTCAGGCGCATGTTCAACCGCGGCGATCTCGACGCCGAGGCGAGACAAGGTGGACTGGAGAAACGCGTCGGTGGCCGCGTAGACGTGACCGGGCGGCGGTCCGCCTTCCGCATGAGGCTCTGTCACCAACTCGGACCCCGTCGCCAGCACGGCCGCGGCGAGCGGCCGCGGGCACGTATATTGGTGTACGCCCGCGGCGCGGAGGACGGCCTGCGTCTGGCCGTCGACAAGCTGACCCGCGCGGGCTATGACGTCGCCGCGCCGCGCGTCGTCTCCCTGAGGCTGCACGGACTCCCCTGAGATCACGGGCCGGAGCAGGCGAATCCCATCGTCTTCCACAGCCACCCACTCTTCGCGAACCACGGCCGCAGTCCCTGGCGGCACGGGGGCACCCGTGCGAACGCGCACGGCCTGTCCTGGTGTCACGGAGACGCTCAAAGCGTCACCCGCGCGGACGTCGCCCACCACGCGGAGGGGGGCATCGCCCCGGAGGTCCGCCGCGTGGATGGCGTAGCCGTCCATCATGGAACGAGAGAACGGCGGGAGATCGACGGCTGCCGACACATCGCGGGTCAGCCATCGAGGTTCCACAGGATTCCAGACGTCGGTTGGGATGTTAATCGTCGCGGGCACATGGCGCTCAAGGCGCGCCCATGCTTCGTCAAACGTGACGAGTTCCATCGATTGCGCCCTCAGCTGTTGAGCACCTGCTCAACGCGCGCCAGCACGTCTTCACTCAGCGCAATGCCTGAAGCCTTCGCGTTTTCTTCCACCTGTTCTGGGCGGCTTGCGCCGACAAGCGCGCTCGCCACGTTGGGCAGGCGCAGCGTCCACGCGAGGGCGAATTGCGCGAGCGTAAGCCCAGCTTCGTTCGCCAAGCCTTCCAGCTGCTCCACCTTGCTCAGGATCTCGTCCGTCACCTTCATGAACTGGTTGACACCCGGCGTCGCGAGGCGTGAACCTGCCGGCGCTGGTTGGCCCTTGCGATATTTGCCCGTCAGCACGCCTTGGGCGAGAGGAGAGAACACCACCTGGCCGATGCCCGCCGTCTCGCAGATGGGAACGACAGCCGCCTCAATGTACCGCTCAAACATGTTGTAAATGGGTTGGCTGGCGGCAAACTTGTGCAGTCCGAGCTCCCGTTGCAGCCGCACGCCCTCCGCAATCTTGTCCGCGGGCCACTCGCTGAACCCCGCGTACAGGATCTTGCCCTGCGCAATGAGATCGTCCACTGCGCGCAGGGTTTCCTCGAGATCCGTCTCCGCGTCGTAACGGTGGAAGTAAAAAATGTCGATGTAGTCCGCGCCGAGCGCCTTCAGGCTCTGATGCACCTGTTCCACGACGTGTTTCCTGCTGAGCCCGCGGTCATTGGGCCCCTGTCCGACGGGCCAAAACGCTTTCGTCGTGATCACGTAGCTCTCGCGCGGGAATGGCGCCAGCGCCTCGCGCATGACTTCTTCCGCGGCGTGGGGCTTTGCGCCGTACACATTTGCGCAGTCAAAGTGGTTGATCCCAAGCTCGTATGCCCTATGGACGCAGGCAATGGCCTGTTCCCGCTCGGTCACGGTTCCGTACGTGAGCCAGCTGCCGAGCGCGATTTCGGACACCTTCAGTCCGCTCTTTCCAAGTCTGCGGTATTTCATGGTGCGGACACCTCCGCCCCCATTGTACTGGCTTTTTCTGCGAAGGCCAAACAACCCACTCTGGCGGAACAAGCACAGGATTCCGCGCGCCGGCGTCGAATCCTTGTCACGACATCGACTCGACGGGGAGGACACGACGTATGGATTTGCGCGCGCTGCTGAGTTTGAAAGCGCTTGATGACGTGCGGTCCGCGCTGTTTGTAGGGCCACACCCAGATGACAACGAGGTGGGCGCAGGCGGCACGATGGCGAAGCTCGTGGCCAAGGGATGCAGAGTCGTTTCGGTGACGGTCACGGACGGGCGCCACGGCGCGTTAGGCGAGGTCGATCCCGCCCATCTCGCCCACCGGAGGCAGGAAGAACTTGAGGCGGCCTGTACGGTCCTCGGTATCCAGGAACACATCGCATTCGGTTTCGAAGACCTCGGCTCGTACACCGAGGTGGACGTCGTCGAGAAGCTCGTGCCGGTGCTGCTCGACATTCGCCCCGAAGTTGTCGTCACCGTGGATCCATGGACGCCCTACGAGGCCCATCCTGATCACATCAAAACGGGGCGCGCCGTGGCGGAATGCGCCATTCGCCTCGCAAGTCTCAAGGTGTCGCAAGCCCTGCCCGCGTATGTTCCGCCGATGTTTGCGTTTTACGCAAGCGCGTATCCGAATGCGGCTGTCGACGTGACGGATCATTGGCACAGCAAAATCAGAGCTATCGAGGCCCATGAGAGTCAGTTTGCCACGCCTGAATGGCCGGCGCTAAAGGCTTACTTTGACTTTCAGGCGCGGGAGGCGGCCAAACGATTCCTGGATGACGCGGGGGGCAGCCGGCTCGCAGAGGCGTTTAAAGTGTTGTCGCCTCGCCAACTCCACTTCTTTCCCGATGCCATCAGGAGCTGAAACGGAGGCGGAACCATGGCGCAGGTGAGTCTGCAACCTTCCGTCCGGCCGCGCCCGTCGGTTGCGAAGAAGACCGCGTACGCAGCCAACCAGATTGCCGTCAACATGCTGTGGCAGGCGTGCAACGCGGTGGCCGTGTATGACTATGTGGCCTATCACGGGGTGTCCGCGGTTCGGCTGTCGACCGGCCTCATCGTCTACGGGGTGCTGAACGCCCTTTTCAACCTCGTGGCGGGCCACGTGAGCGACCGCACCAAGACGCGCTTCGGCCGGCGCATTCCGTACGTCGCCGTGGCATCCATCCCGTACGCCGTGTGCTTCGCGCTCCTGTTCTCCCCGCCTCGCCTGACGCAAGCCGGCCTCGTCGTGTACTTTCTCGCTATGACATTCCTGTTCGATCTCGCCTTCACGTTCGCCGCCCTCAACGCGAACGCGCTCTACCCAGAGATGTACGCCGATCCGCGCGATCGCGCCTACGTGTCGGCACTTCAACAGGTCTTTGGCATCGTCGGGCTCATCGCAGGCGTCGCGCTGTCGAAGTCGCTCGGTCAGTCCCTCGGCTGGTCCCGCATGGCGTGGATCTTCGCCGCGGTGGCCATCGCCTCCATGTACGTGTCGCTCTGGGGCAGCTTTGAAACCGGCGATCCCGTCGAGCCGTTTCGCTGGCGAGAGGCGCTCTGGGAAACATTCCGCAATCGAGCGTTCCTCTGGTACGTCGTGGCGAGTTTCCTCGTCCAGTTCACCACCACGCTCTTTACCACCGCGTCCTCGTTCTACACGTCCTACGTGGTACGGCTGAGCCCGTTGCAGAACTCGCTCTTTCTCGGCGGCATCTTCGTCGTCGCGATGCCCGTCGCATTTGTGTGGGCTCGCGCGGCCATCCGGTATGGCGCTTCCCGCTCGGCCATGGTCGCCATCGCCCTGTACGCGTGCATCGAGGCGCTCCTGCTCGTCGATCGTTCGCCCGCTTCCGTGCTCGCAACCGGACTCTTGCTCGGCGTCCCCGTCGCTGGTTTCATGGTCCTCTTGAACATGCTTCTGGCCGAGGTGATCGATCTCGACGCGCGCCGCACAGGCCGGCGCCGCGAAGGGATGTACCTGGGCGTAAACGGATGCATCGTGCGCCTCGGCTTGTCCCTTCAGTACGCCGTGATGGCCATCTTCTTCGCCGTCTCGGGCTACCGGGCGGGCGCGAGCGTCGAACCGCCAAGTGCTGTGGAGGGCTTCCGCCTGTTGCTCGGCCTCGTCCCGGCGCTATTTCTCGCGGGCGCCTTTCTGTGCATGCGGGTATACGATCGAATGCGATCCCTGTGATCAGGTGGCGTTGAACGGTCGTAGGCCGTTGCGAAGAAGCCCCATACCTGCCGCGTTTGGGGCTGGCTTCGCACCTGTAAAACCCGTACAATGAGTGGAAATTGGGTCGAGGATCGCGCCCTTTTGCGCGGGTGCCCTTCCGTTTCGTCCATTCCTTCGGCTCTCTTGGCGCGTACCGTACAACAAACGCGGCAAGGGAGGGATGGATGATGGCGGACCTGCGCGGTGTCGCGCGAAACTATATCGGCCGGCCTGTCGTCGTGCACACGCACAACGGCGTACACCGCGGCGTGCTCCATCACGTGGACGATCGCGGCATGTATCTGCGCGTGTATCGGCCGGGCGCGCGCTTCACGGCCTTCGACGGAGAAGCTGATATTCGCACATTGGATCAAGCGCCGCAATCGCTCGACGCGGAGACGGCGTGGTGGCTTTGGCCGCTCATTTTCATTCCATGGGCTGTGGCTTTGGCACTTGCACCTTGG
Organism: Alicyclobacillus mali NBRC 102425; assembly: GCF_001570745.1. Taxonomy (GTDB): domain Bacteria; phylum Bacillota; class Bacilli; order Alicyclobacillales; family Alicyclobacillaceae; genus Alicyclobacillus; species Alicyclobacillus mali. Next base: position 240,643 of record NZ_BCSG01000001.1, read on the forward strand.
TGGTGGGGAGCCTGGTGGTGAGGGGCAACCCCCCCACCGCAGGCTCGAAAGGGGGACAAGCCGTGGCAAAAGTGGTGTTGATCACGTCAGGCGCAAAGGGGCTCGGCTACAGCACGGTGCTCACGCTTGCGAAATGCGGCTGGGACGTGGCGTTTACATACGGAAAGAGCCAACAGGAAGCGGTGTCGCTCGCGAGCCGCGTGGAGGCCACGGGTCAACGCGCGCTTCCCATTCACTGCGACCTGTTCAGCCGCGACTCGATTCAGAGTGCCGTGTCCGCTGCCAAGGGCGCGCTCGGCGGGATCGACGCGGTGGTGCACAACTTCGGGCCGTTCGTTTTTGAGCGCAGGCCGCTCGCGGACTACGACGACGACATGTGGCGCCAGATGATGGACGGGAACCTGACGAATTTCTTCTGGCTGTACCGAGCGACGGTGCACGACATGCGCGCGCGGCGGTTTGGCCGCTTCGTCACCATCGGATACGACGGCGCGGGCGAGGCGCGCGGGTGGCGTTATCGGGCCGCGTACGCGGCGGCGAAATCTGGACTGGCTGCCCTCACACGTTCCATTGCGCGCGAGGAGCGCATGTACGGCATCACGGCCAACATGGTCTGCCCGGGGGACATTCGCGGCGAGGATAAGATGCGGATGATTGAAGACGTGAAAGATGTGCGCACGGAAGAAGGATTGCGGCCGCCGGTCGGAGAAGACGTAGCCCGCGCGGTGGAGTGGTTCTTGCGGGAAGAAGGTCAGGAAGTCAATGGAACTGTGCTCGAGGTCACCGGCGCCCGCGAAATCTTGGCGAAGGACTCCCTCCCGCGCAGGCCAGAGCCCTAGGATTTGGGCTCATCGTCGGCGCCATGACGCTGTTTCAACGAGCGCCTGAGCCCATCCGAAAGGCGCCAGGTGAGGTATGCGGCGAAACAGGCCGCCGCGATGAGATACGCCATGCTGTCGCGCATCCAAAGTCCTCCTCCCATCGGGAACGGGTACGCATCAGCACTTTACAGGTTTAGATTTACTCGCGTTTCTTATGCAACCCTTGCAGTCAAAGGGAACCGCCTAAGCCTTAGGCGGAAGGAGGAAGGTCGGTGGACGTTCAAACCGTCGGAGTCATCGGGGCGGGCTTCATCGGCCGCGGCGTCGCGATGGCGGCCGCGTTGGGCGGTATGCGGGTGCATCTGTATGACGCTGACGAAGAGGTCCTCGAGCGCTCGCTTCTTCACATGGGACAGCGGTTGGCCGCACGCTCGCGCCACTACGGGCTGACGCCGGGCGAGATGGAGGAGGTCCTTCGGCGCATCCGCACGGTCCCTCGGCTCGAGTCCGCCTGCGCGGCCGACCTCGTCATTGAAGCGATTCCGGAGGACCTCCAGGCCAAGTTGGCCGTGTGGCGCGACATTGATGGGTTCGCCCCAGGTAGGGCCGTGTTGGCCACCACCACATCGACGATTTCCATCACGGAACTTTCCGGCGCCACCTCCCGGCCGGAATGGTTCCTCGGACTTCATTTTCCCCAGCCGCCCACGTCGTCGCGCGTCGTCGAGGTGGTGCGCGGATATGTCACTTGCGAGGAGGCGCACGAGCTTGCGCTGCGATTCTGCAGGCGCGCAGGGCTCACGCCCATTCAGACCATTGATGTGCCGCCCTTTCTCGTGCAGCGCCTCCTCATTCCGTTCATTCATGAGGGCATTCGCGCGCTGCAGGAGGGCGTCGCCAGCGCGAGCGACATCGATGAAGCCATGCGGCTCGCGCTGCAGCACCCCGTGGGCCCCCTGCAGCTGGCGGATCGCATGGGGCTCGATCACGTCCTGGCCATCAGCGAGAAACTCGCGCGCGAGACCGGGGACAGCCGCTACCTTCCGCCGCGCCTTTTGCGCCAGATGGTGCGCGCGGGAAAGCTCGGGCGGAAGAGCGGCGAAGGGTTTTACGTCTACGATGAAGACGCGACGGCTCCTGCGAGCGCGGCAAGCGATTCAATGCGCGTGGAGCGAAGGCCTCTTGGATAGAGGTTGTTGAGGCGCCCCGGCGCTCGCTTGGCAAACCCCAGGTGAAATCCCTCATGGGCCACGGCGCAAAAGGGGGCTTCGAGATCGAGCCCGCCCGGCGCCGTGAGCGCCTCTCCGGCCAGGTACCGGATGGCGGCTTCTTCGTCGATCTCGACCGTGGCTCGGAACAAGCCCACAGGAAGCAGGCGCGATGCCGCGTGATGCGGGACGAACACCTGTCCCTTGCGCTCGGCGAGCGGTGGCCCTGGCCGCAGGACGCGGAGGGAGGGCACGGCGAGATCGCCAAGCGCGTCGGCGAACACGATGGTCTTGCGGACGGAGGTTCGCCGCCACGCGGGAGGCACCTCCGTCACAAGCGACGCCAGCCACCCATCCCATGCCTTGTCGGTTGATGGAGTCGCGGTTTTGGAGCGCCTGCGGGGCTTGTCGGCCACGGGTTCACACAGGCGCAAGCGCGCCACGAAGTGCCCCTCACCTCGCCCGAGGTGGGGCCAGAGGCGCTTGGCGAGCCGAACCTCCTCGCGATTTCCCGCCCAGTCGCTCCGTGCAGGGCGCCACTCGAACCAGTCCGGCAGCGGCTCCAACTCCACAGGATAGTGCTCGAGGAGCCACAGCACCACTTGTTCGTTTTCCAGCGGATTCAGCGTGCACGTCGAATACACCAGCCGCCCGCCCGGCTTGAGCATGATGAGCGCGTGGCGCAGAATGTCCTTTTGCAGCGCCTGGAACCGTTCAGGCGCATCGGGCCGCCATTCTGCGCGCACGGCAGGATCCTTGCGAAACATGCCTTCGCCGGAGCACGGTGCGTCCACCACGATGGCGTCGAACGCCTGCGGCCACGCCTCGGCGAGCGCATCGGGAGATTCGTTGGTGATGGCGCACGGCGCGCCGACGCGCTCGACGTTCTCGGCGAGGGCGAGGACGCGATCGCGGTGGATGTCGTTGGCGACGAGCTGTGCGCCGCCGCGCCGCGCCGCCAAAAGCGCCGCGTACGTCGTCTTGCCGCCGGGCGCAGCGCAAAGGTCGAGGATTCGCTCGCCCGGTTGAGGATCGAGCGCGACCGCGACGGCCATCGCGGATGGATCCTGAAGGTAAAAGGATCCAGCTTGATGGAGCACCGTGTAGCCGAGCGACGGGCCCGGGTTGAGGTAAAAGCCGTCCGATGCCCACGGGACGCCGTCGCCCAAGAACGGCGCGAGGCTTTGCGGCAGATCACCGTGCGGCCGCGCGACGGCCGCGTAGCGAAGCCCGCGCCAGGGCTTGTCGGAGAGGGCAGCGATCAGATCTCGAGCTTCGGAGCCCAGCCAATGCTCCATCTGCTGCACGAAGGCGGTCGGAATGTCGGGTGGATTGCGCATCGGTTGAACCTCCTCGCTTGTCCGCGCGCAACTCGAACGTTAGAATGCCAAAGGGGTGAGATTCTCCATGTTGAACCAGCCTTCAAAGACGCTCGTGACCGTGCCGAATCCGCATCCGGATCGCCGATACACGGTGGAGATGGAGACGCAGGAATTCACGACGCTGTGCCCCATGACGGGCCAGCCTGATTTCGCCACCATTTACATCCAGTATGAGCCGGATCAGAAGTTGGTGGAGCTCAAGTCGCTGAAGCTGTACCTGTGGAGCTACCGAAACGAGGCGAGCTACCACGAGGACTGCGTGAACCGCATTCTGAACGACTTCGTGGCCGCCGCAGAGCCGCACTACGCAAAGGTTGTGGGCGACTTCACCATTCGCGGCGGGATTCACACCAAGGTGACCGTAGAATACCGCAAATGAATCAAAAACGCGATGTCGCCCGGGCGGTTGCGCCTTTCGCACGCAAGGAACCTCTCGCATACCATGAATCGAATGCGAGGGGATTCGCGTGGCCAATCATCAACAAGCACTGTGGCTCGGCATTGCCACCACGGCCGTACCGCGACAAGGCCGCGGCGCGCGCCCTGGCGCCCATTACCGGCGCATCGCGCGTGCGGCCAGGCGGCACGGCCTTCGGGTATGTCTGTTTGATCCCGGCCGACAGGCGGACTGGTCGCGCCTCTCGGCCTTCGCTCCTGTCGATCCCGACCGGCCGGACGGGGACTGGGAACCCGTCTCGCTGCGATTTCCCGACGTCGTGTACGAAAACGTGTATGTGCATCTCGCAGTCAAGGGCTACAGCGCGCCGCTCAGGGCGGAGGCGCATCGCCGAGGCGTGCCGCTCTTCAACCCGATGCTGCCCGGAAAGTGGCAGATGATTCGCTTCTTGCAGCGGGCCCAGTTGGACCACCTTGCGCCTGAGACGGAGGCGTTGACCACTGCCGAGGCGCTGTGGCGAGCGCTCGAGCGCTGGCGAACCGTCTACGTCAAGCCGAGCGGTGGCTACGGCGGCGTCAACGTGCACCGCCTGGAACTCCTTGGCAGAGATCGCGTGCGGGCTCGGGCGGATCGCCGCTTTGGCCGCGTGCGGAACTGGGAGCGGGTGATGGACCGGCCGCACCTCGCCACCTTTGTGCGCTCGCTCCGAGGCAGGTATCTGGTGCAGCGGGGGCTTCGCCTCCTGCGTGTAGGCGGGCGCAAGGTCGACTTTCGCGTGGTGTTGCACCGGGACCACCAGGGTGAATGGCAGCTCATTGGCGTCGTGCCGAAGCTCGCCGCGCCGGACGGCGTGGTGACCAACATCATCGCGGGCGGAGAGCGGTGGACGCTTGAACGGCTTGTATCCGCGGCCAAGCGGGAAGGCAAGGAAGTACCCGTGGAGTCACTCGTCCGCGCGGCCCAAACGATTGCCGAAGCGCTGTCCCGCCGGTATCCGACGCTCGGTCTCGTCGGCTTCGACATGGCCGTCGAGGAGGACGGAAGCGTCCGGATGATTGAGATGAACCCCAAACCCGCTCGTTCGCTTCTGGATCGGCCGATGCTGGAAAAGCTGGCCGCCTGCCAGGCGGGCTTTGCTCGCTGGCTGACACGGCGCTGAAACTCATGTGGAAACGCCCACCTCCCTCCCGAAGGCAGCGTGATACAATCGGGCCAGGAGGTGTGCTCATGGAATCATCCATCTCGACCTGGGTGCGGGAAGCCGTCGATCGAGTTCGGGTTATCGACATGCACACGCACCTGTTTCCGCCCTCGTTCTCCTCGCTCTGGCGCTCCGGCGCCGATCACGTCCTGACCTATCACTACCTGATCGCGGAAGCCATCCGCGCGGGCGGCCGCTCACCGGAGTGGTTCTACGGACTGCCCCTTCGGGAACAGGCGGCGTGGGTGTACGAGCAGATCTTTGCCCGCACGAGTCCCCTGTCCGAGGCGGCGATGGGCGTGGTGGCCATCGCCCAGGCGTTCGGCGTGGATCTGAAACAGGGCGGGATCGAAGGGCTTCGGGAAGCGCTGCAGCACGAGCCGAGCGAGCCATACGCCGAACGCGTGTTTCAACTCGCGGGCGTGGATCAGGTGGTCATGACGAACGATCCACTCGATCCCGCCGAACGCGCGCACTGGCTGAAGGGAGACCCGGTTCATCCGCGCTTTCTCGCCGCGCTGCGCCTGGATCCCTTTCTCGGGGACTGGGGCGCCCTTCGGACTTGTCTCGCCGCCGCGGGCGTCTCGGTGTCTCCGGCCGCGGACGCGCCCGATCTCGCCGAGGTGCGCCGCTTTCTCAAGGACTGGATTGGCCGAATGCGGCCTGTTTACCTGGCATTCTCGGCGCCGCCCGAGTTCACCTACCCGAGCAAAGAGGCCTCCGGCCGCGTGCTCGACGCGTGCATCCTGCCGGCTTGTCGCTCGAATGGCCTGCCCCTTGCGCTCATGATAGGGGTGCGCAGGCGGGTGAACCCGAGGCTCAGGGAGGCAGGTGACGCCAGCGGGCGGGCCAACCTCGCAGCAGTCGAGCGCCTCGCCGCCTCGAACCCCGATGTGCGCTTCCTCGTCACGGTGTTGTCGCGCGAGGACCAGCACGAGCTGGTCGTGTTGGCCCGCAAGTTTGCGAACGTGATCCCGTTCGGCTGCTGGTGGTTCGTGAACACGGACACGCTGACGCGCGAGATTTCCGCGCTGCGCCTGGAACTCCTGGGCCCCACGTTCGTCCTGCAGCACTCGGATGCGCGTGTCTTGGAACACCTGGTGTACAAGTGGAAGAACGCCCGCGCGCTCGCAGTGGATGTATTGGTACACAAGTATACGAAATTGGCCGAGGAAGGGTGGCGCGTGACGCGCGACGAGATCGAACGCGTGGTCGAAAGGTTGTTCCGCGGCAACTTCCTCGATGTGGTGAGGTCTGTGTAAGGCGCCGGTGCCAAGGCCAGGTGCGGCTCTCGCGAGGGCCGCGCCGAGGCCTGGAATGCGCCTGGACATCGCGGCGCGGAGCCGCGGAACGCCGCCTTCTTTGGTCTAGCGCGCCTACTCGCGCTTCTGTTAGAATGAAAACGCTTACTCGTTCTGGATGCACCACGGCGCGTCGCGTCTTGGTCGAATGGGAGTGAGGTTCATGCGTTCAAACAAGGTGTACGAGTCGGCGGAAGCGGCGGTCGCGGACATAGCGAGCGGCGCCACGCTGCTCGTCGGCGGCTTCGGATTGTGCGGCATTCCCATGGCGCTCATTGAGGCCCTGCGGGATCGGGGCGTGTCCGATCTCGTCTGCGTCAGCAACAACTGCGGCGTGGACGATTGGGGGCTTGGCATCTTGCTTCAGACGCGGCAGATCCGCAAGATGGTCTCTTCGTACGTCGGGGAGAACAAGACGTTCGAGCGCCAGTTTTTGAGCGGCGAGCTCGAGGTGGAACTGGTTCCGCAGGGGACGCTCGCCGAGCGCATTCGCGCCGGCGGCGCGGGCATCCCGGCGTTCTACACGGCCACCGGCGTTGGGACCACCGTCGCCGAGGGCAAGGAGGTACGGGCGTTCGACGGGCGAGAGTACGTGCTGGAACGGGCCATCACGGGAGATTTTGCGCTCATCAAGGGCTGGAAGGCCGACAAGCTCGGCAACGTCATCTATCACGAGACGGAGCGCAACTTCAACCCGGTCATGGCGACGGCCGCGAAGGTCACCATCGTCGAGGTGGAGGAACTTGTGGAGCCCGGCGAGCTCGACCCAAATTTCATTCACACTCCAAGCATCTACGTCAACCGAATTGTGGTGAATCCGAACCCCATCAAGCGAATTGAGCGGCGGACTGTCCGGCCGCGTCCTCAGGCATGACGCTGTGAAAGGAAAGGTGATGGTGGATGCCGCTCACGCGCGATCAAATCGTCCGGCGGGCCGTCCAGGAAATTCGCGACGGCGACTACGTCAACCTCGGCATCGGCATGCCGACCCTCGCGGCCAACTACCTCGATCCCAGCCGCGGGGTGATGCTTCACTCCGAAAACGGGCTAATCGGCATCGGCCCCTATCCGTACGACGGCGAGGAAGATCCGGATCTCATCAACGCAGGCAAGGAGACGGTCACCGCCGTGCCGGGCGCGGCGTTCGTGGACAGCGCGGAGTCGTTCGCCATGGTGCGCGGCGGCCACATCGACATTGCCATCCTCGGCGCCATGGAGGTCTCCGAGTTTGGCGATCTCGCCAACTGGATGATCCCTGGCAAGATGGTCAAGGGCATGGGTGGCGCGATGGATCTCGTCCACGGCGCGAGGCGCGTCGTGGTCACGATGGAGCACGTGAACAAGGACGGCCAGCCGAAAATCCTGAAGACCTGCCGTCTGCCGCTCACGGGCCGGAGGGTGGTGCACCGAATCATCACGGACTACGCCGTGATGGACGTGACGGAGCAAGGGCTTGTCCTGCGCGAGGTGGCGCCCGGCCACACCGTGGAAGAGGTGCAGCGCATCACCGAACCCGAACTCCGCATTCCGCCCGAGGGCGCTCGAGTGATGGACGTCGAGTGACAACTGGCTACATCAGGAGGGATGGCATGTGCAAGACGTGGTGATTGCAGGGGCGGTGCGGACGCCCATCGGAACGTTCCAGGGCAGTCTCTCGCCGCTTTCCGCGCCGGATCTCGGTGCGGCCGTCATCCGGGAGTCGCTGCGGCGCGCAGGGGTTGAGGCGAAAGCGGTGGACGAAGTCGTGATGGGCAACGTGCTCCAGGCGGGCCTTGGCCAGAATCCCGCGCGGCAAGCCGCGATGCGGGCGGGGATCCCCGAAGATATTCCGGCGACAACGGTGAACATGGTGTGCGGATCCGGCCTGAAGTCGGTCATGCTCGCGGCGCAGGCCGTCCGCGCCGGGGACGCGGGCGTCCTGGTGGCGGGCGGCATGGAGTCGATGTCGAATGCGCCGTATTTGCTGCCCGGGGCGCGCGAGGGGTATCGCATGGGCCACCGCGAAGTCGTCGACAGCATGATCCGGGACGGCCTGTGGTGCGCGTTTTGCGACATCCACATGGGCGTCACCGCCGAAAACGTGGCGAACCGCCACCGCATCAGCCGGGAGGATCAGGACCGTTTCGCGCTCAGGAGCCAGATGCGCGCCAAGGAAGCGATGGAGCAAGGCCGCTTCACAGAGGAGATTGTGCCCGTCTCCGTGCCGCGGCAGAAGGGTGATCCGACCTTGGTCGACCGCGACGAACATCCGCGCCCCGACACGACGTATGAGGCGTTGGCGAAACTACGGCCCGCGTTTCAGGCAGACGGCACCGTGACCGCCGGCAACAGCTCGGGCATCAACGACGGCGCGGCCGCCATGCTGGTACTCGGCCGGGATCGCGCCGAGGAGCTTGGCGTGAAACCGATGGCGCGCATTGTCAGCTACGCGAGCGTCGGTCTTGACCCGAGCGTGATGGGCCTCGGCCCCATCGAGGCGACGCGCCGGGCGCTCAACCGGGCCGGGCTTTCCGTGGACGACCTCGACCTCATCGAGGCGAACGAGGCGTTTGCGGCCCAGGCGCTCGCGGTGGCTCGCGAGCTGTCGTTCCCGGATGACAAGTTGAACGTGAACGGCGGCGCCATCGCGCTCGGTCATCCCATCGGCGCGAGCGGAGCGCGCATCCTGGTCACGCTCCTGTACGAGCTCGAGCGCCGAGGCGGCCGTTTCGGCCTCGCCACGCTGTGCATCGGCGGCGGACAGGGCGTCGCCATGGTCGTGGAGCGCCTTTCGCATTGACGCACGGACGCGGCCATCACCTTTGAGGAGGGATCCTCGTGGCAGACGAAGTGTTGAGCATGATTGCGAGCGCAAGGCTCATCCCGCCACCGGAGGCCTACGCGGCCCGGTCGTATCTCTCGAGCTACGACGAGTACCGCGCGGGATATCAGGCGTCCATCGACGATCCGGCGGCATTCTGGGACGAGATCGCCGACGAGTTGGTCTGGCAGCAGCGCGGGAAGACGGTCATCGCGGGCGAGCTTCCCGACTTTCAGTTCTTTCCCGGCAGCTACATCAACGTCTGCGAGAACTGCGTGGATCGGCACGCGAAGCACCCGATGTACCGCAACAAGGTGGCGCTTTTCTTCGAAGGGGAGGACGGCGAGCGCCGCAGCGTCACCTACCTCCAGTTGCAGGACGCCGTGTCCCGGTTTGCGAACGCGCTCAAAGATCTCGGGCTGCGCCAGGGCGACGTGGTCTGCGTGTACATGCAGAACCTCATCGAGACCTACGTCGCGCTCTTGGCGTGTCTGCGCATCGGCGTGCTCTACAACACGGTGTTTGCGGGGTTCTCCGCCGAGGCGCTGCGCGAGCGGATTGTGCGGTGCGGCGCGAAGGCCGTCATCTGCGCCAACGGCAGCCTCAGGCGCGGCCGGGTGCTGCGGTTGAAGGAAACTGTCGACCGGGCGCTTGAAGGCGTCGAGACGGTGGAGCACGTCATCGTCTACCGGCGTCTGCCCGATCTCGACACGCCGATGACGCCCGGGCGCGATCTCGACTTTGAGTCGCTCGTCGAGGGCGCATCCCGGGACTGCCCTCCCGCCGTGCTGGAGGCGAACGAGCCCGCCTTCCTCATCTTCACGAGCGGGACCACCGGTCGCCCCAAAGGCATCGTTCACGCCGGCGGCGGATTTCTGCTCGGGACGTATGCGTACACGAAGTATCAGCTCGATCTGCGGCCCGAAGACGTGTACTGGAACACGGCGGACATCGGCTGGCTGACATCGCACATCTTCGTGTTGGTGGGCGGCCTCGCCTCGGGCACCACGACGCTTCTGTACGAGGGCGCGCTGGATTGGCCTAAACCCGGCAGGCTGTACGAGATGATTGAGCGCTACCGCGTGAACAAGCTGTTCTCGGCGCCCACCGCGTACCGCATGATGATGAAACACGGCGAGGACGTCGCGCGGCCCTACGATCTGTCGTCACTCGAGCTTTTGGTCTCGGTCGGCGAGCCGTTCAACCCGGAGGCGTGGCACTGGGTGCGGCGCGTCGTCGGCGGTGACGTCGCCGTCATCAACAACACCTGGGGTCAGACGGAGACGGGCGGGACGCCGCTCGCGCTGTTGCCCGGCGCGGTGCCGATGAAGCCCGGCTCGTGCGGCGTCCCGTTCTTTGGGCATGATCTCGCCGTGGTGGACGAACAGGGCCGAGAGGTGCCGGACGGTGTGCCTGGATACCTTGTCATCCGCCGTCCGTTCCCGTCGCTCGCGCGCGACGTGTACGGCGATCGGAGCCTCTACCTGAACGCGTACTTCTCGCGCATGCCAGGCCTTTACTTCACCGGCGACAGCGCGGTGCGGGATGCAGACGGCCACTTCTGGGTGCTCGGCCGGGTCGACGACGTGATCAACGTGTCGGGCCACCGCATCAGCACGATGGAAATGGAGAGTTCGCTCATCCAGCATCCGGCCGTGGTGGAGGCGGCGGTCGTGGGCGAGCCTGACGACTTGAAGGGACAGGTCCCGGTGGCGTTCGTGACCCTCGAGCGCGGGTGGGAACCAAAGAGCGACCTGGAGGAGGAACTGAAGGCGCGCGTCGTGGCGGACATCGGTTCGTTTGCGCGGCCGGCGCGCGTGTACTTCGTGGAGGCCATGCCCAAGACGCGGTCGGGCAAGATCCTGCGGCGAATGTTGCGCGAGATCCTGCAGACGGGCGAAGTGAAGGGAGACGTCACCGGCCTGGAGGACTGGGAGATCGTGGAACGTCTTCTGCACGATCTGCGCGAGCGCGCGCCGGGCGGTGAATGACCGAATCGATCGGAAAGGAATGGCGGCATCCCTAGCGATTGTGGCAAACTGTGCGTTTCAAAATTGATTGCAAGCGCTTGCTTATTCGGCTACAGTGAAAGGTGAGAGCGAAGGGAGAGGGACCGCGTGGACTTTGATCTCACCTCGGAACAAAAGATGATTCGGGATACGGTGCGCGAGTTTGCGGAGGCCGAGATCGCGCCGCACGCCGCGGAGTGGGATAAGACCGAGCACTTCCCCATCGAGGTGTTTCGCAAGATGGGCGAGCTCGGCTTCCTCGGCCTGCCCATCCCGGAGAAGTACGGCGGCGCGGGCGCCGACATGATCTCGTACTGCCTGGCCGTGGAGGAGATTGGTCGGGCGTGCGGCGGAACGGGGCTCAGCTACGAGGCACACGTGTCGCTCGCGTGCACGCCCATTCTGCTCTACGGGACGGAGGAGCAGAAGCAGCAGTACCTCGTCCCCATGGCGCGCGGCGAGGCGCTCGGTGCGTTTGGCCTGACGGAGCCTGGCGCCGGATCGGACGCCGGAGGGACGCGGACGACGGCTGTCCTGGAAGGCGACGAATGGGTCATCACCGGCAACAAGATCTTCAACACGAACGGCGGCTATGCGAAGTACGTCGTGCTCACCGCGGTGACGGATCCGGCGTCGCGCGGCATCAGCGCGTTCATCGTGCCGACGGATGCCGAGGGCTTCTCCGTAAGCAAGCCGTATGAGAAACTGGGCATGCGGGCGTCCAACACGGTGGAACTGATTCTCGATCACGTCCGCGTCCCGAAGGAGAACCTGCTCGGCCCGCTGAATGCCGGGTTCAAGCAGTTCCTCTCGACGCTGGACGGCGGGCGCGTCGCCATCGCGGCGCTGGCGGTCGGGATTGCGAGGGCGGCGTTCGAGACGGCGCTCGCGTACGCCAAGACGCGGGTGCAGTTCGGGCAGGCCATCAGCAAGTTCCAGGCGATTCAGCACAAGCTTGCCGACATGGCCATGCACATCGATCTCGCCCGGAACGCAGTGATGAAGGCGGCGTGGCTGAAGGATCAGGGCCGGCCGTACACGCTGGAGGCATCCTACGCCAAGCTGTTTGCGTCCGAGATGTGCTCGCGGACCTGCGAGCAGGCGATTCAGATCCTGGGTGGATACGGCTACATGTGCGAATACCCGGTGGAGCGCCACTATCGCGACGCGAAGCTGATTGAGATTGGCGAGGGCACGTCGGAGATTCAGCGTCTGGTCATCGCGCGCCAGTTGGGCTGTTAGGAGGGGGCGGCATGTTCGCCAAGGTGTTGATTGCCAACCGGGGCGAAATCGCAAGGCGCATCATTCGCACCTGCAGGCGCCTCGGCATCGCGACCGTCGCCGTCTATTCCGACGCGGACGAGAAAGCGCTTCACGTCCGCGAGGCCGACGAGGCCGTACGCATTGGAGAGGCGCCGGTGGCGAAGAGCTACCTGAACATCGAGGCCATCCTGCAGGCGGCCGAGCAGACTGGCGCCGAGGCCATTCACCCGGGCTACGGACTGCTGAGCGAAAACGCCGATTTTGCGCGAGCCGCGATGGAACGGGGCATCCGCTTCATCGGGCCTTCGCCCGAAGCCATTGCGGCCATGGGCAGCAAGGTGGCGGCGCGGGAGACGGTGAAACGCGCGGGAGCTCCCGTCGTGCCAGGGAGCGAGGGCGCGGTGGCGAGCGCCGACGAGGCTGCGCGCATTGCGGCCGAGATCGGCTATCCGGTGATGCTCAAGGCGTCGTACGGCGGCGGCGGCATTGGCATGCAGGTGGTGAACTCGGAGGAGGAGCTGCGCAAGGCGTTCGCGTCAAACTCCGCGCGCGCCAAGGCGTACTTCGGCAACGGCGAGATGTTTTTGGAGAAGCGCGTGCAAAGGCCGCGACACGTGGAGATCCAGGTCTTGTGCGACGGACAGGGCCACGGCGTCTATCTGTGGGAGCGCGAGTGCTCCATCCAGCGGCGCCACCAGAAGGTCGTCGAGGAGGCGCCGTCCCCGTTTGTCGACGAGGCGCTTCGGCGGAGGATGGGAGAGGCGGCGCTCGCCATCTGCCGGACCATCTGCTATGAGAATGCGGGCACGCTCGAATTTCTCGTCGATGAGGAGAAGCATTTTTATTTCCTCGAGATGAACACGCGCCTGCAGGTCGAACACCCCGTCACCGAGATGATCACCGGGCTCGATCTCGTCGAATGGCAGCTTCGCGTCGCCGCAGGCGAGCCGCTCGGGTTTGGTCAGGACGACATCCGCCGGGACGGCCACGCGATTGAGTGCCGGGTGTACGCCGAAGATCCCGAGAAGATGCTGCCGTCCCCGGGCACCATCGCGCGCATGGTGTTGCCCGAAGGCGAGGGCATCCGCAACGACGTGGGCGTGGAATCGGGCTCGGAGATCACGCCGTTTTACGATCCGATGATCGGCAAGCTCATCGCCCACGGCCGGGACCGGGCCGAGGCCATCGATCGCATGAAGCAGGCGCTTGACGCGTATGTCATGGAAGGCATCCGCTCGAACCTGCCGCTGCTTCGGACCGTCGTCGCCTCGGATCGGTTCGCCGCGGGGGACACCACGACCGACTTTTTGGAATCCTGGGGGAAGCGTTGAGGAGGGTGCGTCATGGCAACTGTGCAGGCAACGATGGCGGGCATCGTGCTCCGCGTGCTGGCTCAGCCGGGCCAACGCGTCGAGGCGGGGCAGGACGTCGTCGTGCTCGAGTCGATGAAGATGGAGATCCCCATTCCGGCCGAACAGGCCGGTGTGGTGGCCGAAGTGTTGGTGAACGAGGGCGACTTCGTCAACGAAGGGGACGATCTCGTCCGACTGGAAAGCTGACGCGGAAGAGGGCGATCGCATGGGAGAACGCGTGTGGCTGCGCGAGGTCGGGCCGCGTGACGGGCTGCAGAATGAGCCGGGCGTGATCGACACGGCGGTCAAGGTGGAGCTCGTGGAGCGGCTGATGGACGCAGGGCTTCGGTCCATCGAAGTCTCTTCGTTCGTGCATCCGAAGTGGATCCCGCAGCTGGCGGACGCTGGCGAGGTGTTCGCGCGGATTCGGCGCAGGCCCGGCGTGGAGCTGTCGGCGCTCGTGCCGAACGAGCGCGGGCTCGCAAGGGCGCTTGCGGCGAAGGTGGACGCGGTGCACGTGTTCATGTCGGCGAGTGAGTCGCACAACTTGAAGAACATCAACAAGACCATCGCGGAGACGTATCCCGTGCTGCGCCCCGTGATTGAAGGGGCCAAGGCGGAGGGGCTCGTGGTGCGTGGGTACGTGTCCACCGTTTTCGGCTGCCCGTACGAGGGGAAGGTGCCAGTGTCGCAGGTCCTCTCCGTGGTCGAGCGCCTGCTGGAGCTTGGCGTCGACGAGGTGGCGCTCGGCGACACCATCGGCGTGGCGGTACCCACGCAGGTGGCGGAGGTCGTGCGCGAGGTGGAGCGCATCGTGCCTCTGGATCGCGTTTCGCTCCACTTCCACGACACGCGCGGGATGGCCATCGCCAACCTCTACGCGGGCTTTGTCGCGGGGGTGCGGCGGTTTGACGGATCCATCGGGGGGCTCGGCGGTTGCCCATACGCGCCCGGCGCATCGGGAAACGTGGCCCTGGAAGACGTCCTCTATCTCCTTCACGGCATGGGCGCGGAGACGGGCATCGACGCCGAGCGGTATCTGGGCGTCGTCGCCTGGTTGGAGGGGAAGCTTGGGAGGCCGTTGGCGAGCCACGCGCGACAAGTCGCGAGAAGTGCATGTCAGACAACGTGAGGGAGGGTTGACGCCGTGGCGGACGAGCGGTTGGAACAGATGCGAGCGCGCGCGACAGCGGGCGGCGCGGCGAAGTATCACGAGAAAAATCGAGAGCAGGGCAAGCTGTTTGTCCGCGAACGACTCAGGCTGCTCCTGGACGACGGCCTGGAGGTGGAGGACGGCCTGTATGCGAACTGCGCGGCGGACGATCTGCCGGCGGATGGCGTGGTGACCGGCATCGGGCGCATCCACGGGCGGAAGGTCGCCATCATGGCCAACGACAGCACGGTCAAGGCGGGAAGCTGGGGCGCGCGGACGGTCGAGAAGATCGTCCGCATCCAGGAGACCGCGGAGAAGCTGCACATCCCGTTGATCTACCTCGTGGATTCGGCGGGCGCGCGGATCACGGACCAGGTCGAGATGTTTCCCGGCAGGCGAGGCGCAGGGCGAATCTTTTACAACGAAGTCCGCCTGAGCGGCCACATCCCGCAGATCTGCCTGCTTTTCGGCCCGTCTGCCGCCGGCGGCGCGTACATTCCCGCCTTCTGCGATCTCGTCATCATGGTCGAAGGCAACGCGAGTATGTACCTGGGCTCGCCGCGCATGGCGGAGATGGTCATCGGGGAAAAGGTGACGCTCGAAGAGATGGGCGGTGCGCGCATGCACTGCACCGTGAGCGGGTGTGGCGACGTGCTCGTGCAAGACGAGCCGAGCGCCATCGAGGCCTGCAGGCGGTACCTGCGCTACATGCCGGATTCGTACCTCGGGTGTCCACCCATGGAGGACCCGCGCGATCCGGCCCCCGCAACGCGAAGCGCGTCGGAGATTGTGCCGAAGAACCCGAACGTGCCGTTCAACATGTACGACCTCATTGATCGGCTGATCGACGAGGGCTCGTGGTTCGAAGTCAAGGCGCTGTTCGCGCAGGAGATCATCACGGGGCTCGCGCGCATCGGGGGGCGGCCGGTCGGCATCATCGCGAATCAGCCGCGCGTCAAGGGTGGCGTGCTGTTCGTCGACTCCGCGGACAAAGCGGCGCGCTTCATTGCGCTGTGCGACGCCTTCCATATCCCCCTCCTCTTCCTGGCGGACGTGCCCGGGTTCATGATTGGGACGAAGGTGGAGCGCCAGGGCATCATTCGCCACGGGGCCAAGCTCATCGCCGCGATGTCGGAGGCCACCGTGCCGAAGATCTCCGTCATCGTGCGCAAGGCGTACGGCGCGGGGCTGTACGCGATGGCGGGGCCTGCGTTTGAGCCGGACGTCTGCATCGCGCTGCCCACCGCCGAGATCGCCGTCATGGGGCCGGAGGCGGCCGTGAACGCGGTCTACGCCAACAAGATTGCGGAACTGGAGGAGCCCGAGCGGTCCGCGTTTGTGAAGGAGAAGCGTGAGGAGTACCGGCGCGACATCGACATTTACCGCCTGGCGTCCGAACTCGTGGTGGACCACATCGTGGACGCGGATGAACTCCGGGACGAACTCATCCGCCGATTTGCGATGTACGAAGGGAAATCGGTCGCGTTCGGGCACCGGAAGCATCCGGTGTATCCGGTTTGAGAGGGGAGACGGCCGTGGAACAGCCGATTGTGTGGCACAGGGGAGACGACGGGATCGCGGAGCTCGTCCTGAATCGGCCGGATGCGATGAACGCGCTCAATTACGCGCTGCTCCGCGCGCTGGAAGATGCCGTACGCGAAATCGCGGACGACCGCGGCGTGCGTGCCGTGATCGTGCGCGGGGAAGGCAAGGGGTTCTGCGCGGGCGCGGACCTGAAGGAGCGGCGCGGCTTGGGGCCCGACGAGGTGCGGCGCAACGTGAGCCTGACGCGCGAGGCGTTCGATCGCGTCGCGCGCCTGCCGCAGCCGACCATCGCGGTCCTGCACGGATTTGCGTTCGGAGGCGGGCTGGAGCTTGCGCTGGCGTGCGACTTCCGCATCGGCACCCGCGATCTTCGGCTTGGGCTGACGGAGACGTCGCTCGCCATCGTGCCCGGGGCGGGCGGGACGCAGCGGCTGGCTCGCCTCATCGGGCCGACGTGGGCCAAGTGGATGATCTTCACGGCGGCGCGCATCGACGCGGAGCGCGCGCAAGAGCTCGGCCTCCTGTTCGAGGTGGCGGATACGCGCGAGGCCGCGATGGACGCCGCGCGATCGCTGGCCCGTGCCATCGCCCAAAACGGGCCGGTCGCGGTGCGTCAGGCGAAGTGGGCCATCGATCGCGGCCTGGACGTCGATCTGGCGACGGGGCTTGCCATCGAGGATGCGGCATACGAGGGCGTTCTGCCGACGGCGGATCGGCTGGAGGCGCTTGCCGCGTTCGCGGAAAAGCGCAAGCCACAATTCCGCGGAGAATAGGCGGCGTGGGCGCCGGACTATCGCATTGCGCAACGCGCGAGATGGACTGCCCGGCGCCCTGAGGTGGAACCCGGCTCACCGTTCAGAGCACGATGGCCTTAGGAATCGGAATGTTCGACCGTGACGCGTGGCTCATCCCCCGTCAGAAACCGATACCAGCGATGGCGGAAGCGGACCTGCGGCGCATCGGCCGGCACGTGCGCCTCCATCCGAAGCGCTTCAGGGATGGGTCTTGGGTGTTGGCTTTCGACCACGCGCTGGTCCTCGCGCAGCACGCGCAGGCTGTAGCGCCGAAATAGGGCGTCCATGCCAGGGACGGATCGCGCGAAGGTGCGGCCAGCGTAGCCGAGGATGCGCGTGGTCCCCTCGTCGACGGGTGTGAAGGTCACGAAGTTGAGAAAGCCGCCCCTTCCTTCGGAAGGGCGCAGGACCCACATCTGCGGAAACCAATATTCCAGCACGCCGCCGCCGTTGCGAATGAGGATGCGATCACCGCCGTCCGTTTCAAACGACAGGCGTGGGATGGCGGCCGGCGTGCGGCGCCCGATGGTTTTGCGATGAACGAATGCCAGGTGGGCGACGTCGAGCACGCTCTCCACGACGCGGGTGAGGTGTGCCTGCCACATATCTTCATACGGCACCAGTCGATAGGACCCGTCCGTGAGTTCCGAGAACACGCGCAGCTCCGGCGGACGCGCTTCGCCGCCGAGGTAGACCCAGGTCATGCCGGCTAACTCGCACGTGGCATAGGCGCGCGTGTGGGCGAAGTCTGGAATGGGTCGATCCGGATGCGCGGGTATTTGGATGCAGCGGCCGTCGCCGCAGAACTGCCATCCGTGGTAGGCACACGCGAGGTGCGCGCCTTCCACGCGGCCGAGCGCGAGATCCGCGCCCCGGTGCGTGCAGTAGCGGCTGAGGGCGTGAACACGCCCTGATGCATCGCGAAACAGGACGAGATCGCGCCCGGCGACGCGCGCGGCAAGCGGCCTGCGGCGCGTGATCTGGGCGGAGAAACAGACCGCGTACCACGTGGCGGGGAATACGCCATCTTCGCTCGGAGCCGGATTTTTGCGGTCTGCCATCGGACAGCGCCTCCACTTCTCCATCAAAGCGTATGATATAAATTATATATACCAGTCGGTTTATTATGCAAGGTCTTTCAAACCACGGAGGAGCACCGGTCGCATCCTCCATGGCGCAAGGCGCCCCATATGACAGCAGGCGGCCCACAATCGGCCGCCTGCTTCTCGAAAGTCGGGTCACTGGCCCGAGTTTCCCTGCGCGAGAGCGTTATTCGTGATGTTCGCCATATTCTGCAGGGTGACTTGTGGCGTCTGACGACCCGCAAGCATGTTGCCAATCTGCGTGGTCATCTCCTGCTCCGCGGAGTAGAGCGACGCGAGTCGGGGGGAGAAGTAGGCGTACTTCAGCTCGTTGGGAGCGACCCCCTGATTCGGGTGCGTCTTGATGTAGCTCGTCCACGCCGGGTTGGTGAGCACGCTCTGGCGGACCGGGAGATAGCCCGTCTGTTCCGCCCACTCGATGGTCGATGGCACAGAAATGAGGAAGTTCAGGTACTTGGCCGCCGCGGCCTTTTGTGCCGGTGTTGCCGCATTGAAAATGACCAGATTCAGACCAGCCGTGGGGACGGCGTACGTCGCGCCTTTTGGCAGCGGCGCAACTTTCCAATGAATGTTCGGATTGTTGATGAACGACATCGCAGCCACGGTATCGAGATCCATCGCGTACTCGTTCGTGTTGAAGCCGTCGGACAGGTATTCGTTAGCGCCGATGACCTTCGCCGCGTGTTCATCCACCAGGCGTTTCATGAAATCGAGTGCTGCGAGACCCGCTGAGCTGTTGAAGGCCGCCTTGGTGTTCGAAGCGTTGAGGATCTGGCCTCCTGCCTGTTTTAAAAGCATCTCAAAGGTGTAGTAGTTGCCCTGCAGGCCGAGGCCCGGAATGCCTTCTTTCTTTTGAATCTTGATGGCATCCTGTTCAAGCTGGTTCCAAGTTGTTGGCGGTGAAGAAATCCCGGCTTTCTTCAAGTCGTCCACGTTGTAGTACAGGACGTAGGCAGATTTGTTGAAGGGTACGGACATCAACTTGCCGTTGTACGACGAGTCCTGTCGCCAAATCGGGATCAGGTCGTTCTGCGTGGACTTGGGAATGACGGAGTCCAAGGGCTCAATCAGCCCATTCTGCACGTAGTTCGTCTCCCACGTCTCTTCAACCTGGGCGACCGTCGGCTCAGTGTTGGAGGCGATGGCGGCCGTCAACTTCTGCTCCAATGTGCTATACGAGCCATTGAAGATGAGCTGGACATGGACATTCGGATTCTGCTTCTCAAACTCGTTCGTCAACTTCTGGAGCTCAGAGCCGAGTTTGCCAGGCATAGATTCCTCAAAGGTGATGGTCACGGGCTGCGCGGTACTTGCGGCTTGTCCAGAGGAATTGGCGGACTTCGTCATGGGGACCCCGCCTCCACCCCCTGTCTCCTCGTCGCCGCAGCCGGTGGCCATCAAGGTGCACATCACCACCGCAGTCGCTGTCGCCATAAGAGTCCTTCTTTTGTGATTCACATGACCTCTCCTTTCGATGAACAAAAATTTTATCTAATGCCGCTGCGCGCGATGCCTTCCACAAAGTACCGCTGTCCCACGAGGAACACGATGGCGAGCGGAACCATGCAAAAAGTCGCAGCGGCCATTAGCTGGTTGTACTCGGTCCCTACGTCCGACGTGAAGTTCATCAGACCCACGGGTACCGTGTCCAAGGACTGGGAATTTGATACCACAACCACCCAGAGAAACGAGTTCCAACTGCCAATGAACTTGATCAGCCCTGCCGTAATCCAGACGGGCTTCGTGAGCGGCATGACGATTTGAAAGAGTGTGCGCACGGGATGCAGCCCGTCCAACTCGGCGGCTTCGAAAATCTCACTCGGCATGGAGAGAAAGAATTGTCGCATGAGAAAAATGGTGAACACACTCACCAGCCACGGAACGATGATGCCCTGATAAGTGCTCACCCAATGGAGCTTGGCCACCGTGATGTAATTCGGAATGAGCAACAGTTCTCCGGGCACCATGAGCGTCGCCAGGAGCGCGAGGAACAGCGTTCGCTTGCCGACAAATTCAAGTCGTGCAAACGCGTACGCAGCCATTGCGCCAAAGGTCAGGTCAAACGCGGTTTCCACGCCCGAAATGAGCAGGCTGTTCAAAAAGTAGCGGCCGAAGGGCGCCGACTTCCACGCGGTCGAGTAATTGCTCCATTCGAACGGGTGAGGCCACAGGGAAGGCGTCGCCGAGAGCACTTCGCCGGCCGGTTTGAGCGATGTCGATATCATCCAGATGAACGGCCCAAGGACGAACAGCGTGACCACAAGAAGGGCTGCATAAACGAGTAGCTTTCGCATGCTTGCTCCTCCGTCAGGACTCGTAGTGGACGCGTCGCTGCAACGTCATCTGCAGGAGCGTGCACGCGAGGATGATGACAAACAGAATGTAGGCAGATGCGCTTGCGTAGCCCATCCGATAATCGCTGAAGCCTTCGGTAAACATGTAATACAGCATGGTTAGACCGCTGTCGTTGGGGCCGTCAGTCGCGCCATAGAGGACGTATACAGGTAGGAACACCTTGAAGGCCTCTATGGTGCTCATCAGAAGAACGAAGAAGGTCGTAGGGGAGAGAAGTGGCCATGTGACGTGACGGAAGAGGCGCCAGCCATGCGCGCCGTCGACGCGTGCGGCTTCATAGTACTCACGGCTGATGTTCTGCAGGCCTGCGAGAAAGAGGACCGATACATAGCCCAAGCTCTGCCATACGCTCAGCGTCACCAGGCAGATCATCGTGTCCTGGGGCGTGTTCAGCCAGTCTGGACCTTGGATACCGATTTGACGCAGGAGGTCGTTTAACAAACCGAATTGGCCGTTGAAGATCCACTGCCATATGATTCCGGTCGCTGCGATGGACGTCACGTAGGGAAGGAAGATGGCGGTTCTGAAAAACGCCCTGAAGCGAATTCTGGCGTTCAGCAGGAGCGCCACGGCCAATCCCAAGGCCATCACAATAGGCACATACAGGATCACAAACAGAAGCGTATTGATCACCGCGCGGTGAAACAGTGGGTCCTCAAAAATCTGGAGGTAGTTTTGCAAGCCCACGAACTGCTTGTGGGGGCTGATCATGTCCCAGTGAAAAAAACTGATTACAAAGGATTCAAGGATTGGATACAGGGTGAATACAGCCACGAGGATCAGCGTTGGAACGAGCATCATGTACGCCGTGAAGGTTCTTCGTGCCTTCAGTGTCATCGCGTAATCCCTCTCAAATGAAGCATGTCATGCCTCAGCTTCCACTCCACCGACATTGTCATCGCATCCATCGGACAGATCAAGTGAAGATTGAGTAAAGGGAACTTCACATAAATTCAAAATCGAAGTATGTTCTCAGCTCCTTTCATGTGGTATTCTGTAATGCTCGGCTGCGACCGAGCCTGCATAAGGGAGCGATGAGTGTGGACAAGTCAACGCGCATCACGTTTTTCGGGGGAACGCGCACCATCGGTGGAACCATCTGCCGTGTGAAGACGGCCTCCGCCCAAATCGTGTTCGACATGGGGCACGTGGTTCGCCCAGCATCGCCGATGTTTTCTGGTTCCTTGCGCCCGCGCTCGACGGCCGATCTTCGAGCGGTCGGCATTCTTCCGGATATTCCTGAGCTTTATCAAATCGAGCGACAGGAGAATCTATCGATCTGCATAAGCCATAATCACTTGGATCATACCGCTCTTTTGCCGTATATGGCAAATGAAATCTCGGTATTTTCGACGAAAGAGACCTGTAAAATCTTGAAGCTTATCTCGGAAGCCGAGATTGAAGACCAACCGCCTCTCCGAGTGACGGGCGTCGAAGTCGAGACGTGGCAACGAGTCGGCGATTTGCAATTTCAGTTCGTCCCTGTCGATCACGACACGCCAGGTGCGGCTGCTATCTTCATCACCGCGCCAGATCTGCGGCTCGTGTACAGTGGGGACCTGAGGTTTCACGGATGGCGGCCCGAGATTTCACGCGCGTTTGTCGAGAAGGCGCGCTTGTTCGAGCCAGACGTGCTGCTGGTGGAGGGAACGCGGGCCGGAGACGAGGCGCGCCCGCAAGTGACGGAGCAAGAACTTGTGCAATTGATTGTGGATGCGATATCGAGTGAGGCGCGCATGGTGTACTTCAACGCGTACCCGCGCCATCCCGAGCGCGTTCTCGCGTTTGCCCGCGCCGCCCAAGCGGCGGGACGCACGCCCGTGTTCGAGGCGCGGACGCTCTACGTGGCCTCCCAATTCGCGAATGGATTGCCTGAGGGCGTGCGCGTGTGGGCGGACGATGACCTGCCGGATCCCGTCCGGCAATGGGTCGAAGCCGCGCATCTTCCGCTCGTTCGCGCGGTGGACGTGCGAACGGCGCCGAGCGGGTTCGCGGCAGAACTCGCGTACGACAAGCTGTGGCGCCTGATCGATCTCGGCCTCGCCGCAAACGGCCTGTACATCCACTCCAACGGCGCCCCCCTTGGCCCGTTCGATCCGGCCTGGGACAATCTCCAGCGGTGGCTGGCTCACTTCGGGGTGAGCTTCCGATCGATAGGTACGAGCGGCCACGCGGCGCTCGGCGAGATCGAACAGGTTGTCGCAGACATCCGCCCACGCGTCTATCTGCCGATCCACTCGTTTCATCCGGAGCGCGTGGTGGCGCACGGTATCCCGCGCGTTTTGCCGGACGAGCGCGTGGACTACACGCTGTCCGATCTGCTGGCAGCCGCGTCCATGGCAACCCGCGCGTAAACGGCAGGCCAGGCAGTCCGACTCGCCTGGCCCATCACGCCGCGCGCAATTTTCGTCTTGCGAAAAGAAAGGCTGCGCTCGCCAGCACCTGCGCGGCCAAGATCATGCCGATCACGCCGCGCCAGCCCATGTCCGTCCAGAACAAGCCACCCAAGGAACCGATAACGCTTGAGCCTACATAATAGCAGAAAAGATATAAAGCTGAAGCTTGGGCTCGTTGTGCGCCGCCCAGGCTGCCGACGCTCGATGAGGCGGTGGAATGCGCCCCAAAGAAGCCAAATGTGAAAATCACCATCCCGAGGACAATCGCGGCGAGATCTCGCGCGCAGGTGACGATCGCGCCTGCCGCCATGATGGCGATGTTCAGCGGCAGCACGCGATGGCGCCCGATTCGATCCGCCAGGTTCCCCATGAATGATGAGCTGAACGTGCCCGCAAGATAGGCGAAGAAGAGAAGGCCGATGACCGAAGTGGACAGATGGTACGGCGCGCGAGCGAGACGAAACCCCATGTAGGTGTAAAGAGAAACGAAGCCGCCCATCAACAGGCCACCAACGAGATACAGCGCATCAAGTTCCGGTCGCTTGACCGCGTGCCCAAAGCGGGACAGGATGTCTGAGACGCCATTCCTTCTTGGAACAAAGTGTCGCGATGCCGGCAGCGACCACGCAACATAGGCGCTGAGGATCAAACTGACACCGCCAAACATCATCATGCCGATGCGCCACGAGGTATGATCGGACGCGACGCCAATGAGGACGCGCCCCAACAGTCCTCCGAGCGTGTTTCCGCTGATGTAGAGGCCCATGGCGAAGCCGAGGCTTGCGCTGTCCATTTCCTCGCTGAGATACGTCATGGCGACGGCGGGCAGCCCAGCCAGCGCAAATCCTTCCAGGGCGCGGGCGGCGACGAGGGTCCAAAACGTCGGCATCAGGCCCACCGCGAATTGGAGGACAGAAGAGGGAGCCCTTT
>NZ_BCSG01000002.1 GCF_001570745.1 Alicyclobacillus mali NBRC 102425
TCACGAAACCGCGGCTCGCGCTGGCGATGGCAGGTGCAAAAAATCCGCCGCGAAGACTTGACTTCCCTCGCGAGGCCATGGTAATGTACTGAATGCGCGCGGCGCCATCGAATGAGATGGCGAGCCGGCGCAGGTCGCGGAGGGGTACCAAAGTGGCCAAATGGGGCGGACTGTAAATCCGTTGCGTAATGCTTCGCAGGTTCGAATCCTGCCCCCTCCACCAGCCCAACGCTTGCGCGTTGGGGTTTGCTTTACCTTCGGTCGGTGTGGTGAGTGTGGCGAAGGGGTTAACGCACCGGATTGTGGTTCCGGCATGCATGGGTTCGAATCCCATCACTCACCCCAAATGCTGGGGAATAGCCAAGTGGTAAGGCAGCGGTTTTTGGTACCGCGATCGAAGGTTCGAATCCTTCTTCCCCAGCCACGCACGGCGCAGTTGAGACGCGCCCTTCGGCGCCGCCGGGGGCGCGTCCTTTGTGGGGGTATAGCTCAGTTGGGAGAGCACCTGCCTTGCAAGCAGGGGGTCGTCGGTTCGAATCCGGCTACCTCCACCACACATTCCTCGATAGCTCAGCGGTAGAGCATCCGGCTGTTAACCGGAGGGTCGCAGGTTCGAATCCTGCTCGGGGAGCCAACTCGGCCCCATGGTCAAGTGGTTAAGACACCACCCTTTCACGGTGGTAACGGGGGTTCGAATCCCCCTGGGGTCACCAGTGCCCAGGCATGAAAGTGCCTGGGCGTCCGTTTCTCAAACGAACCATGCAGCGAATTGACGCGGGGTGGAGCAGTTGGCAGCTCGTCGGGCTCATAACCCGAAGGTCGCAGGTTCGAGTCCTGCCCCCGCAACCACGCGGCTCGGTAGCTCAGTCGGTAGAGCAGAGGACTGAAAATCCTCGTGTCGGCGGTTCGATTCCGTCCCGAGCCACCACCTTCTTCAGCTCACGGCCTTCGCACCAAGTTGTACGCAACAGGCCCTTCCGGCGTCTGCATGACCTCAAACGCGACGTGATCGCCCGCGCGGACGCGCCCCCGTCCAACACCATCCGCGGCGTCAAACGGCAAATCCCATCCGCCTCGCACGCGAAGAATTCCTTGCCGGCCATTCGGATGAACAAAGCAGATGACGCCCCTCTGCACCTTTTCACCACCTTCGTTTTCTGCGCGTGTCGTCTACAATATTCCCGTTCCATCACGATTCCCTTCCATCTCGCCTCGTGTCAGAGGAGGCCAAGCCATGAGCACACCCAAAGACCGGTCGGAAGCATGGGAACGCTGCGTTGAAGCCGTGCGGGAGGCCGCGGATATC
This sequence comes from Alicyclobacillus mali NBRC 102425, assembly GCF_001570745.1. Classification (GTDB taxonomy): domain Bacteria; phylum Bacillota; class Bacilli; order Alicyclobacillales; family Alicyclobacillaceae; genus Alicyclobacillus; species Alicyclobacillus mali. The sequence goes on from NZ_BCSG01000002.1 coordinate 1,307, forward strand.
GCGTCGACCTTCGATGGCCGCCTGTCGCACGAGCCCATGGACGGCGGCGTCAGGCTCGTGTTTTCACACCCCGGGCAGGCCAAACGCTCGTTCACCATCGCGGTGAGCGGACATGAACACCAAGTGCGCATCGACGCGCGCGCTGAGGAAGGCGAAGCAAAGGTTTTTGTGTACGAAGGGCCGCCGAAACCGGCGGCCGTGATGCAGGCGGCCATGCAGGCCATCGGGCGCTGGTATGGCGCAGAGGTGCGGCGGTTGGGGAACGTTTGAAGACGAGGGCACACAGCTCTCGCAACGTGTAAGGCGCGGCGCGCGGAAGGATCCGCGGCCATGCGCCGCCGTCCGCGCGCGGCGAGTACCCACGCCTATTTGGCCACGCGCATCTCGCCGCGAAGCATGGTGACCGCGTGACCGCCCACCCAGGCGCGCATCGGTGGGCCCGCCTCCACGCGCGCCAGAATGAGGCCCGGGCGCCCGAGATTGGCGCCCTGCTCGAATGCCATCTCTCCCGCCGGGACGGCGCCGCGATGCGCTAACAAACACGCCAGCGCGCCCGCCGCCGTGCCTGTGTGCGGGTCTTCCGCGACGCCGACTGCAGGCGCGAAGTCGCGCGCCACGGCGACGGCCGACGGATGGGCCGGATCGAGCGCGTACACGTGAACGCAGATGGCGCCGAGCCGCCTCGACACCTCGCGCAGGCGCAACGTATCCGGCGTCAGGGCAAACAGAGCGTCGCGAGACTTCACCGGCACCATTGCCTGCCAAATGCCGGTCGACGCCAGCGCAAACGGCAGCTCTCCGTCGAGATCGTCCTCGCCAAGCCCGAGCGCCTGCAGCAGCGCGACGCGGACGTCGTCCGGCACCTCGCGAAACTTCGGCTCGGCCTGGCGCATCCAGACCGGCCCCTCCTCGTCAATCCGCATGGGCAAGATTCCCGCCCGCGTCTCCGCCACGATGTCGCCGACGATGTCCTGTCGCTCGCGGAGCAGATGGAGCGCAGCGATGGTCGCGTGCCCGCAGAGGTCCACCTCCGCCTCCGGCGTGTGGTACTGGAACCGGAACCTGTCCCGCTCGTACCGGAACACAAACGCCGTCTCCGAGCAGTTCATCTCGCGCGCGATTCGCTGGCGCAGATCTCGCGGCAAGTCTCCACCGTCGATCACGACCCCGGCAGGATTGCCCGAAAATGGTTCTTCGGTGAACGCGTCCACCTGAAACACTTCGATCTCTCGCACCGCCATCGCTCCTTGGTCACTTGTTTGAACGCCAGATCGAAAGGATCAGCAAAAAGAGCAGAAACAGCCCGACCGCCACGCCGACCTCGGTCGTCGGAAAGGACCAAAGCCCCGCCGGCGATTTCTTCAGCACCGTCGCAATGAGCAGCCCGGTCATGAAAATGCTGAACGCGAGCAGCGTGATGCTGAACGACAGCCTGTTCCCGATGCGAACCAACTGCCGTGTGAGCGTATCCAATTCAGCCATTTCGAGCTCGATGCGGATTTTCCCTTGCCGCCAGTGGCGCAGGATGTCGATCACGTGGCGCGGCACGTCGCTCAGAAACTCCAGCCCCTCGACGGCGCCGCGCGCAAGATAGGAGGCAAAGTGGCGAGGGCGCACGCGATCCTTGAGCAGGGCGCGGCCAAACGGTTCGGCGATGTTGAGGATGCGGAAAGTCGGATCGAGCCCCTCCACGACGCCCTCGATGGTCACGAGCGCCTTGCCGACGAGCGCGAGATCGGACGGAATGCGGACGCGGTGGCGGTAAGCGACGGCGAACAGTTCGCTCACGGCCTCTCCCAGGCTGATTTGGGTGAGCGGGATTTCGTAATATTTTTCGCGCAGATGATCCACGTCGCGGTATAACCGGTGTTCGTCGATGTCGTGCGGCACCACGCCCATCCTGTTCAGCACGCGCACAATGGCGCGCGTGTCCCGACGCATGAGGGCGATGACGAGCGCGGCCAGATGCTGTTTCATCTCGCTCGACAGCCTACCCACCATACCGAAATCCATGAACAGGATGCTGTGATCCGGCAGAACCGCGAGATTGCCCGGATGCGGATCCGCGTGAAACACGCCGTGAACAAGCATCTGCGTGAGCACAGCGTGCGTCACGCGCCTGGCGATCTCGTCCGTCCGATAGCCCTTTTCGATGAGCTCGTCCCGGTGCTGCAGTTTGATACCCCGCACGTACTCCATCGTGAGCACGCGCGGGGTTGTGTACTCCCAGTAGATTTCCGGAATCCGCACATCCGCATCGCTTTCGTGCACGCGCCTCAGGCGGTCGGCGTTGTGGGCCTCGACCGTGTAGTTCAGCTCGTTCAGGAGCGTGTGACGAAATTCCTCGACCACGGCCGTCAGCTCATAGTGAGACGCCCACTCGAAGTGGCGCTCGGTCAGGCGGGCGAGGTCCATGAGAATGTCGAGATCGATCTCAATTTTCCGGCGAATGTCCGGGCGCTGAACCTTGACCGCCACCTCTTCTCCGTTCAACAGTTCGGCGCGGTGAACCTGGCCGATGGAGGCCGAACCGACCGGCTCCTCGTCGAACGCGCGGAAAACCTCGTCAAGCGGCTGACCGAGCTCGCCTTCCACAATCTTTCTGACCTCTGCAAACGGGACGGGCGGCACGTCGTCCTGGAGCTTGGCGAGCTGCTCGATGAGCTCTGGCGGAAACACGTCCGCGCGCAGGCTGGCGATTTGCCCGAGCTTGATGAATGTCGGTCCAAGTTTTTCAAGCACCACTCGGATCCGCTCATAGGTCGAAAGCGACTCCCGGTCCTCGCGGCCCGAGAAGAGCCGGCGAGGGAGCGAAAGCAGATCGACCAGCCCTATCTCGTCGATGAACCAACCAAAGCCATTGGCAACCAGAATCTGCGCGATGTCCTTATAGCGAGACAGATGGCGCACCCGCCGACCGAGCATGTGTCCTCTGACCATGGTCCACTCCTTTACGGCGAAAAGAAAGGTTGCGCCAACGCGCCGATCATCACGCCTGCGGTTCGCCGCCGTTGCCGAGCCGCAACTCGAGTTCCGCCACGCGCGCGTCGAGCCGCTCGATCATCGCGCGAAGCTGGCGGATTTCCGCGCGCAGCACCTCCTGATCTTCCCGGATGCCCAACTTGGTCAGCGTGCGCTGCACGTTGTCCTGAATAGAATTTTGGAACTCCGCGCGCTCCTTCTCCCCGCGTTCCACCAATTCCTGCACGAACTCCTTCGTCTGTTGGGGCGTCATGCGCTTCTCCTCAGCCCACTGCTTGGCGGCCTCGGCGATCTTCTCACTGCTGTAGGTGATAATCCCAATGCCCAAGTCCACCATCTTGCGAAACTGTTCTTCCACGTCCATCACGCGCACCTCCACATACATGCGTTTCCTCACCAGGATTTCTTTTAAGTGTATCACGCAAAGCTCGCGTTCGCTTCGAAAACCTGCCTATCTTGCGCCTCTTCCGTCATAAGCGCGGAGCGCCTCGATCTCGTCCTCCGTCAACCGCCGGTATTCGCCCGGCTGCAGGGCCGGATCGAGCGACAGCGGTCCCATGCTGATGCGCTTCAAAAACGTGACGCGCTTGCCGAGTGAGGCGAACATGCGCTTCACCTGATGGTATTTTCCCTCGTACACCTGAATGACCGCCTCCGACTCCGCGCCGGATCGCAAAATCTCAAGCTCGGCGGGCATGGCCATGTACCCGTCGTCCAGCTCCACACCTTCGGCCATCGCGCGCACGTCGTCTTCCCCAAGCGCGCCGCGCACGCGGACGAAGTAGCGCTTGGGCACGTGGCGCTTCGGCGCGAGCAGGCGGTGCGCCAGCGCGCCGTCGTTGGTGAGCAGAAGGAGCCCTTCGGCGTCCTTGTCGAGGCGACCGACGGGAAACACATCCCGCCAGATATCCTCCTCGTTCAACAGCTCGATCACGACTGGATCCCGCGGATCCTCGGTGCTGGACACGTAACCAGGAGGCTTATACATCATGAAGTACACGAGCGGCTCGTACGGCACCAGCTCGCCGTCCAATTCCAGCACATCCACGGCCGGATCTGCGTGCTTCGCGGCATCTTTCACCGTTTCGCCGTTCAGGCGCACGCGGCCTGCGCGGCAGAGCTTCTTGGCCTCGCTGCGCGTTCCATATCCGGCCGTGGTCAGCCATTTGTCCACGCGTATTGTCGACATCGTCCTGCCTCCATCACCATCGCTCCGCGGGCGGGTTGTGTCCTGCACTGGAAGCGGTACAATAAGATTAGCTCGTTCGCTTGGCGCGAACGGAAAGCGAGGTGTTGGTCATGCATGTGGCGACCATTGTCCTCATTGCGCTGTTGGCCGTCGTGGCTGTGTTCCTCGGCGTGATCGCGTTCGTCGCGCTGACGGTGTGGTGGACCTTTAAGCCTCTCCTGGACGTGCTCGGCAAGATTGCGCTCGCGCTCGATCTCGGCCGTTTCCTCTACCGCCACAACCGCAGGCAGGTCTTTCGCCGCGCGCGGCATCACGAATAACGGAGAAGTATTCGGCGCGCCTCAGGGCGCGCCTTTTTCGTCCTCGCTTGAGGTGAGCCATCGAAGCAGCGCGCGTGCCTCGTCCTCTATCTTCTCCACGCACTTCGCGGGATCCGGATCATGCACGAGCTTGCCATTCACGTAAGCGAAGGCTCGCACCTGGCACAGGCCGCAGGTGTTGGTGCAGTCCGTCTCCAGCACCGCCGCGCCTGGCAGCCGCTGCTCAATCTCCGAAAGCCACTCGGGGGCCAGCCGGTTGTTGGCACATACCTCGATCACGACAAGCCCATCCACGGCCCTTCCCTCCCGCACTCTACCCATATCCATTGTACACCTGTGCGCGTTCCCTTCGCGCGAGGCCCCTTCCCACGCCGATCCCAGCATACCCAGTCTCTCGCGCGCAAAGCGCCCTCCAATGAAAATTCAAGCTCGCCATGGAACACTGCGAATGAAGATGAGATGGCAGGAGGTTAAACCATGACGCCAGATGACAAAAAGCTTGCCAAGCTGGCGCGCGAACGAAAGATGCACCGCTGGCTCACAACCTTGTCCTGGTCCGTCCCCGCCGTGTCCTTTGGGGGCATGTTCACGATATGGCACGCCGTCGCGAAGAGTCCAGTGGCCTCTTCGCCCAAAGCGCAAGCCACCCAGTCCGCTCACACGGGAGGCACCCACGTGACCTCGGCGACGGGCCGAGCCACCGTCCGGACGGCGGCGGTTGCGGATCCGGTCGTGCTCCAGCAGGGTGACAAGGGCAGCAAAGTGTCGGCTCTGCAACAGTCGCTTTCGGCACTTGGCTTCTTCAACTACGCCATCACGGGAACCTATGGCCCCATCACGGCGGCGGCCGTCGAAGCGTTCCAGGCCGCTGAAGGGCTTACGCCGACCGGCGTGGTGGACGAGCGCACGCTCACGGCTCTGCAACAGGCCGTCAAGGCGCACGCCACCGGCGCCTTGACAGGTGGCTCATCCAGCAGTGGCTCATCCAGCAGCGGCTCATCCAGCAGCGGTTCATCCAGCAGCGGTTC
>NZ_BCSG01000003.1 GCF_001570745.1 Alicyclobacillus mali NBRC 102425
GTCCAGCAGCGGTTCGTCCAGCGGAGGCGGCAGCGCCATGCCCAGTTTCCCCGGCCCCGTGACATCCGCGTCCTGAGGTGAATGCGATGCAATCCACCGCGTTTCGCGCCATGGGCACCGACGTTGAGTTCTTCGTCGAAGACTGGCTGACCGGGCCCGATCTCGCCAGCCTCGCCTGCCAACTTGAGGCTTCTATTCGGCGCTACGAGCGCATCTTCTCTCGCTTTGATCCCGCAAGCCATCTCTCGCGCCTCAATCGGCAGGCGGGATGTTGGCTCGAGGTCCCTGCCGAACTTTACGAAGTCCTGCAACTCGCGGCGCACTGGTTTGAACAGACACGCGGCTATTTTGACCCGTTCGTCGGCGAGGACATGCGCCGCATCGGCTACAGCGTGAGCTTTGATCAGCTTGATGTAACCGTCGAGCCCATCCTCGCCTCCACGCGCGTGCCGCCGTTGAGACCGCCCATCGAGTTAGGCCCCGGTTCCGCCGTGCGGCTGCAGCCCGGCTACGAGGTCGATCTCGGCGGAATTGCCAAGGGCTTCATCGTCGCGCGCTGCACGGAAGAACTTCGCGCCCAGGGCCTCCGCAATTTCGCGCTGTCAGCGGGCGGCGACGTCCAGGTTGTGAGCGACACTGAGCCCTGGCCCGTCCGCGTGGCGAATCCGTTTGGCGCCTCGGAACCGATTGGCACGCTGGTGGTACAGCGGGGCGGCGTCGCGACGAGCGGCACGTACAAGCGCCGGTGGCAGACTCCGTCCGGGCGCGTCTTGCACCACTTACTCGATCCCTTTACCGGGCTGCCTGCCGACACCGATGCGCTGTCCGTGTCGGTATGCGCCGACGAACTCACCACAGCCGAAGTGCTGGCCAAGGTCGCGCTGCTCCTCGGGGCGGATGGAGGAACCCGTTACCTTGACGCGGCGCGCGAGGCGGGCCTCTGTTCTTCCTTTCTCATCGCGACCACGAAGGGAGATGTGATCCTATGCAATTGATGGCGAAGCCGCAGCGATGGCCGTTCCTATACACGTGGATCGTGATCCTCGGGATCGTGTTCGCGTCGTACGCGCTCACGGCCCTGACGAATCCGGCCCCAGCGAGCGCCAACCTGACCCACTGGTATATGGCGCGATCCGCCGGCATGACGGCCTACCTGCTCCTGTCGCTCACGGCGTTCCTTGGCGTCACCACCGCGAGCGGCATGTGGGACAAGCTGAAGCTCAGGAAGCTCGTGACGCAACTGCACCAATTTTCAGCAATGCTCGTGCTCCCGTTTGTGTTTTTCCACCTGTGGGGCCTGTACGAGGATAAAACCGTTCCGTTTTCCGTTTCGTCTCTCTTCGTCCCGTTTGCCGATCGCTACCGTCCTGCGGCCGTCGCGCTGGGCATTCTGAGCCTCTACACATGGGTGCTGCTCGTCCTCACGTCCCTGTTTCGCGAGCGGCTCAAGGCCACGGCGTGGCGCCGCATCCACATGCTGGCCTTTCCGATGTTCGCGGCCGTGACGCTGCACGGCCTGTTGGCGGGATCCGACAGCCACACCGTCTGGGCGAAGCTCGTATATGCCGTGCCGAGCGCCATCATCCTCGCCGCGTCTATCGCGCGTTGGCGAAAGGCGAGATCGAAAGCAGCGCGGCAGCCGGCGGCGGCCTAACAGCTCAGCCGCCGATGCGGGCCACACTGTCTCGCGAGACAAGCTCGACGGGAATGGTGATGACGCGCGGAGGACGATTCGGGTTGTGCATCAGGTCCAACAGCTCCCGCGCCGCCTCCTCGCCCATGGCGCGCGTGTTCTGCCGAATCGTCGTCAGGGCGGGGGTCACGAGCCTGGCAATCACCACGTCGTCAAAGCCGACGAGGGAGATGTCTCGCCCAGGCTCAAGGCCCTTTTGTCGAAGCGCCTTCATCGCGCCAATGGCCATCATGTCCGAGGCGAAAAAGACGGCGGTCGGCCACTCTCGCGCCTCGAGGATCCGGTGCATCGCCTCTTCACCCGACTCCTCCATGAAATCCCCTTCCGCGACCCACTCGCTGCGAAATGTCAGTCCCAACTCCTGCATGGCCATGTGATAGCCGAGCGCGCGATCCTGCCCCGGTTTGGTGCCGTAGCGATCGCCGACAAAGCCGATCTTGGTATGCCCCATGGCGGCGAGGTACTCGACGGCGAGCTTCGCCCCGCCGACGTTGTCGGAAGACAGCCAGCTCGCGCGTGGGCCGAACAGGTCGAGATCGACCGAGACGATGGGAATGCGGCTGCGGACGAGCGAAGGAAGTCCCGCCGACGTGCGCGGGATGCCGAGCAAAAACAGGCCGTCCACGCCGCGATGACGGGCGCGCGCCTCAAATCCCTGGGGCGCACTGGGAGGCGTGGTCCGCGAGAAGAAAAGAAGGTCATACCCGCTCTCGCCGACGACGTCCTGAAAGCTGGCGACGATGTCATGGAGAAACGGATGCCGAAATCCCATTCGGGCGTCATCCTGGAAGAACACGCCGATGGACATGGATCGCCGCGTGACGAGGCCGCGAGCAGCCGCGTTGGGCTGATACCCCAGTTCGCGGGTGATGCGCTGCACTTTTTCGCGCGTCTTTTGGCTCACGTCGGGATAGCCGTTCAGGACTTTGGACACGGTGGTGGCCGACACGCCAGCCCGGCGCGCGATATCGTAGATGGTGGTCATAGGACAACACCTTTTCCCGCGGCGAAGCGACCGCGGCGTGATCGAAAGCGTTTTCGGGACGACGGCCACAAATCCGTCAAATTCTTCTCACACCCCTATTGTACGTGGCCTCGCCGCGCGCCGCAAGGGGCGAGAGGCGAACCGAACGAAAGGCGGATCGAAATGAGCGTTTTCGAACGCCGCGCCATGCGACTGGCCCATGCGTCACGTTGCCTAGCTTCAGCCTGAGACGCTCGCAATTTCGCGCAGAATTTGAACATCCCAAACGATTTGAAAGCGTTGCCACAAAGTGATATGAATCATAGAGTGAGGACAACCGTAAAGGAGTGTGGTCTCAAGTGCAGTACACGGCGCTCGGCCGATCCGGCCTCAAGGTGAGCAGGCTCTGTCTTGGCACGATGAACTTCGGACCCGAGACGGAGGAGAAAGAGGCGTTCCGGATCATGGACGCCGCGCTCGACGCGGGCATCAACTTCTTCGACACCGCCAACGTGTACGGCGGACCCGGCCACCGCGGCTGGACGGAGGAGATCATCGGCCGCTGGTTTGCGCAGGGTGGCGGCCGCCGCGAGCGCGTCGTCCTGGCGACCAAGGTGTACAACCCGATGGAAGACCCTCTCGACGGACCAAACAGCGGCCGCGGCCTGTCCGCGTACAAGATCCGCCGGCACCTGGAGGGATCGCTCAAGCGTCTCCAGACGGATCACATCGAGCTGTACCAGATGCATCACGTGGATCTCTCGGTCTCCTGGGACGAACTGTGGGAGGCTTTTGAGGTGGCTCGCCACCAAGGGAAAATCGACTACGTGGGCGCGTCCAACTTTGCGGGATGGCACCTCGCGGTGGCCCAGGCGGCGGCCAAGGCGCGCAACTTCTTCGGCCTTGTCTCCGAGCAACACAAATACCACCTGCTCTGCCGCGAGCCGGAACTCGAAGTGCTGCCTTGCGCCCAGGCGCACGGGATCGGCGTCATTCCGTGGAGCCCGCTCGCCGGAGGTCTGCTCGGGCGCAACGCGCTGACGGGGGCCGGGCAGCGGTCGGCACGCGCGAAAGAGGAGATCGAGCGGCTGCGTCCGAAACTGGAGGCGTTCAAGAAGCTGTGCGACGAAATGGGAGAGCCACAGGATGTGGTGGCCCTCGCGTGGCTGTTGCACAATCCCGCCGTGACCGCGGCCATTATCGGGCCGCGCACGCTGGATCAGCTGGTAGCCAATTTGCGCGCGCTTGAGGTCAAGCTCGACGACGAAGTGCTGAATCGCCTGGACGAGATTTTCCCGGGGCCGGGCGGTCCGGCGCCGGAGGCGTACGCGTGGTGACAAACGAGGCGGCGCAGGGGCGTGGCTCGCGCGCCCTTGCCTGCCCTCTATTTCAGCCCCACTGCCCCATGACTCGCGCCGCCCACCCCGTGGGCGCAAGGCCGTGTGCCACGAGAAGAACGCCTAGGAAAACGAGCAAATAGCCACTCACCCGCGAGATCCATGCGCTGTACCGAGCCAGGCTGCGCAACCGCCCGAGCGAGGCAAATCCACCCGCAATGGCGAGAAACGGGATCGAAAATCCGGCGACATACGCGACCATGAGGGGAATGCCGAGCGCGGCGTGCGTGGCTGCGAGAACGAGCACTGACGACAGAATGGGACCAATGCAAGGCGTCCAACCCGCCGCGAACGTCAATCCGACAAAAAAGGAACTGATGTAGCCAAATTTCCTGGCCCGTCCGAATAACTTCCATTCCCGCATCAACCATGCTGGCTTCAGAATCCCCGCGAGCACAAGCCCCATGCCCGTGACCAGAAGTCCTCCCGCCACGCGAATGACACCCCGATACTGAATGAAGACCCGGCCCAACGAGCTCGCGGAGAGGCCGAGCGCGAAGAAAATCGCAGAGAAACCGAGCATGAAGAACAAGGCGTGAGCAACCACTCGCATGCGGGCGTCCCACGTGAGGAGCCGCTCGTCGACCGAGTGGAGCGAAACCCCGGACAAGTAGGACAAGTACGACGGGTAGAGCGGCAGCACACAGGGCGAGAAAAAGGAAACCAGACCGGCTGCGAACGAGATCCAAACGGTCGGTGTCATGTTGCCTCCTCGTTTGTTCGGTGCTCTGCGCCGCGATCAGCGGCTCGCAAGGGCTTGTTCCATCACGGCCCGCAGCGCCGACCCGGAGAGTGCACCCACGTGGATCGACACCACGCGTCCTTGTTGATTGATGATGTACGTCATGGGTTCTGCAATCACGCTGTAGGCCCGGTCGAAGTCTCCCTGTGTGTCGAAAAGCACGGGGTATGGGATGTGGTAGCGGCGGATAAAGGTCTCCGCGGCCGGGACGCTGTCGAGCGAAGTCAGATTGACCCCGAGGAACTGGACTTTCGTCCCGTACGCCCGGTACATCGAGACGAGTTGCGGCGTCTCTTCCCGACACGGCGGACACCATGACGCCCAAGCATTGAGGACAACCGGTTTCTTCCCCAGATAGGCCGATATCGGCACGCGTTTGCCGCTCGGCTCCGCCGTCAAGAGCACATCAGGCGCCATAGCGCCTGGCACGAGGATCTGCCCTGCACTCGTCGGTGCGGTCGCATTTCCGGGATGGACGGCACCCTCCTGGCCTCGCCCCGTCACCGCCGCATTTGGCGATCCGGCATGTGTCGAAGCGGATTTCGAGGATGGAAGCCCACACCCGCTGAGTCCAAGCGACACGGTTACGACGATCGCCAGAAAACGCCATGGCCCACTTCTCACGTTGGTTTCCCTGCCTTCCACACCTGTGATCCGACGCTACGTTACGACCTATGGTATCATAGCGATACCAATGGAGCGTCCATCGCGCGCCGAAGCGACAGCTTGGTCGACGCCCGGCCGCTCGGTATGATCACATCAGACCGTCCGTTGAAGCGCATCCGCGCATATCCGAAGGAGGATGTCATGAAGCCGAAGCGCATTCGCGCGTTGGCCGCGATGGTCCTCATCGCCGCATGGACCTCGGGTTGCGGCACGCAGCATGGCACGAAGACGGCCACACCCCCGCCCTCGACGGCGCGCCCCAGTTCGCCGGTGATCATCGCGGAAGCGGCGCTCAAGCCTCGGTCCAAGAGCGCCATCAACGCGTCGGCGACGCTCGTCGTCAACCGGGAGAATCAGACGCTCACGGTGTCGGTGGACGCCGTGCACCTGACGCCGCACCGTAAATACGACGCGGTGCTCGTCGCGGCGCCAGGCGCGGAAGGCCCGTCGCGATGGCTCGGGACCTTCCAGGCCGACGCGCGCGGCGAAGCGACGTACATGACCATTGTTCAGCATGTGACAGATATTCCGGCATCCGGGTGGCAGATGGAACTCACGTCCGGCTCGAACGTGCTGGCCGCAGGCGACGTGCACTTGGTGCCCATGAGCAACCAACTGCCGAAAAGCCTGCCCACGAATTGACCCCGTTCACTCGGTTCCGCACACGGCCTCACAGCGCCCCGATGGCGGTGAGAAACGCGCGCGCGATGACGAGGTGGCCGTTCAGGTAGGGATGTACCCGATCCGGCGCCAACGCCCAGGTGTTTACATGCGTGAGCAGGTCATCGAACTCTGCCTGCACATCGACAAACGGGACGCGTTCGCTCGCAGCCACGTCGCGCATAGCCTCGATATACAAATCGACCGCCTTGCGCATCGGATCGCTGCGATTCGGCTCGAGGTAAAACGGGCTCAGGAGAAACATCTCGCGCACGCGCGGCTTCGTCGTCGCAACGAGGCGTCGCAGCGTGTCCCGGTATTCGTCGATCCCGACGTGACGCTCAACCACGAGCGGCATGTCAAACTGGCGCCACACGTCGTTCACGCCGATCATGAGGCTCACGTAGTCCGGCTGAAGCGCCATCACCTCGCCCTCCCAGCGCTGCGCCACGTCCGCCACCGTGTTGCCGCTCGTGCCCACATTCACCACGCGGATGCGCCAGTCGGGGTGAAGCGCTTGCAGATGCGCGTCCACAAGGGCGACGTAGCCGTTTCCGAGCCCGCCGCGCGGCGCCTCGCCCACCGGATGCGCCCGGCCGCAGTCGGTGATGGAATCCCCCACCATGACGAGCTTGCTCCCTGGTTCGATCACGTCCTCGCCTCCCTCCCCGCCGATTGTAGCACACGGCGGCGCGCGCGGACGGCGGCGTAGGCCGCGTTCGCAGCGAGCAAGCCTATGAAAGGGTACAAAAGCCCGCTCGCGGCGAGATAGACCGCAGCCGAGACGCTCGCCGCCGCAGCGCCGAACGCCACCTGCTCAAACAGGCGGGAAGGAGATGTCGGCGGATCGCTCGCCATGAGGCCCGCCGCGAAGAGCGTCGAGTTGAGAATAGGGTTGTGAAATGCGTCGGCGCCAAGAGCACTCTGCATCGCGCCGGCGGCGAAGCAGATGGCGAGAAATGCCGCCATATACGCGAAGAACGACGCGAACTTGCGGGCGCGCCAGAGCACCACGTAGATGAGCGCGACGAGCAGTACGACGTAGACCGGATGGAGCCCGGCGAGATCGCCCCACCAGCTCTCGCTCGCGCCTGCGGCCGCGGCGAGGAGGAGACCGACGGCGGCCGGGTTGAAGACGTGACGATGGCGAAGGCGAATCACGTGTTTGGAGCAGATGGAGACGGCAGCTATGGCCGGGGCGAGCCACAGCGGGCTGTCTGCAGCGAGCACCATCCCCACGATGGCGCCTGTGATGATCGCCCCATCCGGAGCCGCGAGGCGTTGGCGACGAAGGCGGCGCAGCAGGAGATCACACAGGACCGCGGCGGCCATGGCCATCGCCATTTGGAGCAGCCCGCGCGGCGCTCCGCCACCCACAGCGCCGATGAGACCGAGCGCCCACAGTGCCGCGGTGCAGATCACCTTTGGCCTGCGCAAAAGCGCGCGCAGGCGCCGCCAAGACCACTTCCCTGCCGCGTCAAGCAAGATCAACGTCCCCCCATCCCTTCGTTTCGACGGAATCCCCGCCCTCGTACCACACCTTTGCCTGCGCGCCCGCCGCCTCGCACAACGGCTCAAGTTCGTCTGGTTCCACCAACATGCAGGCGGTGGCGAGGCCGTCCGCCATCATGGCGTACGGGGCGACGACGGTCGCCGCCAGGGCCTGGGCTCGTCCGGGGCGCGGATGCCACAGGTGACAGGCCCCACGGGGGCTCCGCCGCGCGTACAGCCCGGACGAACACACGCTGCCCGAGGCCACACGAAGCATCATCGGCAGAAAGCCCGGGATCTCGTGGCGGACCTCAACCTCCCACGGACCGCCGTCTGGCGCGGAGCCAAACGCGGCGAGATCGCCGCCCGCGTTGACCAGGGCGCCGTCCAGCTGAGCACCGCGAAGGCGCGCCAGGGCGAGATCCACCGCGTAGCCCTTCGCCACGGCGCCGAGATCGAGGAGCAGGGGGCGGCGCGTTCGCACGGCCGTGCGCGCCAGGTCGAGCTCCACGTCGCGAAACGTCGCATCCGGCGAGCACTCGGGCGAAGAAAGTCGTTCGCCCGTCTGATAATCCCGATCAAAGCCGAGCGCGGCCAGGTGATGGCCGCAGGCCGGATCGAAGCGGCCGTCCGTCCACTCGGCGAGCCAGAGGGCAACCTGCAGCGGGTACCAGACGTGCGGCGAGACGCGCAGCCACATCCCGGGTGTTGCTGCGATGCGGGCGACGTCGCTGTCCAGGCGAAAGCGCGTCGTCACCGCCTCCACCTCGTAGAAGGCGCCCACTGCGTCGTCGAGCGCCCGCACCAGCTCCTGCTCGCTCGCGCCCTCTCGCCACCCCGCCATGTCGATCCGCGTGTCCATGGCCACATACGCGCGGCGGACGTACGTCATGCGCCTCCCCCCGCAGAGTCCGGATTTTTGGCCTCGTCAAGGGCCTGCTGCACGGCGAGCGCGAACGCGAACGACGACAACGTGGCGCCTGAGACAAAGCGGATGTTGGCGGATTGCGCCTTGATCACCTCGTCGGGCAGGGCGGGATCGATGTCGCTCTGTGGATAATGCGTATCGCAGCGTGTGATGACGACTTTGGCGATCCGCCCGCTGGCAATCGTGACCTCCACGCCGATGGTGCCGATTTGATCCGAGCCGGACCCTCGGTAGACGCCATCTCGATACCGCGCGCTCGCAGTTCCCCGTTTTCCTTCACCCACGTGTCGCTGGGGAGATGCTGGTGGAGAACCCGGCGACGCGCGGTGCGCGTAGGGCTCCGTGGCCACGTAGCCAGCGCCGTACACCGCCGCGAGAGCCGCGGTGCAGATGGCGACGAGCGGCGCGCGGCCCAACTTTCCCACGGACATCTCCTCCTTCGAGAAGCCTCTGTCCGCAGTATAGCCGTTCTCTCTGAAAGACGAATGGAGCCAGCCCGGGCTGGCTCCAACATTCATCCTTTGTTCACTCCTCCGCGCACGCGCCGCGGTTGTAGCCAAGCACCAGGTACGTCCGCCCGTCCACTGCGGACACCTCCTGATAACCGTGGGTCAGGAGCGTGTACACAGCGTCGCGGGCGAGCTCTCCCCGGTGGATGTCCGGCGCACCCGCGCTCTTCACCACCCGCACGACGCGGTTGGTGCGCTTGTCGATGGTGAGAACCACGACATTCTCCATGCATCTCACCTCGCTTCCACAGAGCGGTGCGTCCGCGCGGACACCGTATCGTGTGCGACGCGAGGCTTGCGCGGTATGGACAAAAGGTCCGCCAGGCGCAAAAAGGGGCCCCGGCCGCGAACGCGCCGCGGCAAGGGCCCGCCTGTGCTCACGCGAAGGGCCGATCGCGATTTGCGATCGGCCCCGTTCAGCGATTCACGCGATCTCATCCGGGACGATGGTCGCTCGTAAATCCCTCAGGTGTCCATCCGGCGTGTACAGGATGGCATCGGCCGTCCCGGCCTGATACGCGTCCTGCACCTGCGCTTTGGTGAGGCTGAGCCCGTCGCTCGCTTCGTCGAGCCTCAGGGCTTCTCGTTCTGGCGCGCGTCTTTCGTGGCGCTCTGCCATCCGCCATCCCCCCGTCCATCGAACGTGATCGCCAAGCGTAGTTTGCCTCGACTGGCATCAGGCATGCGCGCGATTCGCCTGAACCTTCGCCTGTTGCTCCATGAGTTTGGCATGCGAAGGCAAAAACCACGCGATCACGACGATGGCGAGGCTCACGCAGAACATGGCGAGGAAGATGTCGTGCAGCGTGTGCGCGAGCATGCCGTCGACGAATCGCTTGACCTCAGCCGGGATGCCGGCCGCCTGTCCGCCGCCGGACAGGTTGTTGAGGATCTGCGTCAGATCTCCGCGATTCACGCCCGCTGGCGCGTTCGTGCGCACGTAGCTCACCGTGATGCTGTTGAACAGGCTGCCAAACACCGTCACGCCGAGCGTCTGGCCGAGCGCTCGTGCGAACTGGTTCGATCCCGTGGCGGCGCCGCGCATCTGCCAGCTCACCACGGACTGAATCATGACGGTGGTGGGCGTGTTCAGGTATCCCATGCCGAGGCCCATGACAATCATGACGCCGACGAAGAACCAGTACGGCGTGCCGAGCTTAATGGCGAGGAGCCACGCGGCGGCCACAGCCACGAGGAGCGTCCCGATGACTGTCGTCCGCTTGGCGCCGATGCGGTACATGTACCGCCCGGACAGGGTCGACGCGAGCGGCCACGCGAGCGACATCGGCATGAGCGTGAGGCCCGAGTTCGTCGCGCTGTGCCCGAGGATGGTCTGAATCCACATGGGCAGGTACACGTTGCCGCCGATGAGCACGAACGCGGCCAAAAACGCCAACACGTCCGACACGGCGATCACGGGATTGGAGAGCAACTTGAGCGGCAGCATGGGTTCGTCGACCTTTGCCTCAATCCACACGAAGGCCGCGAGAAAGACGGCGCTCGCCACAAATAGCCCGAGGATGACGGCGCTCGTCCACGCGTACTTGCTGCCGCCGTTCAGGAGCGCATAGAGCAGCGACGAGACGCCGACGGTGAAGACCAAGGCGCCCCACACATCCACGCGGTGCTGGTGGCGCTCAAACCGCTCGTGCAGGAAGAGAAGCACCAGGACGAGCGAGAGCGCGCCGACGGGCACGTTGATGTAGAAGATCCAGCGCCAGCTGACGTGATCGACAAACAGGCCGCCGACCAAGGGGCCGAGAAGTCCCGCGACGCCCCAGACGGAGCTGAACAAGCCCTGCATGCGGGCGCGCTCCTCGCCCTGAAAGATGTCGCCGATGATGGTGAACGTCACGGGCATGGCGGCGCCGGCCCCGAGACCCTGAAAGGCGCGGAACCAGACGAGCTCCGTCATGTTCTGCGACAGGCCGGAGAGCGCGGAACCGATGACAAACAAAACGACGCCGATGCAGAAGATGGTCTTGCGGCCGAACAGATCGGCCAGCTTGCCGTAGATGGGCGTCGTCACGCACGTAGTCAGCGTGTAGATGGCGAAGACCCAACTGTATAAGTTCAAACCGTGCAACTGGCGGACGATGTGCGGCATCGCCGTGCTCACGACGGTGACGTCGATGGCGACCAAAAACACGGCGAGCATCATCGCCACGGAGACCATCCGCCTGTTGGTGTGATGCATCCTCACGCCCCCCTCCCCAAATCGATCAAAGCCGCCGCCCATTGTAGTCGAAGAGGATCCGCCGAGCAAGGGAGGACGAGGCGCGCGCAGAAGACCTACGGATCCACGTGGAACTGGAAGTTGTCGATGAGCCGCGCCTTGCCGAAGTATGCGGCGACAGCGAGCATGATGTCGCCCTCGATGCGCTCGATGGGCTCGAGATCCGGTATAGAGACGAGATCGGCGTAGTCGAGCCGGGCGACTGGATCCGCCTCAATCCGCTCGCGCATGCCCTGGCGAATGACGGCCGCACGCCGCTCGCCAGCCAGAATGGCGTCTTTCGCCCAGCTCAACGTGCGGTAGAGGACGACGGCGTGTTCTCGCTCCTCGGGCGTCAGGTAGACGTTTCGAGAGCTCTTGGCGAGGCCGTCCGGCTCGCGCACCGTGGGCACCCCGACGATGCGGACGGGGAAGTTGAGATCCGCGACCATGCGCTGAATGATGGCGAGCTGCTGCCCGTCCTTTTGTCCGAAGCAGGCGATGTCGGGCTGCACGATGTGAAACAGCTTCGAGACGACCGTGGCCACGCCGGCGAAGTGGCCCGGGCGCGATTGGCCGCACAGGCGATCCGACAGGGCCGGGAGCGACACCTCCGTGCGAATGGGCTGCGGGTACATCTCGTCGACGCTCGGCGCGAAGACGGCGTCCGCGGCGCCCTGCTGGCGGAGCAGGCCGAGATCCCGGTCGAGATCGCGCGGGTAGCTCGCGAGGTCCTCGCGCGGACCGAATTGAAGCGGATTGACGAAGATGCTGACGACGACGAAGTCCGCCTCCTGCCGCGCCCGCTCGACGAGCGCGAGATGGCCTTCGTGCAGGTAGCCCATCGTGGGCACGAGCGCCACCTGCCGGCCTTCGCGGCGCACCGCTTGCACCGACTGACGCACCTCGGCGATGGTGCGCAGAAGCCGAGGACGATTACTCACGCGGGCCACCCCCGTGCCGCGCGACCATGGATTGAAAGAGCCGCAGCTCCCCATCCTGCAGGTGAACGGTCTGTTCCTCGCCCGGGAACACGCCTTGCGCGACCTCCTCGATGTATTGGCGCGCGGCGTCTCGGATGACGGACGCGAGGTCCGCGTAGCGCTTGTTGTGCTTCGGAATATAGCCCGAGGTGTAACCGATGAAGTCGTGGAAGACGAGCACCTGCCCGTCGCAGTCCGGCCCCGCGCCGATGCCGATGGTGGGAATGGACAGCCGGTGCGTGATCTCGGCCGCCACTTCCGCAGGAACCGCTTCGAGCACGATGCTGAACGCGCCAGCCTCTTCGATCGCCAGGGCGTCTTCCATCATCTCGAGGGCGCGATCGGCCGTTTTGCCCTGCACGGCAAACCCACCAAAGGCATGCACGGACTGCGGCGTGAGGCCGATGTGGCCCATGACAGGAATGCCGGCTTCGACGAGGCGGCGCACTGTCTTGGCCACCTCGCGCCCGCCTTCGAGCTTGACGCCGTGCACGCCGCCCTCCTGCATCAGCCGCCCAGCCGAGCGCAGGGCCTCCTCGGCCGACACCTGATACGTCAGAAAGGGCAGATCCGCCACGACCATGGCGCCTTCCGCACCGCGCGAGACGAGGCTTGCGTGGTAGACCATGTGATCCAGCGTCACCGGCACGGTGGTCGGCTGCCCCTGCACCACCATCCCGAGCGAGTCGCCGACCAAGAGCACGTGAACGCCCGCCTCAGACAAGAGTTTGGCGGTCGGATAATCATACGCTGTCAGCATGGCGATCTTCTCGCCCGCCCGCTTCATGTTGGCGAGCGTGCGCACGGTCACTGTGCGTGCCATCTACATTCCCCCTGTATCCGCAAACCATTGTGACAGGCGGCCCGCCGCCTCCGGATCGAGCGTCCCCTTCGCCACCGCGATGGGCACGGTGGCCGCCGCGAGGGCGAGATACACGCGGCGCGCGGCCGGATCGCGCTCGAGGGCGCGAAGGTGCTCGGCCACGGTGGCCACGTCGCCGCGCTCGATGGGCCCGGTGAGCGCGGCCGGGATCCCGAGCGACGCCAGATTTTCAAGCGTCCTCCGCGCGAGCGGCAACAGGCTCTTCGCCCCCTCGGGCAGGGGCGCGAGACGCGACGCGGTGGCCATGAGGGCGATCACGGCGTTGGACGCAAGCACCGCCGCGGCGTGATACGCTGGCTTGTCCGCCGCCGCGATGGCAAACGGGCGGGCTCCCCACGCCTCTGCGAGGGAAAAGGCCAGGCGCACGGCCTCGGGCTGCCCTTCCACGGCCACGGCCACGCCCCTCAGCCGCTCGGCGTCGTCCTCATCGCCCGCAAACGTCTGCAGCGGGTGCACGCTCGCCGTCTTCACGCCACGAACGGCCGCCTGCTCCAGGACGTCGCTCGCGAGTGCGCCCGAGGTGTGAAACACCACCTGCCCGCGCCGCCAGGCCCCCGCCTCTGCGAACTGACGGCACACCGAGGCGATGGCCCCGTCAGGCACGGTCATCCAGGCGATGTCTGCTCGCGCCATGACCTCCTGCGCGCGATGCATCGCGTAGACCCGCGTCCCCGTCATCTGAGCAAAGGCCCGCGCCTTGTCGCTGTCTGGACGGCGGGCGACGGCACCCATGACCTCATAACCCGCGCGCATCGACGACAGCGCAAGGGCGACCGCCGTCCGGCCGGGCCCGACAAACACCATCCGATCAGGGCGAGCCTCGTGTTCGGCGCCGGACATCGCACCGCCTTCCCTTCCCTGTTGGAACATCGCGTTTCGAAGTGATTGTACCAGTCCGGCATGAAAATGTGGAATTGAGCCAACCTTGTGGAGAGAGCTACCATGCGCAGGGAGGCAAAAGGCCATGCAGGCGTTCTGGCACTGGATCCGCCGTGAAGACCATTTCCCTCGCCACGCCAAGCTGCTCGGGGCAGCCGCGTTTGCGCTCGGCCTCGCGTGCGCAGTCATGCCGCGGACGGGCGTGCTCCGGCTTGAGCCCATCGCCGTGGTCTGCGGGACCGTCTGCCTGTGGGCAGGCTTGTCCGCCCTTGGGTACGGCGTGTTTGTCCTGCTCGCCATGGACCTCATCCTGAGCCCCGCGTTCTGGCGGAGCCTCACCCACCTGGCTGCCCCGGGCTCGCTCGCCGACAGCGCGGGCGCGTACTTCGATCTCGTCGGCGTGATCGCCATGTCCGTGGCACTGGTACGACAGGCGCTCGTGAGGAGATCTGGTGACAAGGCTGCGGCGCCCACGCAGGACTCGGACCCCACCCCCAACTGAAGGAGGCGAGCACATGCGGCACCGCGCATGGCTTGGGATCTTGGCCGCCAGCCTCATCCCGTTTGTCCTGACGCTCGGCAATTCGATGATGGTGCCCGTGGTCCCCGTGATGCAGTCGGCTTTCGGCGTCTCGCGGACCGCGGCGAGCCTGCTCATCACGGCGTATTCCGTCATTGCGGTCGTTCTCATGCCGGTGGCAGGATTCGTCTCAGACCGGGTGAGCCGCAGGCGACTGGCCATGGCGGCGCTCGCGCTGGCCGCCGTCGGCGGTGGCATCGCGGCCGTCGGCGCCTCGGCCGCCCACAGCTACGCGTGGGTGCTCGCGGGCCGCGTGGTACAGGGCGTCGGCGCGGCCTTCTCGATGCCGCTGGCGCTTCCCCTTGCGGGCGATCTCGCCGATCCGCGCGGCCGCGGGCGTGCGGCCGGGTTCACGGAAGTCGGCAACACCGTCGGCAAGCTCGTGAGTCCGCTTCTCGGCGCGCTGCTCGCAACCTGGGCGTTCTTCGCGCCGTTCTGGGCAGTGTTCGCGCTCTGTGGAACGCTCGCGGCCGCCATCGCGTGGATGATCCCGGGCGAGCGCCATCCGGCCCCACGCGCAAAGCGCCCCACGGGGTGGCGCCGCGCGTTTCGCGAGCACGCATCTCTTCTCGGCGCCACCTACCTGAGCGGCGCGGTCTGCATGTTGTGCCTGTTCGGCGGACTGGTCAACCTCTCGGAAGCGCTCGCGGATAGCGCCCACGTGCCGGAATGGCAGAACGGCCTGCTGCTTTCCATTCCACAGGCCATGCTTTGCCTGGCAAGCCTCGTCATGGGCTTGTTTGCGGATCGATGGAAGGCGCCGGTTCGCGCCGCCATCTGGCTCGGCCTTGGTTGGACCGCCGCGTCGTTCGGCGCCGCGGGCACGTTCCAGCACATGACCTACCAAATCACGGCGGTGAGCCTCGGCGCGTTCGGCATCGGCACGGCCGTCACGGCCATCGACGCGCGCCTCGCCACCGCGCTCTCGCGCGACGTGCGTGGCAGCCTGTCGTCGCTCTACACGAGCGCTCGCTTCCTGGGGCCCACGCTGGGCCCACCGCTCGCATCCTGGCTACAGAGATTCGGCCCAGGAGCGCCTTACATGACACTCGGCGCCTTTGCCCTTGCGGCAGCCCTCACCTCCGGCGCGCTTCTCTGGCGAAGCGCCCGAAACCACGAGCCGGCGAGCTCAGAGCGCCAACCAGCCCATACCTAGACGCTCCTGCGCGCAGATGTCCGTCCTCTGCCGCGCACCTGCGGCGCTGCCACAGGCGGCCGCATTCCATCTTCGCCCATGGCGTCCGGGTGTACAATCGGGAAGGATGGATAAGGTCCCCGACGGACCTCTTGAAAGGAGCCGGCTCATGACGTTGGAGCATTCGCACGCGCGCGCCGCGGCCATCAGCTCGCCCTCGGCAGCCATTCTCGCCGTGGATGCCGCCTCGGTCACGGCCGTCGCGTTTCTGCTTCGCCTCCTGTGGCTCACCATGGTGCACCCCGTTCCCACGTCGGATTTCGCCTGGTATCGCGATCACGCACTCGCCCTGGCCGCTGGCCAAGGCTACACCTATGACGGCAGACCCACCGCCTACTTCCCGATTGGATACCCCCTCTTCCTCGCCGGAATCTATCAACTGTTTGGAAGCGGCTTTTGGAGCGGCACCATCGCCAACGCCATGCTGAACAGCCTGACCGCGGGACTCGTGACCATCCTCGGAGCCCGTCTGTGGAAGCGCTCAGCTGGACTCATCGCGGGCCTCCTTTTCGCGGCATACATATCCCAAATGGCCTGGTCCAGCGTGCTGTGCAGCGAAATGCTGTTCACGTTTCTCCTGACGCTGGCTGGGCTCGTGGGCGCTGTGCGGCGAGCCCATGAATTGCGGCTCGGCCGTGTCTTTGCCCTTGGATGCATCGTCGGGCTCGCCTGCACCGTTCGCCCCGTTCTCATGCTCGCGCCCGCCCCGTGGTTCGCGTACCTCTTGATTGCGCGCGCGGGATGGCGACGGGCGGCAAGGTTTGCGGCGGTGATGCTGGCCGGCATCGCGCTCGCGGTCGCGCCCATCACAGTGCGGAACGCGCTCGATCTCCACGCCTTCGTGCTCGTGTCCACAAACGGCGGCGTGAACCTGTGGCAAGGCAACAATCCACACGCAAACGGCGCCTATTTTTGGCCGCTCAATCCACATCAAAACCCGTTTTTGTCCTATGTTTCGAATGAGGTGGTGGAAGATCACGCCGCCGCGCAAGCCGCGCGCATCTACATCTTCACCCACCCACTCCGCACGGTGGAGATGGGCTTTGTGAAGTGGTGGCACCTGTTTGCCGGCGTCTCGAATGCGCTGCACTGGTCCATCGGCCAGAGCTCGCCACCCGTTCCCAACTGGTTCGCGCGCAGCGCGTACGCGGTCGATCTCGGCACATATCTCTTCATGCTCACGCTGGCCTGCGCCGGAACGGCCACCGCAGTGTGGAAGGCACGCCGCACGCGCGACGCGCGGGCTTTCTGGCCGCTTCTTCTTCTCGCGTATTATGTGGCGCTCTTTTTCGTCTTTCCCGCATGGGACCGCATGCGTGCGCCCATCGAGCCGTTGTTGGCGCTTTTTGCTGGGTACGGCGCTGTTCAGGTCATGAGGTTCATCCGGCAAGCGCCATGGGCGCGCCGCTTCGGCCGGGGATAGAAGGATGATGTTGGCACACCGCAAATGCTTGGCATTCGCCGCAGAGCGTGCTATACTACAGCAACAAGCTCCTGTGATGTTCGTGGGGCAGTTTTGGTTTTCATCCACGCAGTACCTACGGGAATCCGTGTCCGTCTGCGGATGCCATGCCTCGGCGTTGTGGACGGTTGAAACCGGCGGTAGGATACCCACCTTGGAGATGGGGATGCAAAACCGATTGTCCCACGGCAGAACGGGGTTACATACCAAGCCGCTTGTCGACGCGCATATCGCTCGGCGGGCGGCTTTTTCATGCGCTTGGCGGCAGCTTCAGTTGTCCGCCCCGCCCGCGCAGCGATCGCAGTAGCCGTAAATCTCGAGCCTGTGGTCTTCGATATGAAAGTTCGGCACCTGTTGCCGAATTCGGTCGATGGGGCACTCTTCGATGGGGATGGACGCTCCGCAGCGCAGGCACACGAGGTGATGGTGATGCCCGCGCGCGCACTGCAGGCGGTAACGAGCCCTGTCGTCCGCGAACTCCATCGGCTCGATCACGTTCTGTTCCACGAGGATCCCGAGCGTCCGGTAGATAGTGTCAAAGCTCACGGACGGGTAGATTTGACTGACGTGATCGTACACCTCTTTCGCCGAAAAATACCGATCCCGGTTCTCGACGAACAGATCCACCACCGCACGCCGCTTGCCGGTGAATTTGTAGCCCGCCTCTTTCAGCGCCTGGAGGATGGAGGCTGTGGTCTCGTGCACCGAATACAACTCCCTTCTTCCGCCTCTATCATAAATCGAAATCAATCCGATTTACAAACCGCCCACAACCTGATATACTCCTCTCGGCAACCCAAATCGGAATCGTTCTGATTTGAGAGGGTGGAGAGAGAACATGAAGCGCCCATGGAGAAGTACGACCATCACCGCATTGGCCGCCGCGCTCATCGCGACGGGTTGCGGCATCGCGAAACCCGCATCGAACGGCGGAGCGTCGGCATCCCAGCCGAAAATCCGCGCAGTCGGAGCAGAGAGCGAATACGCGGACCTCATCCGCCAGATTGGTGGACCGTATGTGTCCGTCACAGCCATCATGTCCAACCCCGCGGTGGACCCGCACGAATACGAGGCCAATCCGAAAGACGCCATCGCGGTGGCTGAGGCAAACCTGGTTGTGCAGAACGGGCTCGGTTACGACGAGTTCATGAACAAGCTCGAGCAGGCTTCGCCGAACCCCAAGCGGTACGTGATCGACGCGGGGCAGGCACTTGGCTATCAGCCGAACACCGCCAATCCTCATATCTGGTATCAATTGAATACCATGCCCCGGTTGGCGAAGATGGTCGCATCGGATCTGGGCAAACTGGATCCCAGTCAGGCGGCCTACTTTCAGGCGCGCGCGCATGCGTTCGTCCAGTCGCTCAAACCGTGGGATGAGGCGGTGGCCCGCCTGAAGGCGGCCTATCGCGGCCGCGGTGCGGCGGTCACGGAACCTGTGTCGGACTATCTGCTTCAGGAGGCAGGTCTCCAGATCAAGACGCCCTGGGCATTTCAGGAAGCCATCATGAACGGCACGGATCCGTCGCCGCAGGACGTGGCGCTGCAGACGCAGCTGTTCACGCACCACGAGGTGAGCGTGTTCTGCTACAACAAGCAGGTGGTGACAAACGTCACCAAGATGTTCCTCACGCTCGCCCAGCGAGAACACATTCCGACGGTCGCCGTGTACGAGACGGAGCCCACGGGACTGACGTATCAGCAGTGGATGCTTGAGGAGACCAACGCCATCTACAACGCGCTCGCGCACGGCACGTCCCTGGAGGCGATCTCGTGACACCTGCCATCTCGTTTTGCGACCTCACCGTATCGTACGGCTCCCGCACCGTGTTTGCGCATCTGACGGGCGAGATTCGGGCCAGACAGTTCGTCGGCGTGCTGGGACCAAACGGCGCCGGCAAGTCGACGCTGCTCAAAACGCTGGCCGGGCTCATCCGCCCCGCCGGAGGTGTTGTCGAGATCGACGGCAAGCCCGTCCGGCGGCGCAACGAGGCCATTGGCTACGTGCCGCAGGCGGTGCATTTGGACGAGGACGTGCCGCTCACCGGGCGCGATCTCGTCGGCCTGGGTCTGGATGGGCATCGCCTCGGCTTTCCGCTCCCCTCCAGGCGGCGGCGCGACGCAATTGAAGCGGCGCTCGCGGAGGTGAACGCGCTCCACCTGGCGGACAGGCGCATCGGACGGCTGTCGGGCGGCGAGCGCCAGCGGCTGCTGATTGCGCAGGCCATCGTCTCGAAGCCGCGCGTCCTGCTGCTCGACGAGCCGCTCAACAACCTCGATCTCGCCTCCACGCACCAGGTGGTGGATCTCGTAAAGCGGCTCGCGCACGAGGGCCAGATGGCGGTGTTGCTCGTGGCGCACGACGTGAATCCGCTCATTGGCCGCGCCGACGAAATTCTCTATCTGGCCAATGGCCGGATGGCAAAAGG
Organism: Alicyclobacillus mali NBRC 102425; assembly: GCF_001570745.1. Classification (GTDB taxonomy): domain Bacteria; phylum Bacillota; class Bacilli; order Alicyclobacillales; family Alicyclobacillaceae; genus Alicyclobacillus; species Alicyclobacillus mali. The sequence continues at coordinate 19,677 of NZ_BCSG01000003.1, forward strand.
CGCCTTGGACGACGTGCTGCGCCCGGAGGTGCTGTCGGGGCTCTACGGCTACCCGGTGGAGGTGCTGCGCGCAGGAGGCCGGATCATCGTGGCTGCCGGGGCCATCGACGGACACGGGCACGCCGTGTCGGCGGCGAGCCCAGAGGCGAGCGTGATGCTGCCATGACGCTCGGTTGGCTGGGCGAGGCGCTCGCGAGTGCGCCTGTCGAGCACGCGCTCGTCGCTGGCACCGAAATCGCATTTCTCTCCGGCCTGGTGGGTGCGTTCGTCATCTTGCGCGGGCAGTCGTTCGCGGGCCACGTGTTGACCGACGTTGGCACTACCGGCGGCGCCGGCGCCTACCTCGTCGGCATGAACGGCTGGCTTGGCTTTCTGTCGTTTGGCGTCGTGGCGTCCGTCGGCATGGAACTTACCGGCGGCCGAACGCGCGGCGAGCGCGATCTCGCCACCGGCGTCGTGCTCTCCCTCGCGCTCGGCTTCGGCGCCCTGTTCCTGTACCTCGACGCACAGCTCGCGCACGCCAACGCGTCGATGGCGGTGCTGTTCGGCTCGTTGTTCACGCTCGATCCCGCCCTCGTGCCGTGGATCTCGTTGGCGGCCGCTGCCTGCCTGGTGGCGATGCTCCTCATCTGGCGCCCGCTCGCCCTCGCGTCCGTCAACCCGGACCTCGCGCGCGTGCGCGGCGTTCCGGTTCGGGCGATATCCGTCGCGTTCATGGTGGTGCTGGCGGTGGCCGTCGAGACGGACGCCCTCGTGGCCGGATCGCTCCTCGCCACGGCGCTCATCGTCGGGCCAGCCGCGACAGCCGCTCGTTTCACGGCCAACCCGCTTCGCGCGGGTCTCACGGGCGGCTTGCTCGGCGCGTTGATTGTGGCTGCTAGTGTGCTTTTGTCGTACGACAGCTACACTTGGCTGCCGCAGCACACCAGTTGGCCGGTGAGCTTCTTTGTTGCGGCGCTGGCGTTCTTGGCATACGCCGCGGCGGCAGGCGCAGACCGAGCCACATTTCGGCGCAGAGCGGAGGTCGAGCTGCGATGAACCCGTTTTTGGTCCTTGCCTTTCCGTTCGCCCGGCACGCGCTGCTCGCGGCGAGCTTCGTCGCCGTGGCAGCGGGTTGGATCGGCTTCTACGTGGTCGTTCGAGGCACGGCGTTCGCGGCGCACGCGCTCCCGAAAATCGGATTTGCCGGCGCAAGCGGCGCCCTGCTCCTGGGCGTGAACTCGCTCGTGGGCGTCAGCCTCTACTCGGCCGTCGCCGCGCTCGGCATCGGGGCGCTGGCGGAACGGGACCGGCGCGATGTGGCGACGGCCCTCGTCCTCGCCTTGGGCCTCGGCACAGGCGCCCTGTTTCTCAGCCTGGGCAACCTGTATGCCGAGGATGCGATGTCGCTGTTGTTCGGCCAGGTGCTGGGCGTGAGTTCGTCCGGCGTCATCGAGACGGCCTGCGTGTCGGCCGTTGGCATCGCGCTTGTGGCGGCGTTTCACCGCAGGCTTCTCTTCACCACCCTGGCACGGGAAGCCGCCGCGGTCCGCGGCGCGTCCAACCGCATGGCGGACTGGGCTCTGCTCGTGAGCCTCGGCCTCGCGACGAGCGCCATGATGCCCGTGGTGGGCGCGCTTCTCTCGTTCAGCCTGCTCGTCGGCCCGGCGCTCGCGGCGCGCCATCTCGCCAGACGGCCCTGGCAGGCCATTGCCCTGAGCGTCGCGCTCTCGCTTCTCATCACATGGCTATCGCTGTTCCTGTCGTTTTCGCTCGGTTGGCCCGTCGGGTTCTTCGTCTCCTGCCTGTCCGCGCTCGCGTATGCGGCGTCCCGCGGGAGCTCGCGCGCCTTCGCCCGCAAAACGGCTGCCCCCGCCGCATGACGTGGTGATGGCCGTTTTTCGACATTCGCGTCCCCTTCGGCCCGAGAGCGCTTACACGATTTGCCACCCGAGCGATCCGTCTGCTAGGATGGGTTTCGTCATCATGGTTCGTTCTCGACGAGGGGTGAAGAGGATGGACGAACAAGAGCGGCTTCGCCCGAAGACGTGCAAGGAGTCGCGCGCCACGAAAATCCTGCGCGTCTTCCCGGGGGATCTCAACGATCACCACACGATGTTCGGCGGCAAACTCATGGCCTACATCGACGACGTGGCCTCCATCTCCGCGGAGCGGCACGCCCGCGCGGAGACCGTCACAGCCTCGACCGACAGCGTCGATTTCCTGTTGCCCATCACCGAAGGACACTCGGTCTGCCTCACCTCGTACGTGACGTCGACGGGCCGCACGTCGATGGAAGTGTTCGTCAAGGTCGTGATTGAGCACCTGCGGACGGGTGAGCGCAAAATCGCGGCGACGGCGTTTCTGACGTTCGTCGCGCTGGACTCGGACGGAAAGCCGATTCCGGTGCCGCCCGTCATCCCGGAGACGCAGGAAGAGAAGGCGCTGCACGAGAGCGCACCGGCGCGCGCCGAGGCTCGACGGCAACACCGGGAGCAGAGTCGGCTGTTGGCCGCGCATCTGAAGCCGGATCGCCTGTGGGAAATGATTTGAGGGAAGCCGCCCGCGTGGGGCGGCTTTTTTTGTGTGGAGCTCTTGAGGTGCCCGCGGCTTCAGCGCTCGATGATGACGCGCCGCCCCGCGCGCGCCGAAAGAAGGCACGCGTCCAGCACGCGCATGTTTGCCACCGCATCCTCGGGCGGGAACCGAAGCGGCTTGCCTTCCAGGATGGCGCGGCCGAGATCGTCGACTTCGAGGGCGTAGGGGTCGAGCGGATCGAACGTCTCCACGCGCTCGCCCTCGGCCGAGATGAGGCGCAAGGTCACGGGCTCGCCGAGGAACGCGTGTTCCAGGATGAGGCGGCCGTTTGCGCCGACGATTTCCACCTCATTCCGATCCGCCGCCCACATGCCGCAGTCGAAGGTGAGCGAGACGCCGCCCGCGAACTCGACGAGGCCGGCGAGGTACATGTCGACGCCGTCGTGATCGGGCGAGAAAAAGGCATGCGCCGTGGCCGCGATGGGTTCTTCGCCCAGAATGAGCCTGGCCGCGGAGATGGGATAGCAGCCGACGTCGTAGAGCGATCCGCCGCCCCAGTCGCGGCGGTAGCGGATGTTGCCGAGATCGGCCGCATTGTTGAACGTGAACGAGCCGCGCATGCCGCGCACCGGCCCGATGGTGCCGGCCTGGATGAGTTCGAGCACCCTGTTGTAGCGCGGATGGTGGCGGTACATGAACGCCTCCGCAAGGTATACCCCGTGCGACCGGCAGGCGTCCACCATGGCCTCCGCCTCGCGGGCGTCGAGCGCGATGGGCTTCTCGCACAGCACGTGCTTCCCCGCCTCGGCCGCGTGGATGGTCCATGGCTTGTGCAGGTGATTGGGCAGCGGGATGTAGACCGCGTCCACGTCGGGATCGCGGAGGAGTTCCTCGTAGCTCGCATACGCGCGCGCCGCCCCGAAGCGACGCGCCACCTCCTTGGCTTTGGCGCCGTCGCGGCTCGCGACAGCGTAAAGCTCCCCCGTTTCGGACGACAGAATCCCGGGGATGAGCTTGCGAATGGCGATATCCGCGCACCCGAGAATGCCGAAGCGAACTTTCCTCATCTGAACACCCCTTTGTTCCTGGATGACATCTGGCTCTCCCCATTCTGCCACACGGCGCGATCCATGTCGCCGTGATCCGATCTCCGGTGTCGAACCGCGCAGGCGTGATCGGATCTCTTTTGTCGAACATGGGCGGCGAGATCGGATCTTTTTTCGAATATCGCGCAACGCCTGGGCGCATGGCAGCGCCTTCGTTTGCGGCGCGCCTTCGTGCACGAGCATAATGGGTGCGAGGTGATTGACGTGCATCCTGGCCTTCGAACGGCCCTCGCCGCGCTCGCCATTTCGTCAGCGCTCGCGGGGTGTGGGACGGCACCTGCCACGCCCACGCCGCCCCATTCGACAACGCAAGACGACCATCTTCCCGAAGGCGCGTCCCCCGGCGCCCTCGTGGCGTGTGGATCGACGGAGGTGGCCGAATACACCGCTGGGAATTGGGTGTACTTCCCGGCTTCATCCATTCTAAGCGCGCCGTCCACCCTGTTCGAATCCGTGGACGTGTCCCCGACAGGCGAGGTGGCCGCGGTGACGAGTGGATCGCCCGACGCGTCGACGCCCGGGATGTCCTCCGCCAACATGCTCTGGACGTATCGCAAAGGCTGGCACCTGGTGTCCGTCCGCAACGACACGGACGTTCAGCTGCACACGTTTGGGCCGGACGGCTCGCTGTACGTCGTGCCGGACGACGGCACGCTGGCTGGCATTTGGAAACAGACGGCGAGCGGCTGGCAGCAGCTGCCCGGCAGCGCGCAACTGGGCTACATCGCCTCTCTGGCGTGGTCGCCGAAGGGCGTGCTCACGGTCGTGTCGGTGCCACAGAACGGAGCGACCACCGTTTGGCAGTTTGAAGGCGACCACTTTGTCGCTGTGACGAGCGATCACGCCCCATTCGCCGCAGACTCGCTGACCGTCGGCTTCGCTCCAAACGGCGATCTCGCCGTCGGCACGAGCGCGCACGGCGTGTGGATTGACGAAGGAGGTCGGTTTGTCCAACCGGGCGGCGTGGCCTGCCCCGTCACCGACGTGGGACAGTTCGCCTGGTCGCCAAAGGGCGTGCTGACCGTGAGCGGTAAGGCGGGATCGCAAAACGGCCTGTGGCAGTTTTCCGGCGGACGGTGGCAGCAGGTGCAGGGCGCGGGCCCGAACATCGGAGCGGATAAAATCTACCAGTTCGGCTGGTCGCCCCAAGGCGTGCTGACCGTGAGCGACGCCTCCCGGTGCCAAATCTTTGAACTCGTCGACGGGCACTGGACGCCCGTGTGGACCAAGACGCACGCGACGGATCGAAACGCGACGCCGCCGAAATTCGCGTGGTCACCCACAGGCACGCTTGTGACGAGCGGCGGCGATCTCGGCGGGCTCTGGGAGCTCACCCCACGAGGCAACTGGACGGAAATTGGCGGCAAGTCCTCCCCGTTCGCTGGCGAGGTGGGCGTGAGCTTCACCTTCGCGCCGACGCGGTTTGTTCACGCGTGAGCAGAGGATTTCGCGGGCCGGATGGCGAATTGATGTGGCAACGCTTCAATTGAGCACAAAGGATGATGACGCACTTTGCAGCCGGTTCCGCAGACGTACATTCCGACGCTCGTAATCCTCTCCTACGTCGTCGCGTCCCTCGCCGCGTACGCCTCGCTCGACCTCGGCCGCCGCGTGCTGGAGACCAGGGCGAATCGCCAGCTCGTCTGGGTCGTGCTCGGGGGCGTCGCGATGGGTATCGGCATTTGGTCCATGCACTTTGTGGCCATGCTGGCGCTGATGCTCCCTGCGCAGATGACATACAACTGGGCAGTCGTCGCCCTGTCGCTCCTCTTCGCCATGGCGGGCCCAGGGGCCGCGCTTTACGTGGTGGCGAGATCCGCCTCGACTGCGAAACTGGCGTACGGGGCCCTGCTGATGGGCGCGGGCATCGTCTTCATGCACTACACGGGGATGGCCGCCATGTCGGTGCAGGGCGGCAGCTTCTATTACCGTCCAGCCCCCTTTGTTCTTTCGGTCGTGATCGCCATCGTCGCATCGTACGTGGCGCTTTGGCTGTCGTTCCGGCTGGCCACGGCGCGGGGATGGCTCGCGCAGATGGCAAAAGTCGCGTGTGCTCTCGTGATGGGCGTCGCCATCGCGGGCATGCATTACACCGGGATGTGGGCGACCGTGTTCGTACTGCCCACGCATCGGTCGGAGGCGCCCATGGCATACAACGGCCCGCTGGCGCTCGTGGTGACCGTCTTCAGCGCGTTCATCCTGCTCGCCGCCATGGCGACGGTGATGCTCGACCGGCGCCTGCAAGCGGACAGGCGGAGATTTCGGCTGGCGGACGAGCGGTTCCGCTCGCTCTACACGCACCATTCGGACGCCATCTTCACCCTCGACGCGCGGGGGGAGATTGTCGACCAGAACCCCCGCGCACAGAAACTTGTGCCTGAGCGAGAACTCCAGACATCGGCCCGCGCATTCGCGCGGATGATCGACAGGCGGGATCGGCCGCGGGTGTTTGCCGACTACCGGCGAGCGCTCGGGGGCAACACCACCAACGGAGAGTTTGTGCTCCGGACGGGAGAAAAGGCGCTGCACATGAGCGCCACGCACATCCCCATCGTGCTCGACGACGAGATCGAAGGTGTGTTTCTGGTCGCACGAGACGTGACGGCCGAAAAAGCAGTGGCTGAGCGCATGAACTACCTCGCCTTTCACGACACCCTGACGCAGCTCGCCAACAGGCGCCACTTCGAGACGCGCGTGGATGCGTTCATCCGCGGCGCCCGCCCTGACGACGAGATGCAGATCCTGTTTGTCGATCTCGACCGTTTCAAATCGGTGAACGACACGCTTGGACACGAGTTTGGAGACAAGCTGCTTCAGGAAGTCGCCCGCATCCTGACGGAGGTGGCCGGCGAGGACGCGCTCGTGGCGCGCATGGGTGGCGACGAATTCACCATCACGCTGTTCCGCCAGCCGATGGAACGCGCCATCGCCGTCGCAGACGCCATTCTGAACCGCCTGCGCAAGCCCGTGCGGGTGGAGGACCGCCCGCTCTACATGACGGCGAGCCTAGGCATCGCGAGCTTTCCCCGACACGGAGCGACGCGCGACATGTTGCTGCGGCACGCGGATCTCGCCATGTACACGGCTAAAGCCGAGGGACGAAGCACCTATCGCCTGTTTGAGGAGCGAGCTGCTGCGAGCGCGAAAAGTCGGCTGGAACTCGAACAGAAGCTGCGCACGGCGGCCCAGCGCGGAGACTTCGAGATCCATTACCAGCCGAAGATCGATATGCGCGCGAGATCCGTCGTGGGCGTGGAGGCGTTGCTTCGCTGGCGCGGGCCGAACGGCGAATACGTGCCGCCGAGCGAATTCATCCCCATCGCCGAGGAAACGGGGCTCATCGCCCCCATCGGCGAGTGGTGCCTGCGCAACGCGTGCCGTCAGGCGAAAGCGTGGCTCAACGCGGGCCGCCCGCTGAGAGTTGCCGTCAACCTCTCGCCATATCAGGTGCTCACCGATGGCTTCCTCGACGTGGTGCGTGAAGTCCTTGAGGAGACCGCGCTTCCAGCGCAGTACCTCGAAATTGAAGTCACGGAGAGCGCGATGATGGACGCCGAGCGGGCCGAACGGTTTCTCGCCGGATGCCAGGCGCTCGGCATCGAGGTGTCGCTCGACGACTTCGGCACCGGCTACAGCTCGCTCAGCCGCCTGACGCACCTGCCACTCAACGTGGTGAAGATCGATCGCGCCTTCACACAGCGCGCGGTGGATGGCGGTCGGGCGCGAGCACTCGTGGCGAGCATCGTGGACATCGCGCACAACCTCGGCATGCGATGTGTCGCGGAGGGGATCGAGACGAAGGAACAGTTGTCCGTCATCGAGGCGCTCGGATGCGACGAGGCGCAGGGATTCTACTTCGCCCGCCCCGTCCCCCCATCCGATCTCGAAGCGCTCTCGATCACGGCAGGGTAAGAGGTGAGACGATGGAGAGGGGATTTCGAGTCGCGCCATCTGCGTGGCGGCGCTTAAGCACAGTTGCGACGTGATGGCGGAGAAGCCGTTCGCCCCCACCCGCGCGGATGCCGACGCCATTCTCGACGCCGTGGCGCGATCCGGCAGGCGCCAGATCGTGATGCAGAATCGAGCAACGTCGAAAGCGCGGCCATCCGAGCCGCCGTCCGTGTCGCCGACGGCAGCCCGGCTGCGCGGCGCCTCTGCTGACTCAAAGTTGAATCGGTTCGCTCGCCACTTGGCCGCCTCGGCGGAGACGGATGGGAGCGGTTTCACGGATGAAGAACGCTATGATGCCGCTTACAAAAGCGCCCGCTGCCGCAATCCACATGGGTGCCGGCAGCCCGAAGTGATCGGCGGCCACGCCTGCGACGGTGGGCATCACGGCGCCGCCGACTAGCTCTCCCACCATCTGGACCAGGCCCACCGCGGTGCCGACGTATTTCGGCGACAGCGACTCGCCCGGGATGACCACCATGAACAGCGGGAAACACGCCTGCCCAGCGCAGGTGAGAAAGCCAAGCACGCACATCAGCGCGACTGAGCCGTGCACGAAGATGAGCACGAGCGGGGACAGCACGGCGATGAAGGAGAACAACACCAGCGTCGGCCGACGGCCCCACTTGTCGGAAATGTACGGCCCCATGAAACCCCAAAAGAACGTCCCCAGCCCCATGGCGGCTGAGATGAGCCCCATCTGCTCGCCCGTATAGTGGTCATACTCGACGAGGAACGTCGGCGCGAACGAGGTGAACGCAAAGAGCCAGGTCATCATCAGGATGGCGATAAACAGCGTGAACCAGATGTTCCACGTCCGGAACACCACCGGGAAGTCCTCTTTGCGCAGGCGGTGTTCGCTCTTCGCAAGCTCCTCCTTGGACATGCGCTTGTTGGGCTCTCGCATGAAGAAGAGCAGCACGAAGAACATGATGAGACCCGGGATTCCCGCGACGTAAAAACCTGCATGCCAAGAGTAGTTCGTGGCCGCCCAGGTGAGAATCAGTGGTCCGAACGTCGAGCCGATGAGTCCCAGCGCGCTCTGGACGAAGCCCATGTTAAAGCCGCGCCTCGCCTCCGTCGAGTCGGCCATCACGGCGGCCTGCGCGATAGGCAATACCGGGCCCTCCGACACACCCATCAGGGCTCGAATCCCAAGCATTTGCCCGAAATTCTTCGCGAGCCCCGTGAGGAAGGAGAGCAGCGAAAAGGCCAAGGTGATGGGAACCAGCACGTTCTTGCGCGATCCCAGAAAGTCCGAAATTGTCCCAAAGAAGAAACCCGACAAAGCCCAACAAATCGCGAGAACCGACACAATTAAGCCGAGCTGCGCGTTATTCAGCTTCAGATCCGGCGCCAAATACGGGAACAAGTAAACGACGCTGAGCCGCTCCATGAAGACAAAACCGAACGTGAAAAACATCATCAGGACGACGCCGTTCTCGTACCGCCAAAACGGCTTCTGCGGTCCTTGATCCATGCTCGGATGTCACCCTTCCCTTGAATTGTCGACACGTTTGTATGGCACACATGCGTCAGCCAGAGTGTTTGCAACCGATTTCATAAAGTCCAGTCCGGCTCCACGACCTCCCTTCCGAGGAGCGTCCACCTCGCTGCCATCGAAACTACCCGAGCCCCGCAGACGGATCAACGCCCGTATTCCTGCATGCGGAACGCAACCTAATAAATCGTCTGACAATGTGATCAAACAATAGAGCATGACAATTAAGAAGTCAATCTTGTATGCTCCTAAACACAAAAAGAGAACCCGCGTTGCGGGCTCCCACAGAGCAGCCGGCCCTTGCGGCGTTCGAGCTACCGCCACGTCCGCCAGTCTTTCCAGGCCATGCGGACGAACATAGCCGTCGCTCCGACGGCCGAAAGCGTGCCGACTGCCACCGCGGCTGCCAACCACACGCCCCACGGGTTCACCACCTGTCCGCCTAGGATGCCCGCGTTCGCGTATGCCGCCAGCACGTACTGTTCGGCAAAGGCCCAAACCAAGATGACCGAAACGAGAAAGAGTGCAACGCATCCCGCAGTGAACCACTTGCCGCGCATCGACCTCCACCTCCTGTGAAGGAGACGATCGCGCGGGCCGAATTGTTTCACTCGGCTGACATCGGACGCTGGAGCTGCGCCGCACTCGCCATTGAAAAGGACAAGCCTACAAACGGCTTGTCCTCGGCCCCGTCAGAGGAGCACCAGCTTGGTGAGACCTGCCGCGATGAGTCCGGCCATAGGGATGGTCACGAGCCACGCGACGAGGATCCGCCCTGCCACGTTCCAGTGCACCCCCTGCGGGCGCTTGGCCGCACCCGATCCCATGATGGCCGACGAGATGACGTGTGTCGAACTCACGGGCAATTTGAACAAAGTGAAACCGAAGATGATGATGGAACTGGTCAGATCGGACGCAAACCCATTGATGGGCTCAATTTTAATGATCTTCGACCCCACCGTCTTGATGATCCGCCAGCCGCCGGAGGCCGTCCCGAGGCCCATGGCAACGGCACAGAGCGTCTTCACCCAGAAGGGGATATGCATCGTGTGCTGATACCCTCCTGCGATGAGCGCGAAGGTGATGACACCCATCGTTTTCTGAGAATCATTTGTGCCGTGCATGAACGCCTGCGCTGCCGCCGAAAAGCACTGCAGGACACGAAACACGCGGTTCACCCTGTGCGGCGAGCGCCAGCCAAACGCCCCCCGGAACAGCCACATGATGGCAAACCCCAGCACAAAAGCGCAGATGGGTGACGTGATGAGGGCCTCGATGATCGAAGTGAACCCGGCGAGATCGACCGCATGAAATCCCGCTGCGCCGATCACGGCCCCTGTCAGCCCGCCGATGAGCGCGTGCGAGGAAGAGCTCGGAATTCCAAAATACCATGTGAACAAGTTCCAGAAGATCGCGGCCACGAGTGCACACAGGACCACAATGGTCCCATGCGGGATCTTCAGCGGATCGGCGATTTTGCCGCCGATGGTCTTGGCCACGCCCGTGAAGGTCATGGCACCAATCAGATTCATCACACCAGCCAACAGCACGGCGGCCCTGGGCGACAGCGCTCGCGTCGAGACGCTTGTCGCAATGGCGTTCGCGGTGTCGTGAAATCCATTTGTGAAGTCGAACACCAATCCCAATAACACGATGAGCACGATAACAACCAACATGCGGACGCACCTCAGGCGTTTTTCAGGATCACGGACTCGAGCACGTCCGCCACATCTTCACAGCGATCCGTCACGCTCTCAAGAATCTCGTAGATCTCCTTGAGCTTAATGAGTTCAATGGCGTCCTTGCTCTCGGCGAACAGCGACCGAAGCGCGGCGTGCAGCAGCTGATCTCCGTGCTTTTCCAGCACGTTCAATTCCTTGACGTGATCGCGAATTTGGAGCAGCTTGCGCTCGTTCAGCTTGCGGATGGCTTCCTGAATTTCCTTCGCACTGCGATGGATGTCTTTCGCAAACTCGATCATCGTCGGCGTCGATCCCGTCACGTCATACAGCGTGAACCGCACGCTACAGGCGTGAATGCCGTCAATGATGTCGTCGAGCGTCGTGGCGAGCGTGACGTAGTCTTCACGCTCAAGCGGCGTGATGTACGTGTTGTTGAGGAGCGAGATGAGTTTGGAAATCAGTTCGTCGCCCTTGTCCTCGTAGGTTTTCATTCGGCTTGCGAGGGCTCCGAAGTCGCCCCCCTGTTCCAGCTCTCGCTGGAACGTCTCGGTCGCCTGCGCGATGTTCTCCGCGATTTCGACCAGAAACGCAAACAACTGATCACTGCGCTTCGACACGGTTCATCCCCCATTGAATCGAATCGTTAAGAAACTACATGATTCGCGTAAAGATGTCGTGTTGGTTTTGTTAAGTTTCCGTAAACGCATGACCAAGTTCGACAATGTTCGGGACTTGGACACAATGGTGCCGAGCGGCTCTCTCAGAAGTGTGCCCTGTTTGAGGACGAACCGCACGTGCGCTTGCCGCATTTCATCAGCAGGGAACCAATGTGTGGGCAGATCTATCCGCATGATTTGGGGACATTGAGGCACGTTAATCGCGAGGTGGTTGACGATGTCTCGACATCATCGAGCGCACATGACCCGCCAAGCGGATGGTCGCTGGGGATGGCCTGTCGTCGGAGGTATTGGTGTGGGCCTCGGGGCTACGCTCTTGTGCATCCCGCAAAGCCGCAACGCCATGTTCCACGCAGTCGAGCGGTTGTTCGATCCGTCGAAGAACCCGGGAATGGCGCGCCGCCCATCCATCCACGGCAACAGCCCCTACGGGCCTTGACATCCCATCGGGCCGCGCGGCGGGCGCGGCCTCACCTGCTGATGGTGACATGGGAGCTGACTCGGGCTCGCGGTCCTGCGAAGAAGTCGTGCAGGACGAGCGCCGCGGAGCCGATGGCGCATGCATCACGCCCAAGCGCCGAGGTCTGCACCACCACCTTGGCATACGGGCTCACAAGGCACCTGGACAGAATGGCCTGCTGCATGGCATCCGTCACCATCCGTCCGCCTTCGGCCAGCCGGTTCCCGAGGACAATCATGGCCGGATTAAGGCCATTTACCAGATTGACTGCGCCAGCGCCGAGGTATCGCCCGACGGTCTGAAACGCCTGCAGGGCAGCCGGATCGGACGCTTGAAACCGCGCGAGCACGCCGTCGAAATCAAGTTCCTCCCCGGAGAGCTTGGCGTACGCGGCGACGAGCGCCCGCTCCGAAGCGTACAGCTCCCAACACCCCACATTGCCGCAGGGACAGGAGTCACCGTGAACGTCGATACTCATATGGCCGAACTCCCCAGCCACGCCGTCCGCACCGCGGATGAGTTCGTCCCCCATGACGATTCCGGTCCCAATGCCCGTGCCGGCGCTGATGTACATCAGGCTCGACACGTGCGTCGCCGCCCCGTACAATTTCTCGCCGAGCGCGCCTGCGTTGGCCTCGTTGTCGACGAGGACGGGTTTGCCGAACCAGCTCTCCATCATGGCCTTAAGGGGGATGTTGTCCCACTTGAGGTGTGGCGCGTGCAGGACCACGCCGCGCGCGAAATCCACAAGCCCAGGCACGCCCACGCCGATACCGATGACTCCATACCGGCTCTCCGGCGCCTCCTCCAGCGCGCGCGCAATGGAGGACCGCAGGCGTTCGAGCACTTCTTCGGCGCCCAGGTTTTTCGGCAACGGTTCCTCGCGCACACTGAGCGCTCGAGCGGAAAAATCCGTGATGGCGACGCGCACGTACTCCACGCCCAATTCCACCCCAAGCACGCTGCCAGCGCTGGCGTTGAACAAAAGCATGATGGGCCGCCGCCCCACGCGCGATCTCCCCTGCCCAACCTCCAGCACCAGGCCATCGCGAATCAACTCGTCGGTCAACGCGGACACGGTCGCTTTGTTCAGGCCCGTCTCGTTTGAAATCTGGCTGCGAGAGATGGGGCTGTGAAATCGGATGCGGTTTAAAACAATCGACTTGTTGATCTCCTTCATCAGCGCCTGATCTGCCGTTTTCTCCAAGACGCGTCTCCCCTGCGTGATGATGGATGACATCCATGTGACTCGGTTTCATTGTACCGCATTTGATAACCGCAAAGCGCAAATTAGGGCGCCCCGCAGACAAATGCGGAACGCCCTTCGTGGCATTCGTCACATGCGCTCGACGTTCACCGCGCTCTGATACACCTTCTCGTGCTCAATTTCGGTCATTGCGCCGTGAATCCTCACCATCCCGCGCAGGCGGATGTCCTCCGACGACGCCCCCACCATGAACTCCATCTCACCCGGCTCCACGACATAGCGCATCTCCCGGTTGTAAAAGCCGAACTGGTGCGCTGAAACCCGGAACCGAACCCGCGCCTTCTCACCTGGCGCGAGCGGCACCCGCGCGAACCCGCAGAGCACCTTCACCGGTCGCGTCACGTCCGCCGCCACGTCGCGCGCGTACAGTTGCACCACCTCTTCCCCCGCACGCGCCCCGACGTTCTCGATGACGCACGCCACCTCGATCTCGCCGTGCACACCCAATTCGCTCGCAGACAGCGTCAGATCCCGGTACTCGAACGCCGTGTACGACAGCCCGTGCCCAAACGGATAGAGCGGCAGATTGCTCTCGTCCACATACGCGCCCTTCCAGTGCGACCGGCCGCCCGACGGCTTGTGCCCGTAGTAAATCGGCACTTGCCCCACGCTGCGCGGAATCGTGATGGGCAGTTTTCCTGACGGGTTCACGTCGCCAAAGAGGACCGCGGCCACCGCCTCCGCGCCCTCCTCGCCCGGCAGCCACGCCTCGAGAACGGCGTTCGCTCGCTCCGCAATGTCCGGAATGGCGAGCGGCCGGCCGCTCACGAGCACTACGACGGTCTTCGTGCCCGTCGCGAGTACGCGCCGCACAAGTTCCTCCTGCCGCCCGATGAGCGAAAGCGTGGCCCTGTCTCGCGATTCCCCAGTCGTGCACGCGTCCGTGAGCCCGGCGCGATCGCCCACCACCACAACCGCCACGTCCGACTGCGCCGCGAGTGCCACCGCCTCGTCAAGGTCTGCGTCCTCACCTTCGAGGACGTCGCACCCCTTCGCGTAAACGACCTGCGCCTCCGCTCCAACGCGATGGCCAATGGCCTCGAGGATGGTCCGCATGGGGATGAACTCATCCACGTGCTTCACGCCGCTCGGAAGCGGGGTCTGAAACACGTTGTCCTCGGACTGCTCGAGGAGCGACTCGATGTGGCACGGGTAGGCGTAATCGCCCACCAGGTTCCGCGTCGTGTGCGCGTTCGGGCCGATCACGGCGATGGTGCCGCAGGGCGCGAGGGGCAGAAGCCCATCGTTTTTGAGGAGGACCATCGACTTCTCCGCCGCCTCCCGGGCCACCCGGCGCTGCTCCGCGTTGTCGAAGACGGCGATGGCCGCGCCCTCGTCCACAAACGGGTGATCGAACAGGCCGAGCCGGAACTTCCACGTGAGCACCCGGCGGACGAGTTCGTCGATCTCGGCCGGGCTGACGAGCCCTCGTGCCACGGCCTCGATGAGCGGCTTGCCGTACACGTCGCGCGTCGGCAGCTCCACGTCCACCCCGGCGCGCACGGCGAGCGCCGCGGCCTCCGCCTTGTCCCGGGCCACCTGGTGATATTCGAACAGCTGATTCACGGCGAAATAGTCCGACACCACGAGTCCCTGGAAGCCCCAGCGCCCGCGGAGCGTCTCGCGCAAAAGCCCCGGATTGTCGTGGCAGGGCACGCCATCGAGCTCGTGGTACCCCGGCATGATGGCGCCGAGCCCGGCCTCGCGTACTGCCGCCTCGAACGGGAACAGATACACCTCGCGCAGCTCGCGCTCCGGGATGTGCGCCGGCGCCCAGTTCATGCCGCCCTCGGACGCGCCATAGCCCACGAAATGTTTGCCCGTCGCCATCACGCCCTGGTTCAGGTCCTCTCCCTGCAGCCCGCGGACGTACGCGATGCCCATCTGCGCCACGAGGTACGGATCTTCGCCGAACGTCTCCTCCACTCGGCCCCAGCGCGGATCCCGAGCCACATCCAGGAGCGGCGCGAGCGCCTGGCGCGCCCCTACGGCCCGCATCTGATCGCGGATGATGGCGCCAATGCGGCGGGCGAGATCGACATCCCAAGTGCTTGCGATGCCGATGGTCTGCGGAAAGCAGGTGGCCCCCTTGGCCATGTAGCCGCTGCACGACTCCTCGTGGATCAGCGCGGGGATGCCGAGGCGCGTGTGATCGCGCAGGTAGCGCTGAATCTGGTTGGCGAGGCGGGCCACATCCGGCGGGTCGAGATTGGTGGCGCCACCGATGCGAGTGACCTGTCCGATGCCCTGCCCGAGCAGGGCTGTGGCTTTCTCGGCGGAGAATTCGAGATCATCCAGGACTTCGAACGCCCAGATGGACGTGAGCTGAGCGACCTTTTCTTCGAGCGTCATATCGGCTAGGAGCGCGTCGACGCGCGCATCAACCGACTGTGCGGGATCGAGATACACGGGTGTCACGGGAAGCCTCCTCACTACTTTCCGAATCCAGCCAGCATGCCTTGTCGCAAGTAACGGCCTCCAAAGATGTAGGCCAAGAATAGCGGTATGGCTGAGAAGACGACTGCGGCCATCGTAACTGGCACGTCCATCGTGTGCTCACCTTGGAACTGGACAATTGCGAGAGGGAGCACCCGAACGCCCGCGCTCTGAGTGAGCACCAGCGGAAAAAGAAAGTTGTTCCATGACTGGACGAACTGGTATACCGCTACGGAGATCAAGGCTGGCCTAGCCAGTGGCGCCACGAGTCGAAACACGATTTGAAAGTCATTGGCACCTTCAATCCCCATGGCTTCGTACAATTCATTCGGGATGTCACGAACAAAGTTCACCAGGATCAGTGTGCTTAAGGGTAAGGCAAACGCCACCATGGGGAGTATCATCCCGAGTAGGGTGTCGTACAACCCCAACTTCGTAATCAAGATGTAAACAGGAATAATCGCCGCTTGAACAGGTATCGCCAAACCCACAACGAACCAATTGAACACGGTTTGAACCGCTCGATTGCGAGTTCGAACGACCACATAGGACAGCAGCAACGAGAAAACGACGATCAACAACACTGTACACACCGATACAATCGCACTGTTGATGAATGATCTCAGAAAGCCTGATTGTATGACCTGCGCGTAGTTCTGAAAGGTTGGGTGAATCGGAGGAACCCAAGGATTCCCCAGCAAATACCCATTTTGCGAACGCAAGCTGGTCGTTAAGATATAAAATACTGGATAGCACCCAATTATCAGCCAAACAACCCCAAACAACGTGAACAGCAGATTTCCTACGGAGACGCGCCGAAAAGCTTTCACGAGTCACGCCCCCTCCATCTGACTTTCCATTTTATTAAATCCCGTAAATTTCAGTGTGATAATGGACAACAGCAGCCCAAACACGGCCAGAACCACCGCAATGACACTGCCCGCGCCGATGTTGAGATTGGTAAACGCTTGCTTGTACATGTCGATGGCTAAAACCTGCGTTGCGTCACCGGGCCCTCCGTTTGTCACGACATAAATCAGATCGAAATAGGTCAAGGTGCCCGTCAGTATCAACACCGTTGTCGTGGTGATGGTGTACTTCAATTGGGGGAGCGTGATCGAAAAGAATGTCCGAAGTGGCCCCGCTCCGTCGATCATCGCAGCCTCGTACAGCGACCGAGGAATTTGTCGAACACCACTCTGATACAGCAGCGCATTGAAAGGTATATACTGCCACGAAATAATACACGCGATCACGAATAGCGCAATGTGCGGGTTGCCCAACCAGTTCTCAAACCCGTTCCCAATCCCCAACGCTTTGAGCAGGTTGTCCATGAGACCGAACGTGGGGCTCAAAATGTACGACCAAGTTACACCGATAGCGACGGACGAAAACAACAAGGGAATGAAATACAATGCGCCGAATACGGCGCGGTGCCGCTGAGCACCAGCCGTGAAGACACCTATCACAAGCCCCAATGGGTTCTGGAGCACCCAGCACCAAAACATCAGCGCAATTGTGAGCCAGAAGGAGTGCCACAACTCCCCACTCGCAAGCATGGATTTCCAATTTTGAAGTCCGACCCACGTCGCAGAGCCAACACCGGACCAATTGAGGCCGGAATAATATACGGCCACGCACATTGGTATGAGCGCGAAAGCAGCAAAAAAGATCACTGCCGGCAACATCATGAGCAGGCGCGACAAATTCATACGATCGGTAACCAAGCACCCATCCCCCAAATCAGGACGAGCTCGGTCAAGCAGCCCAAGCTCGTCCAATTGTGATACACTCCTCAGGGCAGCCGGCTTATTTGGTCAAATAAGTGTTCATATCTGCCTCAAACTGTGCCACCGACATCTGGCCAACCATAAACTTTCCGAGATCGGTATCGAGCTCGTTGCCCTCGGCGGTCGGCAGCGCGGTATCCCATGATTGTTGGAAGTACGGAGCGTTCTTCGCCAGGTTGTAATAGAACGTCTCGTACGCCGCGTCTTTCTGCTTCTTTAATTGGTTTTTAATTCCCTTCACTGCCGGAACGTAGCCAATTTGCAGCAGGTCTGCGACGTTTTTCGAATCGAGATTGTTGTCCTTTAAGAACTGAATGGCTCCCTTAATCTTTGCTGGTGAGTCGTAACTTGGAATCGAGTAGAAGCCACTCGGGTTGCCACACACATCATTCGGATTGCCCTTTCCTCCAGGAACCGAAGGGAACGGGAACCAGCCCAAATTCTTCAGGAAGGCGCTGTCGTCAGATGCTATGGTTCCGTAGCCCCAGCTTCCCATCAGCCACATTGCAGCCTTGCCGCTGTACAAAAGAGCCGCGTCCGAACCGTTATTGGAACCGATGGAGCTAAAGCCTGGTTCAAAAGCCCCCATGTTCGCCAGCTGTTTCATCATGTTCAGAGCCTTCGTGATCACCGGGTTGGACCATGCGTTCGGTTTGCCCGCCATGACGTTATCAAACGGCTGTTGCCCGCCAAGCCGGTCAACCAGATATTCAAAGTACATCAGATCTGGCCAGTTGTCTTGACCACCCAGGGAAATCGGAATGATCCCCTTGCTTTTGAAGAACTGAATATCGCTCAGCAGTTGATCCCATGTTTTAGGCGGGGTGAGATGGTACTGAGCGAACAGCTGCTTATTGTAGAAAAAGTTCACCGGTTGCAGATTGCCGTAAGGAACGCCGTACACATGCCCATTGAACGTAATGGATTTCATCACAGAAGGAAGATATCGATTTGCCCAAGACGGATCGGCTTTCAAGTACGGCGTCAGATCAAGCACATCTCCGGCCTTAACGAACGTATAGAGTCGACCGCCGCCCCAGTTACTGAACACGTCCGCTGCTTGATGCGCACCCATCGCAATTTGCAGCTTCTGAAGGTACGGCGTTGACTCAAAGTACTCTCCGGTCATGTGGTATCCAGGATGCGTTGCATTGAAGCGAGCTATCGCCTTGTTGTCTACCTGCTCAGCCAAACCGGAATCGACGTTCCAAAGCGTCAACTGCACTTGCTTCGCGCTCGCCGAGCCCGTGGAGGACACTTGATTCGAGTTGGACTGCGATTCTGTGCCACAGGCCGTCACAGCGATGGTTGCCACAGCCGCCAAACCGACCGCTGCGATCTTACGAGCATCCTTAGCCATGGAAAGTACCCCCTCTTTGCACCTTAATTTGTTCATCAAACAAATACACCATGCATTATAGCCCTCCAAAATCGATTTTGCAATCGCTTTCTACGCGTTTTGTCCATGGATAATCAGCGTGTTAATGAAGAATCGCCCAATTAAGGGGCCGGCGGAACCTCGGCCTGTACTTGCTCGTGCAGACGCTTTCATCGTGTGCGCTCGACAGCTGCAGTCTCCATTCGTGAGGGATGCTTCAAAACTTCAAACCCTTTCTGGATCTCTGTGATCGGATAGATGAATACGAAACCGTCATACGTGCATGTTTCTTACTGAGTCTCGCTGCATCAGCTCAGGAATTAGATGTTTGTCGCCACCATGCGCCGCCGGCTCGCGTGCAATCATGCTGAGAATCAGTCTGGCGGCCCTTCTTCCCAGTTCAAACCATGGTTGCCTTACCGTCGTAAGTGCAGGACAGATAGCATACGCAACTGCAATATCATCGTATCCGACAATGGACACGTCCTCTGGGACACGTATACCTCGCACTACAGCTTCCCTTAGAGCGCCAATTGCCATGTAGTCGTTGAAGCAAAAGACAACCGAGGGAAGACGATTGGCCCTCAGTATTCTCCGCATTGCATTTTGGCCTCCATCGACATCAAACAGGCCGTCTGCAATCCACTCGTCGCAAATCTCTATATCGAGTTCCTCACAGCACGCTCGCACCGCATGTAGACGTTGCATACTGTCCAAATGACGAGAAGGGCCTTGAATCAACCCAAGTTTACGATGTCCTTGAGCCCACACGTGCTGCACAAGTTGCCTCACCCCTGACACGTGATCCACATATACGCAGTTCTCAACTCGACACAATGGATCTTTCTGCAAGTAAACGACAGGAAAGTCCTTTGGGATGTTGTCATGAAGGTATTGCGTCACGCCCTCGAATTGAGGCAATACCAGCAACCCATCAACGGACTGTTCAAGCGCCTTTCTGGAGAGCACGTCGAGCTTGTCTGGCGTCACGATGTCAAACTGAACCGAGTAACCTTCCGGCTCCAAAACTTGACATGCGCCAGCAGTCACGTGAAAAGCATAGTCCACAAATCGGAGATGCAAATCGACATTGATCAAATAGATACCGATGGAGAAGACTTTACCCGCGCGCAAACTTCGAGCACTCATTTTGGGGTGATAATTTAATTGCTTGACGGCCTCGAAAATTCGCTTGCGGGTCTTCTCACTTACGGGCCGCGTCCCATTGAGAGCCCAGGATACGGTAGCCGGAGATACACCGGCTAACTTCGCAATGTCTTTTACAGTTGCCAATCGTTCGACCTCCCAGTTTCAATAAGCCCCTACACAAATGCAACTTGCATAAAACTATATTCCAACACCACATTTGCCCTCTTCGTCGAAGCCTCGTACGTCGTTCAAGCCATACACTTTGATCACCAAATTACTAAAACGATTTTGGTACCGCAAGATGCCGCAAGAGGATTTTTCGGCTCATCTCCCCCACCCGTGAACTCTTCCCGCCTCTCACCGGTCCATGCCCACGGTGATGGAAAGGAGTGATCGCGTGATTCACGCGGCGCTGTTAAACCCGTTCGACGTACACCTGTACCACCTCATCAATGGCCTGGCGGGCAAGAACAAGCTACTGGACGACGTCATGATCTTCTTCGCGAAGGACGCGCTCGAGCTGTATGCGGCGCTGTTCATCGCGTATTGGTTTGCCCTGCCGAAAGACGACCTCCGGAGCCGCAACCAACTCGCGGTGGCGGGTTTTTCCGGCGTGCTCGCCCTCGTGTTGAACGTCGTCATCTCGCACTTTATCTGGTTTCGGCCGCGCCCGTTCGTGGTGTTTCCGAAGGGCACGTACACCCAGCTCATCCCGCATCCCGCCGACGCGTCGTTTCCGAGCGATCACAGTGCCGGATCGTGGGGATTTGCTGGAGGCTCGTGGGGACGCACCCCGAGGTGGATTTGGCTGCCCTTCACGGCCATCGCGGTGCTGGTGATGATCGCGCGGGTGTTCGTGGGCGTGCATTATCCGACCGACGTAATGGGCGGAATGGCCGTGGGCCTCGTGGCGAGCGCGGTGGTGCGCCCGCTGGCATCGCGGATCATGCCCCTAACGCGGCTCGTGGCAAGGCCGTTCGGCTACGGAAAGGCTACGAAAGAAGCACAGCGCGCCGGAGGAACCTCGCGCTTGAAAGGCTGACAAACAGAACACCCCGCCCATTCGAGACCTTCAAGGCCCCCTCCCGTTCACACAGTGACTTAAAAGGCCCTTCCGGACTGTGCCGGAAGGGCTCTTTCGCGTGTGGAGATTTACGTGGGGGCCCGATTGGCTCTGCGGCGATGGCGCCAACGCCACAGCCACTCGGCGGTCACGCCGACGCCAGCGAGCCACAGGACCAGAAACAGAATCTGACCAATGATGGGAATGCTCGAAAACGCGACGATGAAACTCACGCCGGCGAGCGCCGCCTTCCACACTTCTCGCGCGCGATCCCGCCCGACAATCATCCGGCCAATCCAGACCGATACGACGGCGAGGCCGACGACGGCGCCTATGGCGTATAGCGCCAGGCAGAGCGCCGCCACCGGAATGCCGACGAGTGTCGCCGCGAGAAGTCCCGCGAGCGCAAGCACAGCCAGGGTGACAAACACGCCGCTCAGGCCAGCCCGGCGCGCGGACTTCTCGAGTTCGGCGAGAGGCACCTCGATGCTCTCGCGCAAGGCTGCCGCGATGACGGTGAGCAGGGCGGTAAGGACGATCCCGACCGCGAGGAGGCCCATCCACGCCACCAGCGCGCCGAGGCCCGCGACAATGGCGCCGCTCCAGAACGGGTTTCCGAGCGTCGCGTGGAGCAGCTTGTGCACCGTCGCACCGGGCAACGTGCGGACCTCACCGCCGAGATCGATGACGGTGTCCACGCGGGCGGTGGGGAGAAGATCCACGTTGCCATTCACGACCAGGACGTGATCGGCCGTCCCGCCGATGGTCAGGTCGTGGCCGACGACGACGATGTCCCCGACCGACTGACCCGGCAACACGTCGGTCGCGCTCGTTCGGATGAGCCCCTGATTCGAGACGACGGACGCCTGCGCGACGGCGGGCGCGGTGGCGAACAGCATGAGACCGCCGATGGCCGCGGCCAGACTTCGCTTCGCCCACCTCATCGCCAGACGACCTCGCTTCTCGTCCAATGGAGCGCCCGCCGCAGACAGGTAAGCGAGAGCACGAGGATGATGAGGCTCAGGGCGCCCAGCACCACGAGCCACTCCGCGTGCACGGACCAGGGCAGCGCAAACAGCGCGCGAACCACGGCCAGGGCAAAATGAAACAGAATCGCCGCGGCAGACGCGGCAGGCAGGCTGACAGCGGCGAGGACGAGCGCCACCCCAAGCGCCAGGCTCGCGAAGTACACGTAGGCGAGTCGGCGCGACTGCACCTCTTGGCGCGACAGCCCGAGGGCGTTCAGGACGCGCATCGGCATGTCGGCCGGCGCCGCGAGCGTTCGCGCCCACGACAAGAGCGCGCGATCGTCGTTTTGCATGGCGTCGACAAGCTCTCGGCAATGCGCGCATGCCGCGAGGTGCGCCTCCACGCGAGCCTTGTCGTCTTTCGCGAGCTCGCCGTCCAGGTACGCGGACAACATGGGCTCCATGAACTCACACGATTGCATCAGCTATCACCCCTCTCGCCGCTGAGATACGTGCGCAGCTGCATGCGCGCATGGTGTAGGCGGGATCGCACCGTGCCAATGGGAATATCGAGCACCTGCGCGATCTCGTCGTACTCAAGGCCTTGCACCGCCCGCAGGACAATCACGGTGCGGTGCTCGGGACTGAGCTTGGCCAGTGCGCGCTCAAGGTCAATCCGGAGCGAGGCGGCGTCCTCACCTCCGTCGACGGAACCGTGGATCTCCTCGGTGGGATCCTGCGCACGCCGCGCTTTAGCCTGCACCATGTCGAGCGAGATGCGGACCGCGATGCGCGCGAGCCACGTCGGAAACGTGCGGTCCTCGCGAAGCCGCCCGAGCGAGCGAAACGCGCGGATGAACGCCTCCTGCGTTGCGTCTTCGGCGTCCGCGACATTCTGCAGAATGCCGTAGGCAGTTCGATATACAAAGGACTGATAATTGCGCACGATGGTTTCGATGGCCTGCGGATCACCGTGCCGGGCTCGGCGTATGAGTTCGAGGTCCGCTTGTTCCAAACGGGCATCACCTCCATCGGCGAGCGTCGGTCCGCTCCCAAGCCGGACGCACCATCGGCGCGGCCGCATTGATCCTGTCAAGAGACGTATCTCGTCGCGCCGCGGTTCATTCGACAGACGGGTTTTGCTTCAGGAGATGTGCCGCGCTGGCGCCCCTGCTTGCCTCCATTGTACCCGGAGTCAATCCGTACAAGAAGCTGGAAAGCAAAAATCGGCCGGTCCGCGCGTGGCGGAACAGCCGATTCACTGAGCTTGTGCGCGAGCACCGGTTTTGGAACTCAGCAGTTGCCCCCAGGGCAGCCGGGATCGACCGTCACGTTCTTCGTCTCGGGCTGCATGACATAGCGCGGGACGTTGACGATGAACTGGCGATTGACCCGCACCACGGGTTGGATAATGGGCACCTCCCGGCAAACGTAGCAGTCGTTGTACTCGTAAATCGGCGGGCATACAATCGGCGGGCACGGCTTCATCATGACCTGCATCCTCCCTTTTACCCTGAGTATTCGCGGGATACTACAGGATACTGGGCCGCCGACCTTCCTGGCGCGGCGCGTGTCCCGGATGAAGCCTGCCAGCCACAACTTCCGTCTGACGATCGCCTAGGACACGCCTGCGACGTTGATGGCGTGATCGGCCGTGTCCTTCGGAAACCAACGGATGCCGATGGACGGGTGGATCCCATCGGAGGGATTGTGCACGACCATGGCGGGATCGACGGGGCGGCCGCCGAGTTCCAGCACGGTGCGGCGCGGGTTCTGTGTATAAAACGTGACCCCCCGCACCTCGTCGAGCGTGGGAGCGTGGCTGCCCAAGACGGGATCGTCCACGGCGCGGATGTGGATATACGTGCGGCCAAAGGCGTGGGTCACGTCGTAGCGCAGGTGATCCCGAGTGACGTTGTAGTGGAGCAGGCGGCTGGTGCGCGTCACGAGCAGTCTGCCACTTCGCTCGTGCTGGGCGAGGCGCTCGAGCGCCGCCACGGCGTCCTTGGGCAGGACGCCTGGGTACGGCGTGCCACAAAGGTGCTGCGCCACCACCGCAAGTCCTCCGTCCGCTTCAAGACGTGCGAGGTGCGCCTCGGAGAGCTGCTCATCGAGCCCGTACGGGGTCCAGTTCCATACGACCGCGCCCTGGGGCGTGTAGCGCTCGTTCGTGTAGCGCCAAAATCCCCACACGCGCCGCCCATCCGTGAGGCGCAGCGGAAAGACCACCGACGGGCGCGAGAACGCGTTGCTCGAGATGTCCGGCCACACAAACCGGATGCCATAGGGAATGGTCAGATCCGTGTGGTAATACGGCGATCCCGGCAGATCGCCCTGTTGGTACGCATAGAACCGCCCGCGGCCGCGCGCCCCGAAGTTGTCGACGTTCGACCGATTGCCGTGATCCGTCCACACATCGACAAAGTCGCGATTTGCTTTCAGCGCGGTGACAGCTTGCGCGGCGAGATGGCGCCGGAAACGCGTCGTCTGTTGGTTGACCTGGCTGAAGTCGCCGTAGGTGTGCATGGTGTCGATCCAGCCGTCGCGGATATACGCGTGGATGGCCTTGGCGCCGTAGGGAACCCGGCCCGTGCCGCGGAAGTAGGAGAGCTCCCGCTGGAGCGGCACGCGCCCAATTTCGTCCACGATATGAGGCTGATCGTTCGCGGTATACACAAAAAACGAGTCGGCGTAGTCGAGTCCGAGTCCCCGGCCAAGTGGCGTGATTTGCGTCGTATTGATAAAACGATGCACCAGGTTGAACTTGCGCAACGTCTGACTGTCCGCGTCCGACGAGATGGCCAACATGGCACGATACGGATACGGAAACCGGCGCACGCCATAGACCGTGGGCGAAGCGGACGCAGCCTGCCACTCGGCCGCGGCCGGATGCGCGCCTGGAACTGCGCGCGGAGCCTCGCCCGCGAAGATCGCGCCAGGCAGCGCCGCGGCCGCCGCGCCGACGGCCATGCCCGTGATTGCAAGCAGGCGAACCCACCTGTTGAGCATGCAACCACCTCCTCTCCCTCGTGTTCCCGGGGAAAGAGGCGGCTATGTGACACGGCAGACGCAGGTTGCAGGAGAAATAGGAAATACAACCCAGTACCCCGCTCGTCTTGTTACGTCATCTCCGCGTCCTCGGTCGAACTGCAGGCGCCGCTCACCTCGTCCGCATCGGCCGCGAACAGTCCCATGCCGAAATGGCAGTTGGCGCCGAGCGCGATAGGGCCGTACACAGGTTCGGCGAACTCCAGCCGCCAAAACGAACCCCACCGCCCGGGGATATTCTGTCGCTTGCCGTAGCGCAGCCTGCGGAACTTGTGCGCAGGTACCATCTGTCCCGCGACATGCGCCGCCGCACGAGGCGTGATGGCCACAGGTTCCGGCAGCCCGCGCAGTTTCAACTCCTTGCGGATCTGCTCGACGGGGCCGAACTTGGCTCCACCATGCTTTGCGTGCCATGGATGAAGATACGGCGTGATGGAAACGAAGATGCGCGCAGGTCCCACCAGATGATCCTCGGGCAAAAGCGTCGCCCCCTCCCCGGCTCCCGGGACGCGCCACAGCTCTTCCAGCGAGACTCGCCACCTGCGCTTCGGGCCCGGCCACCAATCCGGCGTGACGAGGGTGCGAATGCGCTCGAGCGCCGCAATGACGCCTTCAGGAAACGGCTCCTGCGCGTAAATGAGCACATGGTCCAAGAATCCGTCGTCATCCAGGTCCTCGGGCAGCACAAAGACGTGCTGGTGGCCCCGCCGGCTGACGGCCCCCGGCTCATTCGGCTCATGCCCGGTGATGATGAGTGGGGCCGGAGCTTCTCGGTCATCGTACCGGCTCAGGATGGACTGATGAAAGACCTCCGAGATGTCCAATGCATCGGTGATTCGAGGACGGGCCCCATCAGCGATTGCATACCGGGCGGCATTGACAGTTGCCCGATCCGCCAAGAGACGATACGAGCGCCTTGGCCTCCTGGAGACGTGCGCCGAGCGACCTTCGATTGCATACGTCACGCGGTGAGCGGCGAACGACGCCACGATGCCGTCACCGCGGGCCAAGGCTTCGAGCAGGTTGAACGGTTCCGGCACGGAGGAGCGGTGCGCCGAAGCCTGGGACCACACGTGGGACGGCAGCGGACAAAGCCATTCCACGCGCATCCCATGTCTATCGAGACTCTCGCCTGCTCTGGACGCAAGAACTGGGCGTGCATCCACCCGATGCGGCAACTCTCGCAACACTTCGCAACGAAGCCAATCCTCCGCTGAGCAAACACCCGGCAGTTCTGCCAGGATCTGCTCAAACAACTCGAGTTCGTCCGACCCAAGGGATATATGAGGCCAGGACACGCAGAAGATGGCGGGACGAGCGACCCGCAGGACGGCGCGCGCCGCGTGATCCCTCGCCTCTCGGTGCAACAGCTCGATACCGGAAGGAAGGGTGTACAAGGGCGGCTCAAGCGAGAGCGCTTCCACGAGGGAGCCAAGCGCAGGTGGCTGAGATGACGGATGGAACCGCATGCGGGTGGCGGCGACGACGAGGGCGCGCATGATTATCCACGGCGAAGGAGGCCATTCCATCTGGGATCCACACCGCTTCTCGAGAGGCACGGGGTGCGCGCCTGCGGCAAGACGGAACGCAATGCCGATCACGGTGCCACTTCCCTCTCTGCATAGATTCGCGCATGGGGATGGCGCGAGGAGACATCGAGCGCATAAGGCAGAGGACTTCCATCCCTTTCCCAATTCTCAGAAACCTTGATTGGCCCGTGCACGAGCACGCGGACGGCCATCAGTGGGGCACCATCGCTTGGATGGGAGACAAGGGGCCTTCGCTCGACGCTCCAAATGGACACGCTGACGCACCCATCGTAGTCTTCCTGGGATTGGGCGTCAAGGTCTTGATCGGATATGCCTGGTTCAATCTTGTCGCATTCGTATCCCAGCACCTGCGGCGGTTGCGCTTTCCTGTTCGTTTTTCATTTGTTATTCTATTTCATATGCGAATCTGCGAATCGACTATCCGCCAGCGTCTGGGAGGCCCTCATGTCGCAACCTGTGACACATCCATTCGATAAAGCCACCGAGCTTTGCTATGACGGCCAACGGTTTCACGGAGACGTCAGAGCCGAATATTACAACATGGTGGGGCCGTTCGGCGGCGTCACCGCGGCCACCATGCTCAAAGCCGCCATGTCCCATCCCGAGCGCCTCGGGCATCCGCTCGCACTGACCGTGAATTTTACCGCGCCCGCCAAGGTGGCGCCGTTTGTCATCGAAGCGGTGCCTGTCCGCACAAACCGATCGACGCAGCACTTCTCGCTGACCATGGTGCAGGAAGGAGAAGTGGTCACCACCGCAACGGCCGTGTTCGGTATTCGACGCGAATCCTTCTTCCATACCGAAGCAATGATGCCCGACGTACTCCCGCCTCGGGAGGTGCCGAGATTCGTCGCGCCCGCGCCACTCCCGTGGATGCAGTGGTACCACGTTCGCCTCATCCGAGGCTCCGCGTTCGACGACGTTCAGGAAGCCACCACCTACCAGTGGATGCGCGACGATCCGCCGCGCCCGCTCGATCACGCCGCGCTCGCCGCGCTATGCGACACGTTCGTGCCGCGTGTGTACGTGAAGCTGAAGCGGCCTGTCCCCATCGGCACCGTGACATTCACCGTGTACTTTCTCGCCGATCCGGAGACCATTTCCCGCCAAGGCACCAACGAGCTGCTCGGCGTCGCCCGCGCCACCAGCTTTTCCCACGGCTACTTCGACCAAATCGGCGAAGTGTGGTCGCAGGACGGTCATCTCCTGGCGACCACCACGCAGCTCGTGTACATGAAGGCACCCGTCAGCGGCTCTTCATGAGCAGCTCGATGGCCTCCTGAATGACGTGCTCCGCGGAGCCTTTGCCAGCCAGCTCTTCGCGGATGCACTGTTCCATGTTTTCGCCAACGACGTACATGATGACGCGATCGACCGCCGTGCGGATGGCCGTGAGCTGATTGACAACCTCTTTGCAACTCTTGCCCTGTTCCATCATGCCGATGACGCCGCGCACCTGGCCTTCGATGCGCTTCAGGCGATTTTTCATCTGATCGTTGTATTCCACAGGAATCCCACCTTTGTCGCCGGAATGTCGGATGGGCGGCCTCGCGTAAGCCGCCCTCAGTGGATCAAGATACTGATGTTATCGTACAACATGTAAAGTGCAACAAGCACAAGGATTGAGCCGAAGATAGTCTGCAGCAGCGATTTGCGGCCGCCCAACTTCGACGAAACCAAAGTGCCAAAAAACCCGCCGGCGATCCCGCCGAGCACGTACAGCAGGAACACGTTCCACGCCACGAGTCCCGACGCCGCGTACGATGCGGCGGTGGTGACGCCGAAAAGCCCCACCGACACAAGGGAACTCCCGATGGCGTCGATCATCTCCATCCCGGCGGCAAACATGAGGCCTGGCACAATCAAAAATCCGCCGCCGATGCCAAAGAAGCCGGACAAGAGCCCTGTACCGCCGCCTGTGGCGAGCACTCTCCCCCACCGGAAGGCTGTCGCGGCATCCGATGCCGCAGGCTTCCCATTCCCGCGCCTCGCCTGAATCAGCGTGCGAACCGCGATGACGAGAATGAGCAGCGCGAACAAGAAGAGAAGCGCCTTCCCGTCGAGCATCTTGCCGAAGATGGAACCCACCACCGCCCCGATGGCGCCTGGGATGGCAAAGAGAATGGCGGGCTTCCATCGCACATGGCCGTGCCGCCAGTGCGGAATCAGGTTGATCCACGCGTTGACCGCCACCGCGAGCGCGGTCGTCCCGATGACGATGTGGGCGTTGTGTATCCCCACCACGTACAGGAGCAAAGGCACTGCGAGAATGGAACCGCCGCCGCCGATGAGGCCCAGCGTAAACCCGACGACCCCGCCACATGCGATGGCAAGCACAATCTGTAGGCCACTCAGCGCGACCATCGAGCTTCCCCCTCAAATCAAAGTTCTCCACCCGGATCAATACCTGTACATGTTCAGGTATCGATCCGGGCGCGAAAAATCCGCAAATCGAACGCCATCTTCAGCCGTGCACCGCGCACCGATTCGGGCCAATCTCCATCTCGCTCGCCTCGTCTGTGTTCGGCGTCAGCTTGCCCATATTCGTCATCCGAATCTGCTGATAGGCGTTCGGTTGCGGCGGCAGGTTCTCTGTCACGGTCGAGACGAATTTACCTTCGTCCTGAATCTGAAGACCCGGATTCTTCTCGTAGAGCTCCGACAGAGTGGCGCACACGCAGCCGTGATCGTTCACCTCGGACGCCCACGCGTAGTGCGCCGGGAGCACCACGAGATGGCCCGGAAGCTCGCGATAGGTCTCGTACAGCGTCCGCCGCAAATCCGGCGCGAACTCCTTCGCGCGCCCTGCGAGATCCGGCCGACCGATGGAGCCCACAAACAGGATGTCGCCGGAGAGCAGGTACTGGCCATCCACCACAAGCGACGTGCTGCCCGGCGTGTGACCCGGCGAGTGAAGTGCCCGGATGGCGATGCGGCTGTCGCCAATGCGAATTTCATCGCCGTCGTTCAGCGGTCGGTACGCGTACGTCACCTCGCTGGCATCGCCCGGCGGCAGATAATACGCGGCCGAAGCTGCCTCCGCCAGCGCGCGCCCACCCGAGATGTGGTCCGCGTGCAAATGCGTGTCGATCGCGGCGACAAGTTTCGCGCCCTGCTCCTTCGCAAACTGCAGGTATACGTCGACGAACCGCGCCGGATCGACCACGGCCATCTCGCCGTTTGAAACGACGGCGTACGACAAACACCCCTTGCCGACGCGCAGGAACTGATACAGCGCGCCTCCTGCCACGTCCCCCACCTTTACCGGATGCAGGTACTCGCTCCAGGCCCGCATACCGCCCTGGAGATAGGCGACGCGCTGAAGCCCCGCCTTCACGAGCTCCTCCGCGACAAACTTGGACGATCCCTCCTTCGCGCACACGACGAGGATGTCCTTGTCTCGCGGAAGTTTGGGCAACAGCGCATCGACGCCATCCAACAGATCGAAGTATGGCACGTTCAGCGATTCAATGACTTCCCCTTCGATGCGCCAGTCCGCAAATGCATCCTCGTTCCGCACATCGAGCAAGAAGAACGGCTCGCGGCGAAGGATGCGCTGATAAACCTCGGACGGCGTCCAGGCCGTCAACGTCAGTTCCATTATTCTTCCACCTCCGACTGCTCCACAGGCCCGTTCCACGCCGACATGCCAGGCACGACGTTTTTTACGCGTGTGAAGCCGTGATCGGCGAGAATCTGGCAGGCCAGGTCGCTGCGATTGCCTGTGCGGCACACCACGTAGATGTCCTTGCCCTCGTGCGCCTTCAGTTCGTCGATTCGGGCTTCGAGCGATCCGAGTGGCGCAAGCACAGCCCCGGGGATGTGTCCGAAGGCATACTCCATCGGCTCGCGCACGTCGATCACGACGGCGTCCCCCTTCGACACGCGCTCGGCGAGTTCCTCATTGGACGCCACGTGCGGATATTTCTTCTCCGGTTTCGCCTCTTCCGGCGCGGCCTTGCGGATGTAGTGGCGATACACGCCATCCTTCTCCACCGTGCCGAGGTACTGGTGGCCCGTTCGTGTCGCCCAGCTGCGGATGTCCGCGACCGAGCCGGGATCGGTGGCCAGCACCTCAAGCACCTGACCGGCCTCCATCTCGTCGATGGCCTTCTTGGTGCGCACCATCGGCATGGGGCACGAGAGACCTTTGCAATCGATGAGCTTGTCGACGGTATATGCCTGCGTCTGCCCTGTAGAACTCATGCGTTGTTCATCCTCCTAGCAGTGTTTGTGTAGAGTCTCTATGACATCGCCGCCTGAGGTGGCGCGGCGTCGTGTGCGGACCTCGAGAGGGAGCGGTGAGTCGAAAGCCGCGCGACCGCCCGCGCACACGGCGCGGGCTGCGGCGGTGCACTGCTCCAAGACACGTATTAAAAGGTGACGGTCACGTCTGCGTCGTACGCGAAATCAAGGAAGTTCACGGCTCCTGCAAATTCGACGCCGTCGATGAAATCCTCGGGCTTGAGTTCCATCACGTCGACGGTCATCTGGCAAGCGATGAGCCGGACGCCGCTCTCTTTCGCCATCTGAAGCATCTCCTGGATGGACGGCACGTTGTGCTTCTTGAAGTTCTCCGCAAACGGCTCGTTTTCCGGCTTGAATTTCAGTATTTGCGCCGAATGTTTGTGGATAATGTTCAGACCTTCGAAGGTGAAGAAGATGGAGACCTCGGCGTCCGTGGCGACACCCGCCATGGCGATGTTCAGCACTTTGTAGGCCGTTTCGAGTCCCCCGTTTGAGGCGATGATGGCGACTTTCTTGGACATGATGTTCCTCCCCACAGTGTCTCTGAGCTTCACTTATCCGAGTCACGCACCCAGCTCATGGCAGGTGCGGGATGGTCCTCATTGCACCGATCCATGCCAGCCGAGCATACCGCCCATCAGGTTCCAGAGATTCGAGTAACCTTGGGCCATCAAAAACTGGCATGCGCGTTCGCTGCGCGCCCCACTCCGACAGACCATGACGGTCTCTTGGTGTGGGTCGATTTCCCGAAACCGCTCCTGGAGCTGGCTGAGCGGGATGTTCTTCGCGCCCGGGATCATCCCCGAAGCCACTTCGGCGGGCTCGCGCACATCGATAATCTGCAGCTTTTCTCCGCGCTTCAATCGCTCCTCCAGATCTTGAGAAAGCATGCCGCGCACTTGGCTCATGCTCATCACCCCCTTGTCCTATCGTACGCTTCCTTTACCGCCGCATCCAGCGGCGTCTCCAAATGTACGGTACGGGGTATAGTATATACGACGCCGACGCTCGCGTCAACATACCCCGTTAGGTATATTTCAACGATCGCGCGCATAGCTTGTATCATCCGACGGACGAGATGAGGTGACGCGCGTGAGTTGGGAGATGTTCGCCACGCTTCTCGCGATTGGCTTCGCGGGTTCGGTGTTGGCCGGGATGGTGGGCGTCGGAGGCGCCATCGTCAAGTATCCGCTGCTTTTGTATCTGCCCCCGCTGCTCGGCGTGGGCGCATTCAGCGCACATCAGGTGGCCGGGATCAGCTCGGTCCAGGTGATGTGCGCATCGCTCGCCGCAGCTTGGGCGTACCGGAAGTCGGGCTATCTGCACCGCCGCCTGATTGGCGACATGGGACTCGCCATGCTCGCCGGAAGTTTCGTGGGGGCTTACATGGCGCACTTTTATTCGGAGAGCGTCGTGAATCTTGTCTACGCCCTGCTCGCCACCGCGGCGACGCTCATCATGCTGCGCCCGTCCGCCTCCGACGAACTGCGCGGCGAGGTCGACGAGATCGCATATCCTCGGCCACTGGCGGTGGGGCTCGGAGCACTGGTGGGCCTGTTCTCCGGCGTGGTGGGCTCCGCGGGCGCCTTTCTGCTGATGCCCATCCTGCTCGGCATCCTGCGAATCCCGACGCGCGTGGCCATTGCGTCGTCCATTGCCATCACGTTTGTCGCATCGCTCGGTGGGTTTGTGGGCAAGTGGGCGGCGCACGAGGTGATGTGGGGGCCGGCACTCGTGCTGGCTTGGGCGAGCGCCGTGGGGGCGCCACTCGGGGCAAAGTTGAGCAGGCACATGGACGCGCGCTGGTTGCGCTGGCTGCTTGCAGCGCTCATCGCGGCGACGTGTGTGCGAATTTGGATGACGGTGTTAGGGTGGTGAAGGAGCACGCGCAGGTGGGTGATAGAGCCGGTCAAATCAATATGGCCATGCGTGGACCGCGCATGCGCCCCTTCTCGCACCCCGACGATTATCTCACACCACCCACGTGCCGCCGAGCTCCAGACCAAGGTTCTTTCCCAGCACAATCAGACTGTTTTTCGTAAAGTCCTGCGTCCGGTAGATGCGCACGCTGTCCTCGTCACGACGGATGAGATCGCCCAGCCGATGCACGAGTTCCACGTATCGCACCTCGTCCAACACGCATTCAAAGACGGACTTCTGCACGCGCTGGCCATAGCCTTCGCACGCTTGGGCCACACGGCGGAGACGCCTTTGTCCTTCGCGGGTATCGGTGGCGACATCGTACGTCACGACGTAATACAAGGCGATCACCTACCCTCTGTAGAGAAAGGGTGTATAGCCAAGATCCTGGGAGCGGATGGCCCGCGCGAGCATCCTGGCCTGGATGTCCAAGAGGCGACCGTACGGGACGGGTTGGCGCAACAGAGGGTGCTCGATTTCCCTCTCTCTTCTTCGATCCCACTCCGCGAATACGGTCTTTCGCCCCGCTTCGCCAAGCTCGATAGCTCCCCCAGGCAGCGTCTCGAAGTCCGCCTGCTGAAGCTGTCGGCGGTTGAACATTGAAAGCATGACGCGATCGGCGAGTACCGGGCGCATTTCCTCCATGAGGTCGAGCGCTAGCGAGGGACGGCCCGGCCGGAGAGTGTGAAGGAACCCGACCTGCGGATCGAGTCCCACGCCGAGCAGGGCGCTCTCCGCGTCGCGCATCAACATGGCGTAGAGGAAGGAGAGGACGGCGTTGACCGGATCGCGCGGAGGACGGCGATTGCGTCCATCGAACGCGAGATCCTGGCGCACACTGGGCGCGAGCAGATGGCGAAGTGCGGCGAAATAACGACGTGCGCTGACTCCCTCAATCCCGCGCACCTCGTCCGGATCTGTTGCCGATCGAAGCTTCCGCAGTTCACGGGCGAGATCGTCGACGGCGGAACGGACGGCGTCGCGATCCGCCGGTTCCGCGACATCGCGCGACGCTTTGAGGAGAAGTTGGCGCTGATTGTGAACCTTGGCCGCGACGATGGCGCGCATGATGGCCAGCGATTTGTCCGGCGATCGACTGGCCTCGTGCTGGGCGGCGCGAAGAAGGACGTTGCCGGAAAGACGGCCTTCGATGCGATACAGGAAACGTCCGCCGCGTGTCATGCGGACGACGGATCGACCCTCGGCGGCGCAGCGCTCGAGCAGCGGACTTGTGAACGACACGCGGCCAATCCCGACAATCGACTCAATCATGTGAAAGGGAACACGCAACACCTTCTCGCCCTCAACCGTCACGAGCACCGTATCCTGTTGAATGCGCACCACAGCCCCGTCTCGTTGCACGAAGAGTGTCTTCAGCATCACAGGCGGCATGATGCCTCACCCCCGAGATCTTGATCAATCATTTTCCAGAACGACCGATCGGAGCGCCGCATCGACCAACGTGGTAGACAGGCCGGTTCAAGTGAACAGCGCTCACAGCGGCGATCCGCGACGGGAGGTGGGAGTTCATGACTGTCGACCATCTCGCGAATCCGCGCGATCACGTCCAATGTGGTGCTTCGAAGCGCGTCATCGAGGATTACGCGCGATCGCCGGTGGCTGTGAATGTGGAAGATGGAAGCTTCTTCAATGCGGACTTCGAACATCTCCTCGAGGCATAGGGCTTGTGCACAAAGCTGAATTTCATGGGCGCGGCTTCGCCGCGTCTTGCCGCGCTTGAACTCAATGGGCCGCGGGATTTCGCCATCGAACTCCACGGCATCACAGCGGCCCACGAGCCCCAAGTGCTCCGACCATACACGCATACCCGTGATGACCTTACGACCGCGAGCGGAGAATACATGATCCTCATCGACGCGCTGGTGGAGCAAACGGCCATTGACGGTCAGGTCGTTGTGCAAAAAAGTCTGCTCAACGTAAATGAGCGCGCACTGCCTCGGACAGTAAGCGTAGTGCTCAATAGAAGAGATAGGAATGAGCCACTCGCCGTCCATGTCGCATACCTCCTTTGGCGCCGGGGATGACGTGATAGCTTCCTGCGTTACGGGTGGAAATGATAGTTTCAGAATGGACCGAGAAGAGAAGGTCTATACGGGGGCAAGCGGGATCGGACACGGTCGGATGGCCGAAGGCTCATGTTGGTAACTACATCCATTGACCAACTCGCTCATGGTAAGCCAGGTGGAATGCGTTCGTGTCGGCAGCATCAACCTAGCGCGCATTCCTCGGCTGTTACCCAGAATGTCGTGAAGGCTGAGAACTGAGAACTGTCGCGATGGACTGACTGGTAAGCGTCACGCGACTTAAGCAGATGCTATATGGCTCGCCATATGGCATCGGGGAGCAGGGTGCGAATCCTGCCCCATCTAGTAGAACCACCCGTCGTCTCGCGTCGCCGCATGCTGCACAGAGAACGCGGGCAGCCTATCTTCACGGAGCAAATTCGCGAACCTGAATCGGTGGCAAAAAGCCCGGGGTTTCGCGTTTTACTCGAAAAGCGCGCCAAATCTGGACTTTTTCGATGTGAGGAGGTATGATAGGTGCACAGGATTGTGGTTCAAGGGCGACCTCGTGTGGAGGTTCGCGTTTTTGACCCGGGAGCCCGCGTCAGGACCGGGCTCAAAGGAGTGCCCTTGATCCGCCGAGATCGTCGGCGGCCCCATTGAAGCTGCCTGCCACAGCGCCCGTCACGCTGCGCCAGGTTGCTTGATCCGCCGAGATCGTCGGCGGCCCCATTGAAGCTGCTCCACGTATGTGGGATGGGCGCTCCGGCAAGCTTGATCCGCCGAGATCGTCGGCGGCCCCATTGAAGCCCAACCATGAGCAAGTCGCCAGACGGCCCCGTGGCCTTGATCCGCCGAGATCGTCGGCGGCCCCATTGAAGCCAAGAATACACTTGCCACTTTCTTTTGCAGCGGCCTTGATCCGCCGAGATCGTCGGCGGCCCCATTGAAGCTATATAGATCGGAAGAGACACAGATCGAAGGCAGGCCTCTTGATCCGCCGAGATCGTCGGCGGCCCCATTGAAGCTCGATATGGGACGGACAAAAAGGACAGTGGGTGGCCAACTTGATCCGCCGAGATCGTCGGCGGCCCCATTGAAGCCTATCCGCCATCCCGACGCTCCTCCTCGTGAATGACCTTGATCCGCCGAGATCGTCGGCGGCCCCATTGAAGCATACTATGTATCCTCGGTCTATGCTCACTGTACGCTGTTCTTGATCCGCCGAGATCGTCGGCGGCCCCATTGAAGCTTATATGGGATCTAAGATACGAATGGGTTTAGAGTGGGCCTTGATCCGCCGAGATCGTCGGCGGCCCCATTGAAGCGTTATTACCAATATAGTCACATAGACGATCCTCATACTTGATCCGCCGAGATCGTCGGCGGCCCCATTGAAGCGGAATTGTATACGAAACTGTGATCAATTCTATTCAACTTGATCCGCCGAGATCGTCGGCGGCCCCATTGAAGCTCGAACAATGTCGCGAAAGACGGAAAGAAAAGACCCCCTTGATCCGCCGAGATCGTCGGCGGCCCCATTGAAGCTTAAACGCTTGGAGTTCAGCGATCTCGACAATCCACTTGATCCGCCGAGATCGTCGGCGGCCCCATTGAAGCTAAACGCTCCTAGAACCCTTTACGCGCGAAATACGCCCTTGATCCGCCGAGATCGTCGGCGGCCCCATTGAAGCGCTGTTGTGGTCCGTCGATGTCTGAAGCATATCACCTTGATCCGCCGAGATCGTCGGCGGCCCCATTGAAGCCCATAAATATCATAGTGATCGAAAACCTTAAACTTAACTTGATCCGCCGAGATCGTCGGCGGCCCCATTGAAGCGACGCCTGCCTCCGGCGTGTCGTACACGACGACGCGATCTTGATCCGCCGAGATCGTCGGCGGCCCCATTGAAGCATTATGGGACAGACGGAAAAAACGCCATTGGGCACTTGATCCGCCGAGATCGTCGGCGGCCTCATTCGTAGCCTGCTCTCCTCTACATGTCTACCGCTGTCTCGCACCATGGAAAAAGCCGCTCCGCATCGGAACGGCCTTCCTGTGCAAACCCATCTCACCGATAGACGTCTCCCCCGCCGGTCCGGAACGCCTCGGCCTTCTCGCGCATGCCTTCGGCGATCGCCTCCTCGGGCTCGAGCCCCCGCTCTTGTGCGTACGCGCGTATGTCCTGCGTGATCCGCATGCTGCAGAACTTCGGCCCGCACATGGAGCAGAAGTGCGCGGTCTTCGCGGGCTCCGCCGGCAGCGTCTCGTCGTGAAAGCTCTCGGCCCGGACAGGATCGAGCGCCAGGTGGAATTGGTCACGCCAGCGAAACTCAAATCGCGCCTTGGAAAGCGCATCGTCCCACTGCTGCGCTCGTGGATGGCCCTTCGCCACGTCTGCTGCGTGCGCGGCAATCTTGTACGCGATCACGCCCTCCTTCACATCGTCCCGGTTGGGCAGCCCAAGGTGTTCCTTCGGTGTCACATAACACAGCATCGCGGTGCCGTGCCAAGCGATCATCGCCGCGCCGATGGCCGATGTGATGTGATCGTAGCCCGGCGCGATGTCCGTCACGATGGGCCCCAGGGTGTAAAAGGGTGCGTCATGACACAGCTCGCGCTCGCGCACGACGTTCTCTTCAATGAGGTGCATCGGAATGTGCCCAGGCCCCTCAATCATCACCTGGACGTCGTGGGCCCACGCCTGCTTCGTCAGTTCGCCGAGGGTCTCGAGTTCGGCGAACTGGGCTTCGTCGTTCGCATCCGCAATCGATCCCGGCCTCAGGCCGTCGCCGAGCGAAACCGAGACGTCG
The DNA here is from genome assembly GCF_001570745.1 of Alicyclobacillus mali NBRC 102425. GTDB lineage: Bacteria > Bacillota > Bacilli > Alicyclobacillales > Alicyclobacillaceae > Alicyclobacillus > Alicyclobacillus mali. Next base: position 57,223 of record NZ_BCSG01000003.1, read on the forward strand.
TACGCGGCCAGAATCTCGCAGATTTCGTCGAAGTGCGTATAGAGAAAGTTTTCTTTGTGATGGGCAAGGCACCACGCAGCCATGATCGATCCGCCGCGCGAGACGATGCCCGTCACGCGGTTGACCGTGAGCGGGATGTACCGAAGCAGCACGCCGGCATGGATGGTGAAATAATCGACGCCTTGCTCCGCCTGCTCGATGAGCGTGTCGCGATACACTTCCCACGACAGATCCGGAATGCTCCCGCCCACCTTCTCCAGCGCCTGGTAGATGGGCACCGTGCCGATGGGCACGGGGGAATTGCGCAGGATCCACTCGCGCGTCTCGTGGATGTGCCTGCCCGTCGACAGGTCCATCACCGTGTCGGCGCCCCACAGGATGGCCCAGCGCATTTTCTCTACCTCTTCCTCGAGCGACGAAGAGACGACGGAATTGCCGATGTTGGCATTGACTTTGACGTGAAACTTCCGCCCGATGATCATGGGCTCCAATTCCGGATGATTGACGTTGGCCGGAATGATGGCCCGTCCGCTCGCCACCTCCTGGCGAACAAACTCCGGGTCCATCCCTTCGCGGATGGCCACAAACTCCATTTCCGGCGTGACGATGCCGCGTTTCGCATAATGCATCTGCGTGACGATCCGGCCGGGTTTTGCGCGCCGAGCTTGACGGCGGAAAGGGACAAGTGTCGGATCCACGTCGGTCGGCCGAGTGGGTTCCTTCCACTCCGTGTCTCCGCGCTCTTCGATCCAAGTCGCGCGAAGTGCTGGAAGCCCGCGGCGTGGATCGACGTCCACATCGGCGTCCGTATAAGGACCGCTGGTGTCGTAGACGCGCAGGGGCGGGTTGTCCGTGCTCTGGGAAGGAGTGCGCGTTGGCTCCAAGGTCACTTCTCGCATGGGAACGCGTAAATCTGGCCGCGAGCCTACGGCGTAGACCTTTCGACTTGAAGGAAAATACGGGGCAAAACCTGTGCTCATCTTGATTCACCCTCCTCGCACGGGAGGGGCGGATGGGGCGCTCATGGCCGTAACCTTTGGGGAATTCGCAGGGGTTCTAGCGCTTGCCACAGCAGACCAGAAGCTCGGCTCCACAAATGGGGGAAACAGGCATGAAGAGCGGTCCTGCGCCGCAAGCACCGAATCAATCGCGTCTGCACGCAATCCAACATCCCTACGCTGGTATTACCCAGATCAGGTCCGACGGTCGGCAGCTCCAAAGCCGCCCTCTCAGCCCGGTGTCACCGAGCTCCCGTTTGTGCAGAATTCAGTTTCATCATAGGACTTGTATGCCTCAGGAGCAACCGGTATTCCGAACTTTCGAATTCAAGCGCTCAAATCCAGATGATAGACCGACGCCAATCTATTGCCCATGCCGGGCGCAACTAAAAAAGCCGCGCGCAGGGTTTGCGCACGGCTAAGCGTGATTTGTGCCGTTTACGACGCTTTCGCCTCCACCTTGCGGTGATTGGCGCGTTCGCGCCGCGGAGAAATGAGAAGATACACAATCCCCGTCACAATGGGCGCCGCGTACGCCGAGACATCGGCTCCCCCGAACCACGCATTGGTGAGCGGGCTCTGCCACAGCGCACTATTGACGGACAGGAACGTCGCCACCGCACCGACCACGAACGCGAGAATTGCGCGCCAGTTAAATCCCCCGTTGTACCAGTACACGGACGACGGTGACGTATCGACGAGATCGTCGGCAGCATAACGTCCGCGCACAACGAAGTGGTGAACGATGTAAATCGCCGCCCAGGGCCCCATGACCGTGATCATGAGGTCGAGGAAGTTCTCAAAGAAGTCCACGAAGTTGTTGGAGAAAAACAAGGCATAAATACCGATGGCCGTGCAGATGGCGCCGTCCAACGCGACCGCAAAATGGCGTTTCAAACGGATTCCCATGGACAAAAAGCTCATCCCGGAGCTGTAAGCGTTCAGGTAGTTAGCGCAGACGTCGCCGAGCACCACCACAATCAGGAACGGAATTGCAGCCCATTCTGGAATGGCCTTTGCAATCGCCATCACCGGATTTTCGGAGAAAGTTTTGGCGTTGATTATCGTGCCGAGCACCACGCCAAGACCCATCATGATGAAGTTGGCAAGCCCTCCGCCGAGGAAGGTCGCCCATACCATTCGGCTCGTCTTAGTGTCCTTCGGCAGATAGCGGGAGTAATCAGCGGCGAAATTCGCCCAACCGTAGAACGTGCTCGCCAGCCCGACGGAGAGCGCGAGCAAGAACGTCGGGAACACACCGTGCGCTGCAAGCGCGCTCGCGGGAGGATTGAAGTTCCATTTGACGTCGGGCAATACGGCGAAGAGCACGAGCACCGTGCACGCCGCAAGAACGATAGCAAGGACGCGCTGCATGACCACGAGCGTCGCGTGCCCCAGGATAGGCACCAGATACGTGAGAAAGAGCGTGATGACGAGCGCAACGAGCGTCGGTCCAACGCCTGTCGATGGCAGGCCAACATACTGCGCGAGGCTCAGCATCGCCCAGACCGTGAGCACCATGGTCACGCTCTCCCAGCCGACGGCAGTAAACCAGCTGAAAAACGCCGGAATTTTGCCGCCGTGCACCCCGAATGCCGCGCGAGAGATGGTGAGCGTCACCGTTCCCGCGCGCGGGCCCGTCGCCACGTACAGTCCGAGCGCCGCAAACGAGATAGAGCACAGGAGAACAATCAACAGGCTCTCCCACACGTTGAGTCCGAAGACGCCGGTGAAGAGCTGCCCGGTCACGACACCGGTGAAGGTCAGGACTGCAGCAAACCACACATAGAATAATTCTCGAGGCATTCCATGCCGGCGATGCTCCGCGATGATGCCGTTGCCCTCTGTCTCAAGCCGAAATGCCTCGTCGACCTGCGCCGTATGACGAAGCTCGTCCGCGGTGGCCATGGGCCGAACTCCCCCTCTATTGAATGATGAAAACAAAAAAGACCTCGGGCGACCGAACCTGGAGGTTCGTCTCGCCAAGAGGCCGTTGACGGAGAGATCGGGCACGCGGCCACCCACGGCGATCGATGGACTCGATTCTCGCAGGGGCAGCCAGCGCGGCACCGCTCTATGACAACGGCCTCGTAGCGCAAGCGATTTTCGGTCGCTTGGTAGAAACTGCCGAGCCATATTCCCGGCATTATACGAGGCCTTTTCGATCACACGCCTAGTGTATCGAGCGCTGACACGCGAATCAATGGAAGTTATCTCACACAGGCGGCGAAACGGTGACGTTTGTGCAATTGTTACAAATTCGACACGAGGGTTTCGTTCGGGCGATCTTTCGACGTGATCGTGAGATACGCGACAAGCACGACGATGAAGAGTGTCGTGACGAGCGCAACGGCCCCTCGGCCAAACCCGAGCCCCCCGTATGCTTTCTCGACGCCCAGCCAGTCCGCGAAGGAAGCGCCAAGCGGCCTCGTCATGACATAGGAGAACCAAAACGCGAAGATCTCATTCATACCCGCCCAGCGCTTCAGCAGGAAGGGCGCGCCGAACAGCACGATGAACAGAATGCCAGAAGCGAAGTACCCGAGGTGAAGCGTCGTCGCCGTCATATCCCCGCACGCCGTTCCCATGGCAAAAGTGGCAAGAACCGCAGCCCAGTAGAACAGCTCTCGGCGCCGCGTCACAATGCTGTGAATGTCGAGCGTGCGCTCCGTGCGATACCAGGTGATAAATACCGCGGCCAGGAAAATGGCAAACGCAGAGGTCGAAGCCCAGTAGGGCACCCCCAGGACGATGTGGATGGCGTCGGCCACCATGGTTCCAAACACCGCCACCATCGTCACGAAGGTCCAATAGATGTAGGGAACATATCGCTTGGCGCGGTATTGAAACCAAAAGGCAACCCCAAACGCGACGGCGCCGAGCAGCACCGCCAAGTACTTGTTGAGGTGCAGGACCAAGAAGTCCGAAGTCGCTTCTCCCATCGCCGTCGTGAGGAGCTTTACAATCCAGAACCACACGGTGATCTCGGGCACCTTGCTGACCATCGGGCGTATGCGCCGCGTACTCACGCGCGCGGTGGACATGCGAATCCCTCCTGTGCAGGCGCCTCACAGGCGCCGTCCGTTCCAACGGTCATGGACGCCCGAGGGGAGCCGCAGGTTCAACGCGATCTCGGCGTAAACAGCGCGAGAACTTCCGGTGCGTAGCCGCGCCGAGCTCCCTGGCAGCTGATGGCGCGGCGGACCTGGAGTTGACGGCACTCTGCACGGCGGTACGCCCGCTCCGTAAAAGGCGTCAGGTGGTTGGAGATGAGCACCGGAATCCCGCGGTCGGCGAGTTCCTCCGCAATGCGGGCGAGATCGCGCTGTTCGCCTTCCCCGAAGCCCTGTGCCGCGTACTGGCGAAAGTTTGCCGTCTTCGACAGCGGGACATACGGCGGATCGCAATAAACCACGTCGCCGGGCTCCGCCATGCGCATCACCGCGCGAAAATCGACGCAAAGGAACTCCGCGCGCCTCGCTTTCTCGCGAAAATATCGCATCTCGCCCTCGGGAAAGTAGGGGCGCCGGTACCTTCCAAACGGCACGTTGAAGCGCCCTTCCGTGTTGTATCTGCAGAGCCCGTTATACCCGTGGCGATTCAGGTAGACAAACAGGACGGCGCGGCGCACCGGATCGCGGGAGGCATTGAACTCCTCCCTCAGCGCATAGTACGCCTCAGGACAGTTGTTCTCCGGAACAAACAGCCGCCTGCAGTCCTCGATGAACGCCTCGCCGTACACGCTCAACGCGCGGTACACGGCGATCACGTCCGCGTTGATATCCGACAGCACATAGGCGTCGTAGCTCGTGTTCAGAAATACAGCCCCAGAGCCGACAAACGGCTCTATCAGCCTCCGGCCAGGTGGCAGCGCGCGCTGAATGTATGGTAGAAGGCGGTACTTGCCTCCCGCCCACTTCAGAAATGGCTTCATGCACGCCGCCTCCTCGTCGCGGCCGCGCGCGGCGGCTCATCTCCCCTCATTCTAATCGGAGTCAGATCCGCCGTCTACCGCAAGAGGAAGACGAGATCGATCTCGGCCAAGGAGTGGATCGATGCCGGAGCTGGCGGAGGATCGATGCCTTATTCCACATCATACCCAGCCTCTTCGACGGCAGCTCGAATAGCAGAAACCGGCGTCGAATCGGCGTGGGTCACGACAGCCTCTCCCTTCTCAAGGCTGACGTCCACTTGGGAGACGCCTTCGACGGCGGACAGCGCGCGTGTCACAGAGCGAACGCAGCCGTCACAAGTCATACCCTTGACGCGAATCGTCGTGATGGCCATGGTCTCACCCCCTCTCCGGGCCGCATGTTCGCGGTGAGAGTCACAGCTTCGTGAACTGGCGAAGCACCTGAATGAGCTCGTCCACCTTCTCCTGTTCGCGGTCCCGCTGCTGCAGTGCCTCCGCCACACAGCCCCGTGTGTGAGACTCCAGGATCGACAGCCCCACCTGATGGAGCGCACTTTTCACGGCGGCAATCTGAACGAGAATATCCACGCAGTAGCGATCTTCCTCCACCATTTTCTGCAACCCGCGCACTTGGCCTTCGATTCGGCGGAGGCGCCGGGCCAAGTCGGCCTTCATAGGTCCATAGCTGTGCGTGTGTTCGTGCGATTCTTCCACGTTTCCCCCTCCGGAGCAGAGCCGCCGCGCGAGCGGCATTCGTCTTCTCAATCTGTATTGTATACCACACCCCTGTAAGGTATCCAGCCTCAGTTATGCGATCACGCCCCAACGCACGCGCGCAATCGACCGATTTCGCGCGTGATCGACAGGAAAGCTTGTCCTGGCCTGCTCAATGGGTTATGCTGGTGTCAGAATACCAAAGCCTGTAGGGCATCCGAACGCCGCGATGCGACGGGTCACCAGTCCCGCAAACGGCACAGGAGCCTGACTTCCTCGAAGTGCACAGCCATCCAGAACGACAACGACACCCAGAACAACCTCAGGCACGTTCTCAATTGCGAAAACTCCCTTGGATTTAACCCACCAAGAATGCGTTCAGCCGAACTTGCTCACGGATTTCGACAGCAGGTAGCAAGGAAGCGAAAAGATGTATTTACACAACATGTATAGTTATACAGATACAATAGAATTCATTATTTGCTTTCCTTTTTATCTATTCTCTGATACAATCGCGCACAAACAAACCTCTTCGAAAGGAATGTGGGTCGACTTTCCTGCGGCCAACCTGACAAAATGTCCGGTCTGATGGATGTCGTGAGATTCTCATTCGTGAAAGGGGAAGAGATGCATGGCCAATCTGGAGTACACCCTCACCGAGAGCGGCACGATTCACATCGCGGAGGACGTGATTCAGACCATTGCAGGCGTAGCGCTGTCGGAGATTGACGGCGTGGCGAAGATGGCTGGTTCAGCCGTGAGCGGCCTCGCCGAGCAGATCACGGGCCGTCGCAACCTCACACGCGGGGTGAAGGTGGAGTTCTCCAACGAGGAGCAGGCGTGCACCCTCACAGCCCAGGTGGTGTTGCGCTACGGCGTCCGCATTCCCGACGTCGCGGCTCAGATTCAGGAGCACGTGCAGGCGTCGGTCGAGCAGTATACGGGACTCCGCGTCGCCGCAGTGAACGTGCACGTCGTGGGATTGTCGCTTCGCGACGAAGACGATGAAAGCGATGGGTTTGGCTTGCCGGGCAAGGTTTCCAATCTGATTCAACAAGGAACGGATCTCGTGAAACAGGGCTACGATACGGCGAAAAACAAGGTTCAGTCCGCCGCACAGGCGACCAAAGACGCGGCCGCTGACGCCATCGGAACGGCGAAGGAAAAGACACAGCAAGTCATGGACGCGGCGGCCGACAAGGCGCAGCAGGGTATGGAGGCCGTGAAGGACACGGCGCAGTCCGCATACGAAGCGTCGAAAGACGCGGCGCAACAAGGCGCCGAAACGGTGAAGGACGCGGCGAATCGGGCGGCGGAAGCCACCAAGGATGCGGCGCAGAAGGCAACCGAGGCGACGAAGAACGCGGTCGAGCACGTGAAAGACAAGGTGGGTTCAAGCGCGGAGCCTGCCACCCCTTCGGAGGCGCGGGTGGAAGACGCGAAGCAGACCGTGAAGGAAGGCGTAGAATCAGCGAAGGACGCCGTCCAGCGCGGATTGGAACAAGCCAAACAAGCTGTGGAACGGGGCGCCGACGCGGCGAAGGACGCGACGGATCGAGCAGCCGACAAGGCCAAGGAACAGATGCGCGAGTAACGCGAAATGACACTTGGGGGGAATGAAGGTGAATCTGTTTGACCGCTTGCTCTTGTTCGTCCTGTCCGTCGTGGCACTGGTCCTCGGCGTCGCCGTGGTGCTCGTCGGCGCGGCTGTTCCCATTGGCTGGGCCCAAATGGAACTCACCCGGCACCCGTACAACATCGTGACGATGGTGGTGGGCGGCGTGACCGCCCTCATCGCCATCCGGTTCCTGTTCTTCCGGCGGCGGCGGGATCCAAAGCTGGACTCCGTGATGGTGGCGGGCGATCACGGCCCCATCCGCATTGCGTATGACACCATCGTGCAGTTGGCCAACCGGCGCGGGTCGCAACTCAAGGGCGTGGCCTCATTCGAGACGGTCGTGCGCCAGGGCCAGGGAGGACTGGTTCTGACGTTGCGCATGCGCGTGCTGCCGGACATCGACGTGGCTGCGCTCGCCAAGGAAGCACAGAACGCAGTCAAGTCGTACCTCGAGGAGACCACGCATGTCCCCGTGGAGCGCGTCCTCGTCCAGGTCACAGAGCTCGGCGACAACAACCGATCCATGCGGGTTTGGAGTGGTACCGGTGCGTGAGACACTGAGGGAAGCCTGGGAATGGTTTGTGACGCTGCCTCATCGGTATCATGGCCTCATGCTGGGCATCGCTGTGTGGATTGTGTGGATGATTGTGGGATTCTGGCACATGGTGCTGCTCGCCGTGTTGGCAGCCCTGTTCTATTGGTTCGGGCGCCTCTGGGAGCAAGAAGGCTCCATCGCCGGGATTGCGGAGCGGCTGCTGGCTCAATTGGCCAGTCGCAGGCGCCCTCGCGACGGCATGTGATCGCGAAAAGCCGCCGAGCCTGTGCTCGGCGGCGTGTTTCGTCTTCGTGCTTCCGTCAACGGTTGGCATCGCCGAAGTCGACGCCTTGGACGAACACATGGATCTGCGTGTTGTCCATGCCAATGTACCGATTGAGCGCGTCCGCCACACGCTCCTGCACGTTCACCGAGGTATCGTAGATGTTGACGCCGTACTGCACGATGATGTACAGGCCCACCTTGACGTCATCGCCATTCGGACCAATTTGGACGTCCACGCCGCGCTCCAGATTCTCACGCCTCAGCACCTCGTTCAGGCGATCCATCACCTGGCGGCGCGGGGCCATGCCGGCCAACCCGGGGCACTCCAGCGCGGCCATGCCGGCGATCTTCGCGACGACTTCTTCCGCAATCTGCACCTTACCCAGGCTGGTCTCCACCGTCTTCGGCATCCTATCACTCCTACAGGATTCATAACTTTCCTCTATTGTACCATGTATTTTGGCATGTCGCAAAGGATTTTTCATCGATTTCAATCCAGTGCTCGTACATCGAAATCTTCCGGCACATCTGGCGAAACTGTGCTACAATGAGAACCACATGCGAATGTCGGCCATATCGCGGCCGCAGAGGGGATTTTCATGAACGACGCGCTCCGCTTGAAAATTTGTGATCTCCTTCACGAAAACGCGAAACTCAGCCCTGAAACCATCGCGCGCATGCTCGGCGAGACGCCGGACGTGATCGAAAGCGCCATCCGCGAATTGGAGCAGGAGAAGATCATCCTGCGCTATTCGGCTGTCGTCAACTGGGATAAGCTCCCTGTGAATCAGGTGACGGCCGTGATCGACGTCAAGGTGCTCCCCCAGCGGGAGGTCGGCTTCGACGCCATCGCGCGCAAGATCTATCGCTTCGATGAGGTCAAATCCGTCGCCCTCATGTCAGGAGGTTATGATCTCCAAGTGACGGTCGTAGGCCGCGACATCCGCGAGGTCTCTCGATTTGTGTCCGAGAAACTCGCGACGCTCGAAAACGTCACGTCCACGGCGACGCACTTTCTGCTCAAGACGTACAAATCGGATGGCGTCATCTACGACGATACAGATGGAGAAAGGCGACTGATGATCACGCCATGAACACGCTGTATGACCGTTTGTCGCCCGTCGTTCGCAACCTCGCCCCGTCCGGCATCCGCCGCTTCTTCGATCTCGCCAGCCAGATGCAAGATGTCATTTCGCTCGGCGTCGGCGAGCCCGATTTTGTGACGCCTTGGCACGTCCGCGAGGCGTGCATGTATTCGCTGGAGCAGGGTTACACCACGTACACGCCCAACAGGGGGCTCCCTGAACTGTGCGTGGAGATCGCCAAATACCTCACGAAATTCGGGCTGGCGTACGATCCGTCTCACGAAATCCTCGTCACCGTTGGGGGCAGCGAAGCCATCGATCTCGCGCTTCGCGCGATGGTGTGCCCGGGCGATGAGGTCCTCATCCCCGTGCCAACGTATGTAAGCTACAAGCCGTGCGCGCTGCTCGCGGGCGCCGATGTGGTGGAACTGCCCACCTACGCGGAGGACGGATTTCGACTCACCGCAGATGCCCTGGAGCGAGCCATCACCCCGCGCAGCAAGGTGCTCGTCCTGTGCTTCCCGAACAATCCGACCGGCGCCGTGATGGACAAGGAGGACCTCCAGGCCATCGCGGACGTCGTCCGCCGCCACGACCTGTTTGTGGTGTCCGACGAGATTTACGCGGAGCTGACCTATGGCGGCCAGCACGTGAGCATTGCCGCCATCCCTGGGATGCGCGAGAGGACCGTGGTGGTGAGCGGCATGTCCAAGGCGTACGCCATGACGGGCTGGCGCATCGGCTACGCGGCCGGCCCAGAGCCCATCATCTCAGCCATGCTCAAGATTCACCAGTACACCATCATGTGCGCGCCCCACATGGCGCAGCGGGCCGCGCTTGAGGCGCTACGAAACGGGGACGACGAGCGGGATCGCATGGTGGAGAGCTATGACAGGCGGAGAAAACTCATTGTCGCGGGTCTGAACGAAATCGGGCTTCCGTGCCACGAGCCGCGCGGCGCGTTCTACGCGTTCCCCGACATCCGCCCCACCGGGCTCAGCTCGGAGCAGTTCGCGGAGCGCCTGCTTCTGGAGCAGGGCGTGGCCGTGGTCCCCGGCAATGTCTTTGGCGATCCCGGCGAGGGGTTTGTCCGCTGTTCCTACGCCACCTCCGTGGAACTGATTGAAGAAGCGCTCCGGCGAATGCGCGCGTTTGTGCAAAACCTCGCGTATCACCCGGTGCGGTAGATCGCGGCGCAGGCGCGCCGGTGGAGCGCACGGCACAGCCAAAGCGCGCTGTGCAGCTGTCCTCCGCGGGCGCGACCTGCGCCAGCCCAGCGCTCTCATACCGTCTCCTCGACCGGAACCGCCGCGGCGCGCTTCACGTCACGCGCCAGGAGGGCTCCGGTCACGCCGATGGCCGTGAACAGCACAGGAATGAGCAAGCCCACGTGGAACCCGAGGGCGCGATCGCCCGGAAACTGGTCGAGGGCCGCGCCGAACAGTGAGGGCAGGAGCACGGCGCTCACAAACCCGCCCATGTTGGCAAAGCCGGATACCACGCCGACGCGCTCGACGGGAAACGTCTGCCGGACGATGGCGAACGTCAGCGAACTGCCGCCGTTGCCAAAGCCAATCAGGGCGAGCAGGACGGGCACAAGGGCAAACCATGGGCGCATGCCCATGGCAAACCACGCGAGCCAACTCAGGAACGTGACGGCGTGCACGAGCGCGTAGAGCCGCTTCACCTGGCCAAATCGGCTGGCGAGCCAACTGGTGAGCGGCCCACCGACCATGGCGCCCACAAGCCCCACCATGATCATGGCGCTAGCCGCCGATCTCGCCATGTGAAACACCTGCATGAAGTAGGCCACACCCCACGATCCCATGAAGCCCACGTACGTGCCGACGAGGCCGAAGTGACACATGGCGAGCGCGTACGCCTGCCGCGAGGTGAACGTCTGGCGGATGGCCTCGCCGACGCTCGCCGGGCGCACCGGCTCGCCCGCCCGCTGAATCTCCCCCGCAAACATTCGCCTCGGCCGTCGCACCAACACCGCATAAAGCGCCACGCAAAGTGCGAACAGGATGAGGCTCACGCCCACAAACAGGCTGCGCCAGCCCCACGCGCGGATCCAGAGCGCGTACGGCACGGTCGCAGTCAGAGATCCGAGCCCCGCCCCGACGCCGATGACGCCGAGCAGCGCGACGAACTCCTGCGCTCGAAACCATTCGTTGATGACGGCGACCAGGTTGACGAAGATGGTGGCGTCTCCCACGCCCACAAGAAAGCGAGCCACAAACAACACCCACGCGTGCGGGGCCACTCCCGTGAGCAGCGTGCCGAGGGCGTTGATCATGGTCCCGACGATCAAAAATCGATTCGGCCCAAACCGATCCGCCAAGATGCCGACTGGCACCTGGAGGATGGCGTACGCCAGAAACTGAACGCTGTCCATCAGGCCGAGCGCGCCAGCCGAAATGTGAAACTGGTTCATCCACTGGTTTGTCACCAGTCCCGGGGCCGTGCGCTGACTGACGATAAGGTAATACGCCGCGAGCGCGGTGAAGAATACCACCCACCGGTATGGGCTTTCCTGACGGGTCAATCTCGTCACTCCCTCGATAAACGAGAGAAAACGGAGGCCCGACAACGCCTCCGTTCACTCATCTTCCGCGTTCCATTGTATCGCGCGACCAGCGGATGGGCCAGTCGGCGAGTGACATCACTTGCGCATCGTGCTGATGTCGATCACGAATCGATACCGAACGTCCGACTTCAGCACGCGCTCCCAGGCCGCGTCGATCTCGTCCGCCGAGATGGTTTCGATCTCAGGCGTCACCCCGTGGTTCGCGCAGAAGTCGAGCATCTCCTGCGTCTCGCGGATGCCGCCGATGCAGGAGCCCGCAAACGTGCGGCGCTGCGTGATGAGCGCAAACGCGTTCACCTCGAGCGGCTCCGGCGGCGCACCGACATTGACCAGCGCGCCATCGGTCTTCAGAAGGCCCAGATACGCCGTGATGGGGATCTGCGCCGAGACGGTGTTGATGATGAGATCAAACCGGCCGGCGAGTTGGCGGAACGTCTCGGGGTCGCTCGTCGCGTGGTACGCCTTCGCCCCGAGGCGCAGCCCATCTTCCTTCTTGCGCAGCGACTGGGACAGCACGGTGACTTCGGCTCCCATGGCCTTCGCGAGCTTTACAGCCATGTGACCGAGCCCGCCCAGGCCGATCACGGCGACTTCCTTGCCAGGTCCCGCCTGCCAGTGGCGCAGTGGCGAGTACGTTGTGATGCCCGCGCACAGAAGCGGCGCGGCCTTGTCGAGAGGGAGTGCGTCGGGAATGCGAAGGACGAAGTCCTCCTTCACCACGATGTGCGTGGAGTACCCGCCCATGGTGTACTGCCCATAACGATCGACGCTGCCGTAGGTCTGGATGTTGCCCTGCACGCAGTACTGCTCGTCGCCGCGCCTACAGTTCTCGCATTCGCCGCACGAGTCGACCATGCAGCCGACGCCGACGCGATCGCCCGGCTTGAACTTGGTCACCTGGGTGCCGACTCGCGACACGACGCCGGTGATCTCGTGTCCGGGGACGAACGGATAGCGCACCTCGCCCCACTCACCGCGGGCCGCGTGGATATCGGAGTGGCAAATGCCGCAGTACTGAATCTCAATCAGCACATCGTCGGGCTGAAGTTCGCGACGCTCAATCTCGATGGCGTGAAATGGACTCTCCTTGCTCAACACACCGCGAGCCTGTGCCTTCATGTGAAGACCTCCTCGCTTCCCTATTACACATGGATGTAGTAAGCTGCAATCGTGTACCATTGTAGCGCAAGCCGGGCTTTGCGCGATGGACACATCGAGTCGCGCTGCGCATTAGTACACACTCTCGACAACGTTGTTTCGAATCCGACGCTGTGTTTTGCGAATGCCCATCATGCATGCAATGAGGAGGCATCGGTTTCCCCTATGGACCGCCGTGTGCTGAAATCGCGCCAGGCCATTCGCCAGGCGTTTGTGGCCCTCATGAAGGAGAAGGATTTCGATCACATCACGGTTCAGGACATCACCGACCGCGCCAATGTGAGCCGAAAAACCTTCTATCTGCACTTTCTCGATAAATACGACCTGCTGGATCGCGTCATCGAAGACGCCATCCGCGAGATGGATGAGTTTGGCCAATGCGTGTGCGAGCTCGACTGGGTTCCCGCCACGGAACATTGCTTTCAGTACCTGGCGGATCGGTACGACTTCTTTGGCACCATGCTCACGCAGGCAGGCGCTCCGTACTTTCGCCGGCGATATGTGGAATCGTGTATGACCTCATTCCGAGAGGAGATTCGCAAAGTCGTGGGGCGCCATCCCCTGCCGGAGGAGGATGCCATCCTTCAGTTCGTGGTGCACGCCTACGTGGGAACGGTGGAGTGGTGGTTGCAGCAGGGGATGCCCCACTCGCCCAGGGTGATGGCGGATCGCGTGGGGCGCATGCTCGAAGCGGTTTACGCACAGCTGCCGTCGCTGCGGCAACCCGTGCAGACGAGCGAGAAGTCGCCCACCTCGCTCACCAAGCTCGAGGCCGGCGCGTGATGGCAGATGGCGCTCCCCCTCCTCGGGCGTCGAGCGGCGGAGAGGGAGCGTCGGCGATGCCCGCAGATCACGAAAGGGCCAGGATGGCTTCTCCCAGAACGTCGACGATGCGCTGCACCTCGGCCTCGGAGACCACGAACGGCGGACACAGGGTGACGACGTTGTTGCCGCCCGGCGTGGTGTCCCCGTTTTTCCCGACGATCACGCCGCGCTGCCGACACGCCGCGACCACGCGCCCGACGAGTTCTGGCGCAAGCGGCGCCCGCGTCGCGCCATCTTCCACCAATTCCACCCCCGCCAACAGGCCAAACGCGCGGATGTCGCCCACGTGTGGCAGGCCCTGCAGGCGTTTCAGTTCCGCCGCGAGCAGATCCCCGAGGATTCGAGCGCGATCGACCATGTTCTCTCGCTCCATGATATCGAGCGTCGCGAGGCCCACCGCGCAGGAGGCCGGATGGCCGCCAAAGGTGTTTACGTGGCGAAGATGCGCGTACGCCTCGTCCCTCGCGAACGCCTCCTCAAACAGTTCCGCCCGAACCGCCGTCGCCGCGAGCGGGAGATAACCGCTCGTGATCCCCTTGGCCATGGTGACGATGTCGGGGCGCACGCCATAGCGCTGATGCCCAAACGGCGCGCCCGTCCGCCCAAAGCCGCAGATCACCTCGTCCACGATGAGCAGCGCGCCGTGCCGGTCGCAGATCTCGCGCAGTTTGGGCAAGTACCCGTCGGGCGGCACCAGGACACCGCCGCCCGTGATGACGGGCTCGGCGATCACGGCCACGACCGTCTCGTCCACTTCCCATCGCATCACGTCGTCCACGTATTGCGCGCACTCCATCGCACACGTCGACGGCTCCTTTCCAAACGGGCAGCGGTAGCAATCCGGCGGCGGAACGTGGACGAAACCGGGCGCGAGTGGCTCATAGCGAAACTTGCGGTCAAACTGCCCCGACGCGGCGAGTGCCCCCATCGTGTTCCCGTGGTACGCGCGGTACCGGGAGACCACCTTCCATCGGTGAGGCTCGCCTCGTTGGGCATGGTACTGCCGCGCAATTTTGAAAGCCACCTCGTTCGCCTCGGAGCCGCTGTTGGAGAAGAAGATGCGGTACTCGCCCCCAAGCCACGTGGAAAGCCGCTCCGCCAACGCGATGGCGGGCAGGTGCGTGTGAGTCAGCGGATAATACGGCATCTCCGTCATCTGACGATAGGCCGCCTCTGCGAGCTCCTTTCGCGAATAGCCCAGGTTGACACACCAGAGCCCTGACATCGCGTCCAGGTACCGGCGCCCCTCGGCGTCGAGAACGTATGCGCCGTCGCCGCCAACCACCGCCATCGGGTGCCTCGCCGCCTCGTGCGCCACCATTCCGTGCCACACGTAGCGCCTGTCCTTCTCAAGCCACGCCGATGCGCCCGCCTTCAGCACCCCATCTTCGACCGCCATGACCATCCCTCTTTCGCGTCCTTGGATGAATCAGGTTGAGACCAGTGTATCATACGTCTCTGGCCTGCGATCCCGGTAGAATTGCCAGGTCTCGCGCACCTCGCGAATGACCTCACGGTCCATATCCGCGATGACAATCTCATCCTGGTCTCGAGCAGCTACCTTCACGAAATTTCCCCGCGGATCGACGAGATACGACTGCCCGTAAAACTCCCCCATGTTCCATGGCGCTTCCCAGCCTACGCGATTGATGGCACCCACATAGTAGCCGTTTGCCACCGCGTGCGCAGGCTGTTCCAACTTCCAAAGGTATTCGGACAGCCCTGCAACCGTTGCGGACGGATTGAACACAATCTCGGCACCGTTGAGGCCGAGAATGCGGGCTCCTTCCGGGAAATGACGGTCGTAACAGATGTACACGCCCACCTTCCCGTACCGCGTGGCGAAGACAGGATATCCTCCAGTGCCAGGCTTGAAGTAATACTTTTCCCAAAACCCCGTTTCCGGACGGTCGCCAGCCTGCACGTGTGGAATGTGGTGCTTCCTGTACTTCCCTAAATAAGTTCCGTCCGCGTCGATCACGGCCGCTGTATTGTAGTAGACCCCGGGCATCGCTTCCTCATATAGTGGAACCACGAGCACCATCTCGTGCCGCTTGGCCACCTCCTGCATCCGTTGAACCGTGGGTCCGCCTGGCACAGGTTCGGCAGCCTGATACCACTTCGGCGACTGTTCCGCGCAGAAGTACGGAGCAAAAAACAGCTCCTGCAGACACGCAATCTCGGCTCCCTCCGCGGCAGCCTCCTCGATCATCGCCACGTGCTTCTCAATAGCCGCCTGTTTGTGCTCCTCCACGCTTCGATCGCCGGGAAGCTCATGCTTCGCTTGAATGAGCGCAATTCGGACGTACCTCGACACTTGAGCCCCTCCTCGCTGTCATGGGTGTGCGCTGACACTCGTCAATGGATGCGCCCCGGCGAGTTCAGCCATGGGAACCATCTCAATGCATGCAACCGGACACACCGCTTCGCAGAGATTACAACCCACGCACTCATCCACCAGCACACTCGGCACGCGGGCCTCGGCATCACCCGGTGCGATGGCTTGATGAGCTGCGTCCAGGCACGCGATGTAACACTTGTAGCAGCCGATGCATCGGTCAGCATCGATAGCAGCCACTACACGGTGGTCGAGATCGAGCGACCCAAACGGCACATAGTTCGGCAGCGCCTTCCCCACGATATCGCGCACGCCACCAATTCCATTGTCGTCCAGAAAGCGGTTCAGGCCGTCGACCAGATCTTCGATGATGCGAAAGCCGTGTTGCATCACCGCCGTGCACACCTGCACCGCCCAAGCCCCCAGCAATAGGAACTCCACTGCGTCTTGCCACGTGGCAATGCCGCCAATGCCCGAAATGGGCACGCCGACGGTGTCGTCCTTGGCACACTCAGCCACCATGTACAGCGCAATGGGCTTGACCGCGGGCCCACAGTACCCGCCGTGCGTCCCGAGCCCCGCAACCGTTGGCCGGGGCACGCACGCCTTCAGATCCACACCGATGATGGAGTTGATGGTGTTGATGAGACTGATGGCGTCCGCTCCGCCTGCCACCGCGGCCCTTGCGGATGCGCGAATGTCGGTCACATTCGGGGTCAGTTTGGCAATGACAGGCACCGTCGCAGCGGACTTGACCCACGAAGTTTGGCGCTCAATGAGATCCGGGTGTTGCCCGACAGCTGCGCCCATCCCGCGCTCCACCATGCCGTGCGGACAGCCGAAGTTCAGCTCGATCCCGTCCACGCCCGCATCCTCGACCTTGCGCACCGCTTCTTGCCACTGCTTCTTGTCCGGTTCAATCATCAGGGACGCCACGACAGCTCTATCGGGGAATCGGCGCTTGACTTGCCGAATTTCCGCCAGATTGTCTTCGAACGGGCGATCCGAGATGAGTTCGATATTGTTGAAACCCACCATCCGCTTATCTGCAAGATGAAGCGACCCGAAGCGCGAAGACACATTGCGCACCGGCCGATCCGTGAGTGTCTTCCATACAGCCCCTCCCCATCCCGCTTCAAACGCGCGCTCCACCTGAAAGCCCGTGTTAGTGGGAGGAGCGGACGCGAGCCAAAAGGGATTGGGCGAGCGAATGCCTGCCATTTCGACCGTCAAGTCGGCCATGCAGATCCCTCCGTCGCTAGTCCATGTTCAACACGCCGCGACCGTGCGTCTTTCAGCATAGCTAGCGCAGCCCGTTTCCCTTGTTCAACGGCAACAACGACCGTTGCTTCTGCACCTTTCCCGCTCCACACGCAGTCTCCAGCGGCATACACCTTGGGGCGACGCGTGCGCCCTTGTTCATCCACTGTGACGGCGCCGTCGCGGTGCGGGACTTGGAAGGCGTCGAGCAGATCCCATCGACGCGCTTGCCCAATGGCGACAATGACCTGATCGGCCGACAATCGCTCCTCACGTTCCGCAAGTCGCCATGCACCGGACGGATCGAGCTCAGTCTGACGGCATCTGACTTCCTGGACCGCGCCCTCGCCGACGAATCTTACGGGCATTAACTTCCAGCGGAATTGCACACCTTCCGATTTCGCAAACGCATACTCGAAGCGATATGCCGTCATTTCCTTCTCCGAACGCCGGTATACGATGGTCACGCGTTCCGCACCCAGGCGGCGCGCCGTGGTCGCAGCATCCATCGCGGTGTTTCCCGCTCCAATCACCACCACCTCGCGGCCCGCACGCGCGCGCCCCTCCTTGGCCATCCGGAGAAACGTGATGGCGTCCATGACGCCATCAAGCTCTTCGCCCTCGATGCCCAACCGTTTACCTGCGCCAAGCCCGCACGCGAGCAGAACACCGTCGCACGAATCCACAAGCTGTTCGGGTCGCACATGCATCCCCACGTCCACCCCTCTTTCGAAACGAACACCCAGCGAGAGAATCATCTCCGCTTCGGCAACTGCCACGCCCTCCGAAAGCCGAAACGGAGGAATGCCGTACGTGTTGAGACCTCCCGGAGATTGTTCACGCTCGTAGACAGTGACCTGCGCACCGGCGAGCGCGAGTTCCCTCGCGGCAGCCAGGCCCGCCGGCCCGGCGCCAATAATGGCAAATCGATACGGAATGGGCTGAGACGGCGGATCATACAGCGCCACACCACGCTCGAGTACCGCATCCGTCGCGTACTGTTGCAGACGGCCGATTTCCACAGGTCGCGAGGATTTCCCCCAAACACAAGCGCCTTCGCACAGTTCGTCCGTCGGACACACCCGCGCGCAACTCGAACCAAGCGGGTTCGCGTCAAAAATGGTCTTGGCCGCGCCCACTCGGTTGCCCGACGCAATTTTGCGAATGAACAGCGGAATGTCGATCCCGGTCGGGCAGGCCCGAACACAGGGCGGATCCTCGCAGAACAGGCACCGCGCGGCCTCCGCCATCGCTTCCACGTCGCTTATCGTCGAAGACCAAGGTCCTTGGACGGCCTCTGCACCCATCATCTGCGCCACCTCCATTCGCCCGTTCATGCGTCGACGAGTTCCGCCTGAAGCTGGCGCGAGTCGAACGGCGCTTTCTCCCCGTACGCGGCGGAATACGGGCTGCATGGTACAAATCGCCCGTCCTGCAAGGTACCCACGTGCTTCCCCTCTTGGACGATCACGTTTCCTCGAAGCAGGACCCATTGCGGCTTTCCCTGCACGACAAACCCTTCGTACGCGTTGTAGTCGCTGTTTTGATGCTGCGTTTGTGCCGTGATCGTGGTGCTGCCGGACGGATCGTAGATGAGAAGATCCGCGTCTGCGCCCACGGCGAGCGTCCCTTTTCGCGGGTATAGGCCCATCAGTTTTGCGGGCTGGGTGGAGATGAGATCCACCATGCGAGACAACGAGATTCTTCCTTGGCACACGCCGTAGGTGTAGATGAGCTGCACCCAGTTTTCAATGCCATTCAGTCCGTTCGGGATCTTGCGGAAGTCGTCTCTGCCCATGTGCTTTTGCTCGCGGAAATTGAACGAGCAGTGATCCGTCCCGATGGTCTGCAGAACGCCTTCGGCCAAGGCCGTCCAAAGCGCCTCCTGATGCGACGCATGGCGGAGAGGAGGCGAACACACGTACTTGGCACCCTCAAATCCAGGCAGCACCAGATAAGATTCGTCGAGCAGCAGATACTGTGGGCAGGTCTCTCCGTACACGCGCTGTCCACGGTGACGCGCCCGCCGAATCTCTTCCATTGGCTCGCGCCCAGTCACGTGCACGATGAAGAGCGGTGCGTCGGCGAGTTTCGCGAGCGCAATGGCTCGCCGCGTCGCCTCGGCCTCCACTTCCAGCGGACGACTTTCTGCGTGATATCGAGGCGCTCGTTTGTTGGCTTCATACAGACGATCTTGCAACAGCACGACCGCATCTCCGTTTTCTGCGTGTATCATGACGAGCGCACCGACCTCGCGCGCGGCCAAGAGCGTCTGGAATAGCGCCGTATCGTCCACCATCATCTCGCCCTTGTACGCCATGAACACCTTGACGGTTGTGACGCCGCGTTTCACTGCCTCGGGGATTTCCGCAATCACCTCCGGCCGAGGGTCCGTGATGGCAACGTGAAGGCCATAGTCAATGGCGGTGCGACCATCGGCCTTGTTTCGCCATGTTTCAATGGCCTCCACCAGCGTGCCCCCACGCCGCTGAATGGCGAAGTCCACAATCGTTGTAGTGCCCCCGATAGCAGCCGCAATCGTTTCCGTGTCCCAATCCGCGCTCACTGTGCCGTTGAACGGCATTCCCATGTGCGTGTGCTCGTCGATGGCGCCGGGCATGACGTACATACCCGGCGCATCGATGATGTGAGCTTCGCCCGAAGGCCTTACAACACCCACCTGGCGGATGACGCCGTCCTCAATCCACACATCTCCTGCAAACACGTCCGACGCCGTCACAATCATCCCACCGCGAACCCAAACTGCCGTCACGTCGCTCGCCTCCTGCCTACTCGATGTCCCCGACGAGCCAGTCGTCCTCGTGGCGCACCGGATCTTCACCCAATGTCATGAGCATCGCGTAACAGAGACCTCCCACGAAAAGCCCCAAGAACCAAGAGTAGTTGTACAATTCCGACAGCGAAGGCGCCAGCAGCCCGATGAACGATGCCAAGAGCCCTGCCCCCAACGAAACCAAGGCCTTTGGATTCCATCCGGCGCGGTAGCGGAACCCGCCGTCCGCCGTGTAAAAGGCGTCGACTTCGTACTGCCGCTTTCGCACCAAGTAGAAGTCCGCCATCATGATGCCTGCAACAGGTCCCAGCCCACCTCCTATCGCATTCAGCACGCTGAAAATGACACCGGCGTTGTCGTACCACGCCCAAGGCGCAAACAGAAATCCCACGACAATCGCAATGAGCCCTGCTCGCACGAAGTTGAGCCGCTTGGGGAACATGTTGACGAGATCGTAGGCGGGCGACACGAGATTGGCGGCGACATTGACCGACAACGTAGCGACGACGAGCGCGAGACAACCGAGCACCTGCACCACTGGACTGTGAAAATGGCCGATGAGTTGAACCGGGTCAATCACGGCCTTGCCGAACGCGATCAAGGTACCCGAGGTGATGACGATGCTCATGAACGAGAACAGGATGGCCGTGCCTGGAAGTCCCACGGCTTGCCCGACCACCTGGTCCTTTTGAGAACGTGCAAAGCGCGTGAAATCCGGGATATTCAACACGAGCGTGCTCCACGAGCCGATGAGCCCCGTCACGGTGAGTCCGAATACACTCCAAAACTTCGCGCCGTGCAGTCGAGACGGCTCCGAGAACGCCGGTCCGAACCCGTGGGCGACGGACAACGCCCAGCCGACAAGTCCGAGCCCCAGGACAATGACGAGTGGCCCAGCCCAGAGTTCGAAGTGGCGAACCCGTTCAATGCCATGCGACACGATCCACGCGTGTAACAGCCAAAATGCGAGCACAGCAATCAGCATGTTCAAGCCCATGCCGATGACGTGGTGAGCGCCGAGGTGATTCCAGCCGGGAATGAGCGCGCCGAGAACGGTGGACAGCGCCTCGCTGCCGGCGTACGCCTGAATCGAGAACCAAAAGATGGCCACGAACGCCCGGAAAAACACGGGTATTTGAGCACCTCGGTGCCCAAACGCGGCCCGAGCGAGCACGGGAAAAGGCAATCCATATTTGGCTCCCGCAACGCTGTTCAGGCACATCGCGAGGATGAGGATGGCGTTGGCCACCACCACGGTGAAGATGGCTTGCGAAACGCTCA
This sequence comes from Alicyclobacillus mali NBRC 102425, assembly GCF_001570745.1. Lineage (GTDB taxonomy): Bacteria > Bacillota > Bacilli > Alicyclobacillales > Alicyclobacillaceae > Alicyclobacillus > Alicyclobacillus mali. The sequence goes on from NZ_BCSG01000003.1 coordinate 78,617, forward strand.
TGCCAAGCCCCAGGAGACTCGCGGCCGTCTCGTACGAGACGATGTTGTGCACCATGCCCATCCACACGGTGGTGAAGTTGACCCAACTCCACGTCTTTTTCTCGGGAGAAACGGGGGCCAAGTCCTCGTTGTATAGCGACGGATCGTACGGCTGTGTGAACGACGTCACGCTTTCGACCGGTTGCGCCACGGATTCTCTCCCCTTTCGAAATCGAGAATGTGATCTTGCTTCGAATCTTAGTGAGAGAACCGAACATGAGCAACCAGATATGTAATGTTATCTTACCTAGACTGTGTTTTCGTGCGATGTTTCCGAAGTGACCCTTCGACGTTTGTGCGCCATTCACAACCCAAATGTCATGCTATCTACCATACACATGCAATGCCCAGGAGATCCGCCAGCGTTCCTGCCACCACACGCGTGGCGAGGGCGAGATCGCGCAGGCTCACGCGCTCGTCCGCACGATGTCCGCGCGCATCCGCGAGGTGGCGCGGCCCCGCACCGTACATGATGACCGGAATGCCGAAGGATGCGAAGTGCCGCGCGTCCGTGTACAGCGGCACCCCCTCTGCCGGAAGGTGTTCGCCGATGACAGCGAGGGCATTCCGTTCAAGCGCTTCGTGAAGTGGCGTGCCAAGGGCAAGGGGGCGTAAGCTTTCGGCGCGCAACAGCTGCGTCACCTCACAGCGGACGTCCGGGAACGGACGAACGCTCTCCGCGATGACAGCTCGCAGCTCTGCCTCGACGAGATCCAGATCCTCTTCGGGAATGACACGGCGATCCAGCCGGATCACGCACGCGTCTGGCACGACGTTGGTGTGGATGCCGGCGTGGCAGGTGCCCACCACCAGCGTGGGCCGTTCAATGCCCGGCACGCGCGAACGAAGGGTGCCGATCTCGTCCCGATACCGATACAGGCGAGTCAACAAGGCGTTCCCCGCCTCCAGCGCATCCGCGCCGAGATGGGGCATGGCCGCATGGGCGGATCGCCCCGTGAGCCGGACTTCCAGGTGCAAACAGCCGTTGTGTGCCACGCCCAGGGTGTACGTCGAACCCGCGCACAGGGCGTAATCGGGCGCAATCGCGCCCCGCTCCAACAGCCGGCGAGGGCCGAGATGACCGCCAGTCTCCTCGTCCATATTGAAGACCAGCGCGACTCGCCCGCACCCCGCCGCGCCGAGGCGTTTCACCGCGAGCGCCGCAAACGTGTAGACCGCGATGTCGGATTTGGATACGGCCGCTCCCCGCCCGTAGAGATAGCCGCCGTCGATCACGCCTCCATAGGGTGGGTACGTCCAGCCAAGGCCCGGAGGCACCACGTCGCCATGCGCGTTCAGGACCACTTCAGGCCCTCCGCCCCCGAACGACAGCCTGGCGACGACACTGCCGGCGGCCACCTGCCCATAACGAGCAGCCTCTTCTCCCTCGACGAGATCGACCTCTACGGATTCGATGCCGAGCCGCTCCAAGGACACCTTCAACATCTCCAGCATGGATCGCGCGTCGCCAGGCGGATTGTCCGTCGGCGTTTGCACCAGGGACTGAAGAAACGCCACCTCCTCGCTCATCGCGTCGTCGACCAGCCGCCACAGATCAGGCTTGCACGGCATGGCTCGGCACCCCCGTTTCCCCAAAGGCCCGCCGCATCACCCGCTTGGCGGATCGGTCGGCTCGCTTCAGAACGTCGCCGCGATCGAGCGTCAGAACCACGCCGCCCTCCATCACGATCCGCCCGTGAATGATGCTCATGACCACGTTGTCGCGCGTCGCCGAGTAGACCACGCGGCTCACGGGATCCACGCCGACGGAGGGATAGGTGTGAAAGTCGCGGAGATCCAACAGAATGATGTCCGCGAGCTTGCCGGGTTCGAGGCTCCCAATTTCGCTCGCGAGACCGGCCACGTGCGCACCTCCCACGGTTGCCATGCGCAAAACGTCGCACGCCGACAGCGCCAGCGCACCGCGCGTCACCTTCTGCAACATCGCGGCATACCGCATCTCGTGGAACATGTCGAGATTGTTATTGCAGGGCGCTCCATCGGCACCCAGGCCCGTTTGGCAGCCCGACGACAAGAGCGCGGGAACATCGGCGATCCCAGAAGCCAATTTGCAATTGGAACCGGGGCAATGAGCGACGCGCACGCCGCGGCGCACCAGTATTTGGCGCTCATGCTCATCCAGCCAGACGCAGTGAGCCAGGATGAGCCGTTCGTTCGCCAGACCCAGGTGGTCCAGATAGGCCACGTTGCGCATGCCTCGGCTGGCCTCCACGAGTGCGATCTCGTCCCGATTTTCGGCCGCGTGCGTGTGGACGTCGACCTGGTACTTGAGGGACAAATCGCGAACCGCCGTGAGCAATGGCTCTGTGCACGACAACACGAAGCGCGGGCAGAACGCGTACCGAATGCGCGACTCGTCTCGGCCGTGCCACGCCTCAAGCAGGCGCACACTCTCCTCCAGCGAAGCCTCCGTCGTCTCCTGCAGCCCGGGTGGCACGCCTTCTCCGTCATCCATCATGGCCTTGCCAGAGACGGCACGAATGCCCGTCTCTCGAATGGCGTGAAAAGCAGCCTCCGTGTGGTGCACCGTCTCCATGTCCACGATGGTCGTGGTCCCGCTCCGAATCAATTCGCCGATTCCGAGCATGGCGGAGTCATAGACCGACTCCTCGTCGTGCGCCGCTTCGAGCGGCCAAATTCTCGTTCTGAGCCAATCCAAGAGTTCCAGGTCATCCGCCATGCCGCGGAACAAGGTCTGACAAAGGTGAACGTGCGTCTGCACAAATCCCGGCATCGCGACGAGCCCCTTCGCCGAGATGACGCGATCGACATCGCCCGGGTGTCCCACATCGCCCACAGCAGCGATTCGCGAGCCATCGATGAGCAAGTCTCCTTGGACGATCTCGTCACGAGCATTCATCGTGATGATCTGCGCGTCGTGAATCCAAATCCGCATGGCCGACCTCCTGCGCGCCAGTGGCGCAAACCGATTTCCGTCGAGGATAGCAGATGGTGAGCACCTTGCGTGAGATATATTGACCAAAATGAGGCTCTTCGTTTTTGGAATCCGCATTGCGTGAGATGTATTGACGCAAACAATCGTCGCTCTGTACAATCGCAGCAAGTTGCGTGGCGAGGTGAGGACAACGAGTATGACACCAGGTGCGTGGCAAGAACTGAAGAAAGCCTCCTTCTTGGAGATCTACGGAGACTGCTTCGAACACTCCCCGCACTTCGCCGCCCGCTTGTATGACCTCGGCCCATTCTCCGATTGGGCGGAGGTCGATCGCGCCGTGCGTTCCGTCGTGTTCCAGGCCCCGCAGCCTGAGCAGGAGGCGCTGATTCAGGCGCACCCTCGCCTCGGCGAACAAAGTCCCATGAGCGCGTTGTCCTCACAAGAGCAGCGCAGGTCGGGACTCGCGAGCCTTGACCCCGAGCGAGCAGCCGAACTTCAACAGCTGACGCGAACGTACGAAGAAAAGTTCGGATTCCCCTTCGTCCTCTGCGTACACGGAAAGCAAACCGAGGAAATCCTCGAATCCGTCCGCGAGCGCCTGAACCAGACACAGGAAGCCGAATTTCAGCGAGCCTTGGAAGAAATATGTTGTATCGCACTTCAACGCCTGAAGGCGCGAAGCGCTGTGACGCGATCGTGAAGGAGGTCATGAGGATGGAGAGCCACTCTCCGCTCGGCATCTACTACGGAAAAGACGATGTCTACGTGTATCGCACGTGCCACACACCCCTTCGCGCCTGGACGCGGATTCACGAATCGCCTGTCGAATTCCGCGATCAGACCGTCTTTGGCGCTCGGGTCCGAATGGCCGTCGAAGGCGACGCGTTCCTGCCGTCGTTTCGCGACGGAGACAATCGGGACGTGATCGCCACGGACTCGATGAAAAATTTTCTGCTTCGGCACGCCGCACTGTATGAAGGCCCTTCGCTCGACGGTTATCTGGCGTTTGCAGGGCGCTGCTTTCTCGAAACGTATCCTCACGTGCGCGCCGTAGAGCTCTACGCGGACGAACAAGTGTTTCGTCCGGTCCCCGTGCCTGGAGCGGAAGGATTCGAGGACAGCACCCTCGTCTTTCTCCACAGCCGCAACGAATGGTCCACCGCCGAACTCCGCATGGAACGTCATCCGGACGGGAGCCCATTCGTGGTGTGGCATCGCTCCGGCCTAGACGGTCTGCACCTGATTAAGATTCGCGGCAACTCGTTCGTCGGCTACATCCGCGACGAATACACCACCTTGCCCGAGGACTCCAACCGACCGCTGTACGTGTTTCTCAGCGCTCGATGGACGTACGTCGATCCGCTGAGCGCGCTTTCGAATCAAGCGACAGGGTACATCCTTGCGGAGCAAATCCGCGACCTCGCAGGAGCCGTCTTCCACGCCCTGGACACCCGGTCCATCCAACACCTGATCCACCGGATCTGCGCGCTGGCGCTGCTCCGTTTCCCGCAGCTCGAGTCCATCACGTTCCAATCGCAGAACCGGACGTGGGAGCGCATTGTCGAAACAGCAGACGGACGCGGACAAGTCTATACCGAGCCCCGCCCGCCTTTCGGCTTTCAGGGGATCACCATGACGCGAGCCGACCTAGCGGAACAGTGGCCACACTTCGAGGCAGAATGGGAGACCGCGACATGATGAGCGGATGCATCACAACGCACATTCTCGATCTCGCCCGAGGGCTTCCCGCGGGCGGGATCGAGGTGGAACTCTGGCGTCTTGTGCCACAGAGGGAACCTTATCGAGTGTGCAAGTGCAGGACCGGACCCGATGGCCGTCCACCCCAGCCCTTGTCAGAAGGGCACGCTATCGAAACAGGCGAGTACGAAATCGTTCTTCACACGAAGGCGTACTACGCAGCAACAGGCGGGTTATTCAGCGCAGAAACCATATTCCCCGTCGCGCGCGTTCGATTCCACGTCAACGATCCTTCACAGCACTATCACATCCCTGTCCTCATCACCCCATCCAGCTTCACGGCGTATCGGGGCAGTTAGCCCCATACGCCGGACACTCGCTGGGCCTGTGGATCCACGCGAGTCATCAGCCGATGAATGTGCAGCGCCAACCGGATCTGCAGCGTCGCATCAGGGTCTTTCAGCGACAGCTTACACAACTGCTCGCATTTGCCGAGGCGGTATAAAACTGTATTTCGATGCAAGTACAGCTGCTTTCCTGTTTCCGCCACGTTTCCGTGCAAATCCAGAAACGTTGCCAACGTGTGAAGCAGTACATCTCGCTCGTCCGCTGGTAGCGCAAGAATGGGCCCCAGGACAGCCTCGCGGAATTCGCACAACTTTTCGTACGGAAGAAGATGTACGAGATCCGAGAGGTTTCGCACGCCGGCCCTCGCAATGACGGGGCGATCTCCCGCTCGGCGCTGTTCTTCTTCCAAGGTGCTCCATGCTTCTTTCAGCGAGCGCGCCAAGCCTTCCACATTGCCCACTGGATTGCCAATCCCAATCGACACGGGGTATCCCATGGCCATCCAGACCTGCGCCTGGAGGGCGCGAAACGTCCCCTCTTTTCCCGCCTGGTCCTGACTGGGAAGATGGCGGACGACGGCCACGTGTCGATTCCACAGGAAAACGGACACGTCTTCCCCCGCTTCCACAAGCCAGCGCTTGCTCCACTCCGCGAGCCGCTCCATTTCACGCGACCGCGGGATGGCCGGCCGGACCTGCCTGTCGCGAGACATCGCGAACGGTCTGAGAAGAACACATTGGTGCAGCGCGGCGCGGTGAATTCCGTATGGCTTGCCCGCCGTGACGATCTCGGCTTCGGTCGCGAGTTCAGCGGAAACCACCGCTTCGAAATACGATTCCGAGGCACGGCGCGCGCCGTCGCGAACCGCCTGGCGCTTCCCCATTTCCACAGAGAGGACGGGCATGACCTCAGCCATCATGCGCTGAAAGCCGGGCAGATGACTCACGCGTCCTCCGATAGCGATAAGATACGCACATGGGTGATCAATCCACACAGGAAAGGCCTCAATCTCGGTTCCTCGACTGCCACCTCGCACGCACATCCAGATGCACTTTCCGGGTTCGGCAGACACCGCCGCCCAACGAGCTGACAACACCTCCGTCTCTCCCGCCCCGTCACTCGCCACCAAACGTTCTCCCGTCCATTCCAACAAGGCGAACGGGCGACCGATAGCCCTTTCCAACGAGTTCAGGAGGTCGTCCAGGCTCCTCCCCTCCATCATCCATCTGGCAAACTCCTTCTGCGCTCGCATCGATTCCAACCATTCAGCTGCCCGCCGGTCCATCAGATGGGCAATACAAGCCGACACAATCTCCCCCAAAGCGTATGTGTTCGGCAATTCGATCAGCGGAAACGCCGCTTCACGTGCTGCGGCCACAACTTCTTCAGGGATCGAGAACCAAAAGCGCTGGGTTTTTAATGCAAGTCCTGCGCACCCCTTCTTCGCCATCTGGCGGACCAGTTCGACTAGCTTCTCGGTATCTCCTCGGAGAGCGTAAGCCGTTGTAACGAGAAGTTCATGAGGTTTTAGGAAGTCGAGAATATCAGGCGCATCCATCATGTTGACGGACTCGACCGTACGCCAACCTCCATCTTTCCCAGCAAGCCAACGGGCGCCTTCAAAAACCGGAAGTGCGAACAATTCCGAGACGCGCATTGCCCTTCCTCCTTATGTTATAAAACATAACGCAAAAATCAGGAACCCAACGGCTATATGCGAATTATACGATGATTTTCGCGGAATTTGAGTATAAGATCTATCGATTTTCTCACATTCATCCGATTACAATGAGGCTGAACTCAAACTTTGTCATGATCATTTACATCTTCATGAAAGGACGATGCCAGTGTACGACGTCGTTCTGCGCAACGGGCTCGTCGTGACGGAATCCAGTGCGCTGATGATGGATTTAGCCATTACCAATGGGCGGATTGCAGCAATTGGCTCCATTGAGGGCCGCGCGGCGGTGCAGGTGGACGTATCGGGGCACTGGGTGATGCCCGGCGTCATCGATGCACACGTGCACCTCAACGAACCTGGCACGGACTGGGAGGGATTTGAAACAGGCTCCCGCGCGCTGGCCGCAGGAGGGTGCACGCTGTTCGTGGACATGCCGTTGAATGGCGTCCCTCCGACGATCGACCCGTCGGCGCTCACGGAGAAGGTAGCGTGCGCAACGGGTAAGTCCGTCATCGACTTCGCATTCTGGGGTGGGCTGGTGCCTCGTCGCTTGGACCAGCTCGAGCCGCTCGCCGACGCAGGCGTTCTCGGGTTCAAGGCGTTCCTCTCCGCGCCAGGTGGTCCCAGCGCAGATCACGGCTATGTGCAAGTCGATGACGCAACGTTGTATGAAGGGATGCGCATTCTGGCCAGAGTGGGCCTTCCCTTGCTCTTGCACGCGGAGAACGGGGCCATTGCCGACGCAATCCGGAGTCAGTTGGAACGGGAGGGGCGCCTGACAGCCCGCGACTACGCAGCCTCGCGGCCCCCCGAAGTGGAGTGGGAAGCGGTGCAACGAGCGCTCACACTCGCCGAGGCGACGGGCTGCCGACTGCATTTCGTACATATCAGCACCCCGGAGTCTGTGCATCGAATTCAAGCGGCCAAGCGAAAGGGCTTGGACGTAACACTGGAAACATGCCCTCACTACCTTGCGCTGACGGTCGACGACTTTGAACGGCTCGGACCCGTGGCCAAGTGCGCACCACCCCTCCGCGATGAACAGACGCGCCTCGCACTTTGGGATCGCCTTCGTCGAGGACTCATCGACGACGTGGCGTCGGATCACTCGCCGTGTCCAATGGACATGAAACGGTCCGCATCCGGCAATTACTTCGAGGTTTGGGGTGGAATCGCCGGAGGACAGTCGACCCTGGAGGTCATGCTCGACGAAGGCCTGCGACAAGGACTGCGACTTGTAGACGTGGCCCGCCTCACCGCGGCGCATCCCGCCAAGCGGCTGGGCGTATATCCCCGAAAAGGTGTAATTCAAATTGGATCCGATGCCGATCTCGCCATCGTCAACCCGGCCGAGCGCTATACGCTGAGACCTGAACACCTGTTCCAACGCCATCGCCACAGCCCCTATATCGGCCGGACGTTCTCTTCGCGCGTGGTGCAAACGTGGTGCCGTGGCCATTTGGTGTATCAGGCACACGGAGAGCCCACGTTTCCAACCGCAGGCATTGGCCAATGGATTCGGTCCGCACACTCATCTCATGCGGAAAGGGCGTGAAAGCATGTCCATTTCTCACAAACCGAACTTGCGGCCGAGCGCTCAATCCTTGGGCCACGAAGCGGTGCAACTGCTGCATTCGTTGGCCCAATTCGGCAGCGTGCCGGAGGGCGGTATCACGCGCCTCGTCTACACCCCCGCGTGGCGGGAGGCACAGGCGTGGTTGGAACGAGAGATGACGTCCAGAGGACTCCTGACGTTCTGGGACGACGTGGGCAACCTCTACGGCCGCTCCGAACCGGCCTCTCCCGGTGGACCCCGCATCCTCACAGGCTCTCACGTCGACACGGTCCGCCAAGGCGGATGCTTTGACGGCGCTGCCGGAATCGTGGCGAGTCTCATCGCAGTCAGTTGGCTCCGAGCCACTTACGGCCCGCCCCACTTGCCGTTGGATGTCGTGTCCTTTGCGGAAGAAGAGGGGGTGCGCTTCCCCGTCGCCTTTTGGGGATCGTCGAACGCCTTGGCAGCGGCAGAAGGCCGCGAACCTACTCCCCTGCCTCGCGTGCTCGATGAGTACGGGATCGACATCGAGCGCGCCATCCGGGACGCGAATCTACCTCCCTCATCCCAGCGATCCCGACAACCGGTCGGCGCCTATGTGGAACTTCACGTGGAGCAGGGCTCGAAGCTCGAGGAGGCCGGCGTGGATATTGGTGTCGTCACGGCGATCGTCGGCCAACGGCGTTATTGGGTCGAAGTCGTGGGACGCGCGGGGCACGCGGGGACGATGTCGATGCAAGCGAGAGTCGATGCGATGGCATGCGCTTGCAGTCTGCTGAACGAACTGCTCGAACGGGCCGCGGCCATTCCAGACCTTACGCTGACGGCGGGACAGTGGCATGTCGAACCTAACGCGGTCAACGTCATCCCTGGACGCGTGACATTTTCCTTAGATGTGCGCCATCCCTCCGAACGGCAGCTTGATCTGTTTGCCTGCGAAATCGAAAGCGTGTGCTCGAATATCGCCGCCGAGCGCCGAGCATCGGTGCGCTTGACCTCGTGGATGAAGCAGTCCCCCGTGCCGATGGATCCAACCATCATCGCATTGATCTCAAGCGCCGGCAACGACGCGGGGTGGAGCTCCATGCCCCTTCTCAGTGGAGCGGGCCACGACGCGCAGACGTTTGCTGGCAGCGTGCCGAGCGGGATGATTTTTGTCCCGAGTCGAGGCGGCGTCAGCCATGCGCCGGATGAATTCACATCGAGCGACGCGCTCGGGCGCGGAATTGAGGTCCTCATCCGCGTGCTCTACGCGCTGGCGTACGAGACGTATCTCCCCTAAACCAAGCGCCCTTGTCAGCGACGCGGGCCGCCTTCCGGCGGCCCACTGTCATGTTTCCAGCCGCTATCCTTTGTCCCCGTGGTCCGTTTCCTCAATCACACGTCGCACCGCGCGCAGAATCGGTAGATATCCGGTGCATCGGCACAGGTTTCCGGACAGCCAAACGCGTATATCCTCTTCGCTTGGCGACGGCAAGGCGTGAAGCAGGGCCCGAACCGCCATTACCATCCCCGGCGTGCAGTAGCCACACTGAAGGGCCCCTTCCTCCACAAACGCATGCACAATGCGGTCAGCTTCGGGATCGCCCGCGCCTTCGATGGTGACCACAGACCGCCCCCGCAGCCGAAACATCGGCGTCATGCAGGCGAGTGCGGGGCGCCCATCCACCTCGACGGTGCAAGCTCCACATCTTCCGATCCCGCACGAAATCTTAGTGCCCATCATTCCAAGTTCGTCCCGCAACACGCGCACGAGCGACGTACAGGGCGGCGCCTTCACCATCACCGGCTTTCCATTCAGGACGAACTCGACGCGATCCGCTCCCGGCCCCAGGACGTCGATTCCTTCGAGGCATCGCTTGGCATCCACCGCCACAAGGTCTCCCCCCTCTTCGCCATCTCGGCGAGAAGCACATCCTGACGAACCGGCAACGCCGTAATCCATACGCCTATCGCGTCGTGAATGGCCGCCGCAATGGCCGGTGCGACGGCCACCGTGCCGATCTCCCCCACGCCGCGCGGTCCGTGACCGTCCTCCACCTTTGGGATGATAGCCTCCAGTTCCATCTCCGGCACATCCAACGCCGTGGGAATGAGGTACGTATCCAGATTGCGCGTGACGTAACGCCCCTCGTCCATCAGCGCATCTTCCATGAGCGCGAATCCCATCCCCATGACGCCACCGCCTTCAATCTGCCCCACATACCCCATTGGGTTCACCACGCCGCCAGCCCACACGCCTTGGTGCAGGCCAGTCACGCGCACCTCTGCGGTCAGCAGATCCACGTCGACCTCGGCCACCACCCCGGCGAACGAGTAGAGGTAGTGAGCGCCATCCTGAGCCCACGTGTCCGGCGTCACGGGAAAATGGGATGCAATCTCGACCTCCGGCAAGTCGTCTCCTGCGGCGGCCGCGAGATCCGCGTACGACGCCACGAGGCGCCCGGCGTTGCGCTCGTGCACGCCTCCGGGTCCCAGGCGGAGGTCTGACTCGCGGCGCTCGGCAACACGAGCCGCGAGGGACAACATCTTCGACTCCCAGTCGGGTCGAATACGCTTGAGCGTGTGCCACACCATGCCCGTCGCCCGAGAGGCCGTGGATGAACCTGATCGCGGCACCCGAGACGTATCGCCGAGCACCACCTCCACGTCTTCAACCGCACAATCGAGCAACTCCGCGGCCAGGAGCGGGATGGCGGCAATGACGCCTTGACCGCACTCCTCAAACCCAAACGCGAGTTCAATCTTCCCATGACGCGTCAAACGCACCCGGCCCCCAGTGTGATCCGGCCGCCGCAGTCCCAGCCCCCCGCCGTGCATCGTGACAGCGATGCCTATCCCTCGGCGATGGTAGGCGGACGCACTGGTTACGGTATGCCGCGACTGAACCTCCGCGCGCTTCCGCTCCACAAAGGCGAGGACTTCGTCCGCACCTTCCGTCGGCGCGATGGTTTGGCCAAGTGGCCCGCAATCCGAATGGGCGCGAAAGTTGCGCCTGCGAACTTCGAGCGGGTCTATGCCCAGTGCGTCCGCCAACCGGTCCATCTGTCCTTCAAGTGCAAACGTCACCTGGTTCCCGCCGAAGCCGCGAAACTCTCCGGCCACGCCGCAATTGGTATGCACCGAGTAACCGCGCACGCGGACGTGATCGATGATGTAAGGACCGGTGGCATGCTCCACCGCGAAATCAAGCACCGCCGGGCCCAGCGTCGCGTACGCGCCCGTGTCAGCCACGATGCGGACGTCGTGCGCGAGGATGCGGCCGTCCCGAGCGGCTCCCGTGCGCATCCAGATTCGCATGGGATGGCGCTTCAGCCCCGAGCGAACGGACTCCGCCCGGGATTGGTGAATTTTCACGGGCTTCCCGGTTGCGAGCGCGAGCAGTGCCAGATACGGCTGGACGTTCAGCTCATCTTTGCCCCCAAACGAACCGCCAATGGGGCTCGACACGATGCGAATGCGTTCCTCAGGCCAGCCAAGGATGCGGGCCAACTGGGCGCGATCGCCATAGCCGTGCTGCGTTGGGGCGTACAACGTGAGTGACCCATCCGGCTCGGGTATACACATGCCGCCCTCGGTCTCCATATAGGTGTGCATTTGGCGGGGCGTCTCGTACACCGCTTCGACGATCACGGCCGACGCGGCAAACCCTTGCGTCACGTCGCCTCGCGAAAATGTCCTGCGATGCAGCAGGTTGCCTGTCGGATGGAGTTTGACGGACGTTCGCCTCAGCGCTTGCTCTGGCTGGGCGACCACCGGAAGAGGCTCGTATTCCACTTGGATGGCCGCGAGCGCTTGTTCGAGCGAAGCACGGGAATCCGCCGCAACCGCGGCGAGAACGTCGCCCACGTACCGAATGCGGTCTTCACAGAACACAGGTTGATCCTGGATCACGATTCCGTATCGATTCAGTCCTGGGACGTCGCGCCATGTGAGCACAGCGCGAACTCCTGGGATCTGCTGCGCACGAGATGTATCGATATGGCGGATGCGCGCATGGGGATAGTCACTTCGCAGCACGCCGCCAATCAGCATGCCGGGATGATGCAGATCCGTCAGATACCGCATACGTCCGCGGGCCTTTTCCCAGCCGTCCGGGCGCGGAATCCATGTTGGTAAGCTGCGAAGTTGGTCGCGATCCACCGCTCACCCCTCCTCCAGCGCACTTGCCACAAACGCGGTCACCAGATTCGCCACTACGACTCGCCGATATTCGGCAGTGGCGAACGCGTCGTCATAGGTCCACATTTCCGACTGAATCACGTGGTGAAGTTCGCGCAGGAGAGACGGCCGCAGTCGCTCTCCGCGAGCCAGAGCTTCGACCTTCGGGAGCCGGTGCGGCCAGTGTGCGCCTCCGCCCACAGCTACACGCAGGGCACCGACTGTGCAAGCATCGTCGACTTCAAGGGAGGCGGCAATGGTCACGAGCGCGGGTTGAAAACCAGCCCTCCGGCCGACCTTCCGCACAAAGTACCGAACGCGCTCCGATTCCTTCGGAATGTTCAACCTTGTGATCAACACATCGGCAGCAGTGTCGCGAGAGTTCAACCATTCGGAAACTGACTTTTCCTCCATCTCGCCTTCATTCCAAGTAAGTAAACTTGCTTGGGAGACGAGGAGGTAAGGCACCAAGTCGCCCTGTGCCGCGAGGTTTCCAATCAAGGTTGCCTGTTCGCGCAGAGCTGGAGCACCGACAAAGCGACACACCTCGTGCAGATGAGGCCAACGTCTGCGGACGGCGGAACTTCGTATCGCCTCCGCCAGCGTCACCCGCAGTCCCACTTGGAGCGCGTCGTCTGCTTCGACAGGCGCGCGGTCCTCGTTGGCAATGTCATCGACGCAGATCCATTCGCTCGGCACGGCATCTCCAGAAGCAGCGCGCAGCTGTAACCACGTCGAACCGGCCACGTAGCATGCGCTATCCCCGAATGCTTGTTTGCATGCCCACGCCTCGGCGAACGAGGTCGGCAGCCATACCCGTAGCTCTGTCACGCCCATCACCTCCCAGCGACATCCAAAGTGACGTCGCACGGGCGTAATCCGCCGGCGTGTCGACGTCGAAAATCAGGTAATCGTCCGACAACGCCCTGCGCACGTTGGACACAAGGCTCTGAGCGAGCAGCGGACCTAGGCCGCGATCGCCCGCGAGCTCGGCGCGAAGCTCCCAAACAAGCTCCGTTCGCACGATGAGGGGCGGCATCGGCGGGCCGTGGCCAAACGAGACATACCCCGCTTCGGCATGTCGCGAGAGCGCGTGGACGAGATCGTCCAACAGGGCGGACGTCACGAAAGGCTGATCGGCGAGGGCGAAGAGGAGCGCATCCGCGCCTAAACCGCGCGCGACTTCGACTCCGCAGCGCACGGATGCCGACAAGGGCAGACCGACGGGCACGACGCGAACATGCACCGGCTTGCGACTGAAGGGTAGCGTCAGTGAAGCGCGCCGAGTTTGAACCCAGACGACCTCGTTGACCTCGCTCTGCAGGAGCGACCGCAGCCCCCACTCGCCGAGCGGGGCATCCCCGAGCGGCAGCGACAGTTTGTCACAGCCCATTCGTGTGCTTCGACCTGCAGCGAGATACACGCCGACGACTTTCATTTCCATCCAGCCTCCGCCGTATCCATCAGAACGCCGCGGGCGTGAGCCTGCCTGCGCCCACTTTGGGTGTGAATGAGTTCTGCCACGATGCTCACGGCGATCTCGTCGGGCCCCTCTGCACCGATGGGCAGTCCCACCGGCGCGTGAACGCGGTGCCCATCCGGAAGATCAGAGAGCATTCGCGCTGCGCGCTTGCGCGACGCGAGGAGCCCCGTGTAGAACGGTGAAACGCGGGCGAGGTGGCGCAAAATCGCGAGATCGCGCTCATACTGATGCGTGATCACGAGGACGTGATCGTAGGACGACACCCTGGCGGCCGCGACCGCTTCCTCTGTGCCGGTCAGAAGGAGCTTTGCGTGCGGAAAGCGCGCCCGGCGCAGGAGTTCCTCCCGCCAATCCCACACCACCACGTCGAAGCCCGCGCGGTGCGCGAGAGACACAATCGGCGGCACATCCGGGTCGGCTCCGAAGATCACCAGGCGAGGACGGGGCTCATAGTACACGTCCCATTCGGTTTCGGCAGGCACGCCTACCGCAGGTTTGACGGGAACGCTGTAGCGAGCCACGAGGTGACCTCCGACGTCGCACATGACAGTCACGCATCCAAGCCCTCGATGCCACACGCGGCGGACGCGCGCAAGAGGAATGGACGACGGAGATGGCCATCCCGCATCCGCGCTTTGTAGGGCCCACGTTGCCAGGATGCCTTCAAACATGTGCGCGAGATCATCGGTCCACGGCTCCAATAGGACGGTCAGAACGCCGTCGCAACCGGCGCCCGGTCCAAAGCCGAGATCGTCCGTCCGGCGGAGGTCGTAGACAAGAAGTTGGGCGGTGTCGCGGACACCATCGGACTCCACTCGTGCGCGCAGATCTGCCTCAAGGCATCCTCCCGAGATGACGCCCAAGCTGCGGCCGTCGGGATGAAAGGCCATCAGCGCACCGGAAGGCAAGTAGGACGATCCGGCGACGTGCACGAGGCTCGCGACAGCCCAGTTCGATTCAGCGTGCAGACTGGAGAGAAAGCGAGGCACATACATCGCACTCACCCTGAAGGTATGAAATCTAACATGAAGGCGACGCTTTCGCGTCATTTTACGCGTGAACCCTCGACATTTCAATCACTATACGTCGCAATTCTTAACAAAAAGGTCGGCTGCACTTTTGTGAGATCCACCGAGTTCGGAAGTTACCTTTCGAAACTTTCAATGGTCGGGGTTGACAATGAGGCGTAAAATGTAAGAGGATGGTGAGGTGAACCCATGGAAACGCATGACATGCGCCGCGGGGTGGTGCACTCCCGCGTGACGCGGCTTCAGGCCATCGTGATGTGCTCTACACTCGGCCTGATCTGCGCCACCTATGTGGCCGTCGGAACACTCATCCGCAACCTACCGGCTCGTTCTCCAGAATGGTACTGGTTAGACCTTCCTGGTTTCGCACTGCTGGCTTGGGTCGCGGCCGCGTATGCCATGTGGCGAGGCGATGGCGAAGAAATCGCGATCCGTTGGCAAGAAGGTTCGCCTACCTGCGAGATCGCGGGAGGTTCCCATCAGGGGACTTGGACGGTGTTGGGCAAGTCGAGCAGCTCGAGCGACTGGGTGGCCGCAGTGATGTTCCTCACGGCGTGTGCCGCAGGCATAGCAGCCTTGGGCGTCAAGGAGCTTGTGCAGGCGCATGATGTCCACGGGATGGCGCAGGGCCTTCAGACGCTGTGTGATGCGGCGGGCCCCAGCCTGCTGATTCTCTTGAACTGGCCATTCCGTGCGAAGCCCTTTCGACACGTGGTGACCTTGCGGCGCGGTGCGGAGCGGATGCGCGTGTTCATTTGATTCGAAACGCTGAACGACCCGGCAAACGCGGTCGCTCACCGGTCACGCCAGTTCGTCCTCGATCCAAGTCAGGTACTTGCCAATGCGGGCATCCGGGTTGTGGCGCAAGGACTCGATGTCCTGCCGCACGGGAATCTTCCCTGCCATATAGAAGATGCGGGCCGCCGTCCCGACAGCCAAAGCGTCCTGCGACGGCATATCGCCGTAGCCGTGTTCAAAATGCGCCCAGCATTCCAAGGCGTCGGGCCGATTTTTGAGGTGCAGTTTGACCACGCCGAGATCGAGGGCCCTGTGTCCGTATCCGCATTCGTCGAAATCAAGACAATACCAGCTCGGCTCCCGCGCGACAATGTTTCCGAAATGAAGATCCGCGTGGATGAAGCGTCGATCCGGCTCGAGAGCGCGGAATCTCTTCTCGATTTCCTTCGCCACGGAGACACAACGCCTTTTGTTCACCGCGCTCAGTGACTCGAACTGAAGCAAATGGCGAAGCGGCTCTCGCACCGCGCGTTGAATATCGTACACGGGCCGATTCAAAGCCCAATTCTCGGGCTTCGATTGCATGATGGCGTCCGCGCCGCTGTGGAGCGCTTTCATCAATTCCCCAAGACGGCGATAGTCTTCGCTGGAGGGTCTCTCAGGCGATTCCCCTTCAATGAACTCAAAGACCGCGTACAAGCGTTCACCGTCTGAACCGACGAGCCGTGTGGCGAAGTCTCCTGCTGTATTCGCAATCACGTTGGGCACGTTGATGTCATTGCGCAGCGCACACATCCACGCAAGTTCGGCCAGTATCTCCTGTTCACGGTACCTTTCCCGTCGATAGCGCCTCAGAATGTATCGCATCCCTCGGGTTCGAACGAGAAACGTATCGTTCTCCCCCTGATGAAGCAACTGAAAGTCCGTGTCGTCCTGATGCCAGCCATACAAGGTTGCAAGCCTCAGCCTTTCTGGATGGCCTAAATGACCCGAGCTGCACGAAAACATGTCGTCACCTCTATTCCTCAGGCGATGGCGCGAATCCGTGCGCGACAGAATCGCGGTAACTCGCGTGGGGCGGGCAAGCCAAGCAAAAGGCGAACCGGGGCTCTCCCGGTCCGCCTCTCGTCTTCATTCCACCGTCACGCTCTTCGCCAGGTTCCGCGGCTTGTCGACGTCGTTCCCCCGCGCCACCGCGGCGTAGTACGCCAGCAGTTGCAGCGGAATCACCGCCGCCACGGGCGCGAGAAGCGGCATTGTCTTGGGCAAATAGATCACTTCGTCCACCGTCTTCTCGAGGTCCTCGTTGCCCACCCACGTGAGCCCGAGGACGAACGCGCCGCGCGCCTTCACCTCGACGATGTTCGACAGCGTCTTCTCGTACAGTTCCGACTGCATCGCGAGCGCAATGACCGGCACGCCATCCGTGATGAGCGCCAGCGTCCCGTGCTTCAGCTCGCCTGCCGCGTACGCCTCCGCGTGAATGTAGGAGATTTCCTTGAGCTTCAGCGCGCCTTCGAGCGACACCGCGTAGTCAATGCCTCGGCCGATGAAGAACGTGTCGTGCGCATCCTTGTACCGCTTCGCAAACGACTCAATTTGCGGCGCCGTGTCCAGCACCTGCTCCACGACCTGCGGCAGGTCGTCGAGCGCCGCCAGCACCTCGCGCGCCTTCTCCTCTGCGAGGGTGCCGCGGCTCAGGCCAAACCGCACGGCCAACAGATACAGCGCCACGAGCTGCGTGGTGTACGCCTTCGTGGAAGCCACGGCGATCTCCGGCCCCGCCCACGTGATGATGGTGCTGTCTGCCTCGCGCGCGGCTGAGCTGCCGACCACGTTCGTAATGGCCACCACGCGCACGCCGCGCTTCTTCATCTCCCGCATCGCCGCCAGTGTGTCCGCCGTCTCACCCGACTGCGTGATGGTGATGACGAGCGTGTTGTCTGTCACGATGGGATCGGAATACCGATACTCGGACGCGATCTCGACGTTGACAGGAATGCGCGCGAATGCCTCAATGGCGGCCTTGCCCACGAGGCCCGCGTGCCACGACGTGCCGCACGCGACGATGTGAATCCGGTCGATGGCCTGGATGTCCTCGTCCTCAAGGCCGAGTTCCGGAAGCTCCACGCGGCTGAGATCGTCCGACACCCGGCCGCGAAGGGTATCCCGAACCGCGCGCGGCTGCTCGTGGATCTCCTTCAGCATGAAGTGCGGATAGCCCCCGCGCTCCGCGCTGACGGCGTCCCAGGTGACGTGATACACTTCTTTCTTTACGGGCTCGCCGTCCAACGTGAAGCACTCGACCCCGTCGCGCCGCAGAACGGCCATTTCGCCGTCTTCCATCACGTAGATGTCGCGCGTGTATTCGAGAATGGCAGGGATGTCCGAGGCCACAAAGTTCTCCTTCTCGCCGAGGCCGATGATCATCGGGCTTGCGCGGCGAATGGCGACAATCTCGTCTGGATGGTCCTTCGCCATGACGACGAGCGCGTACGCGCCGCGGATCCGCTTGCCCACTGCGACCATGGTCTCGAACAGATCGCCGTTATACATCTCTTCAATGAGGTGCGCCACGACCTCCGTGTCGGTCTCCGACCGGAACTCGTGCCCGAGCGCCATCAGCTCTTCGCGCAACGAGAGGTAGTTTTCCACAATACCGTTGTGCACGATGGCGAATCGGCCGCTGCAGTCCTGATGCGGATGCGCGTTTTCGTCCGACGGCTTGCCGTGCGTCGCCCAGCGCGTGTGGCCGATGGCGACGTGGCCCGAGATGGGCATCTCCGCGAGCTTTTCTTCCAGATTCGACAGGCGGCCCACCGCCTTCACGATCCGGATGTTCCCGTCCGCCAGCGCAGCCACGCCGGCCGAGTCGTAGCCTCGATATTCGAGCTTCGCCAAGCCACCGACGACGACATCCTTGACATTCCTTGGGCCGATATAGCCGACGATTCCACACATGAAGCAGGTATCCTCCTTCATCCGATCTGCTCGCCTCTGTCCCACCGGTCGCCCGATGGATTTCAGGCTTCGCTTGCGGCGCGATCGGATTGGCGCCGGGAGGCATCCGCCGAATCTTTCGCCGACCTCCTCCGCGTCAACTCGGCCATAGCCGAGTCCAGGCGCTTGACATGCGCTGCGTATCAGATTCACAGCCCATGTGACATTCTACGAGAAAACGCCCATCCGGTTCCTCGCCTGGCATCCCTCCCTTCAGCGGACCTCACATAGGGTCACGCGCCGAGTTCCGCCTGGATGACCTGGACAATGTCGCCCACCACGCGGCGCAGAAGCTTCTCGTCCAGCCCCTCGACCATGACGCGCACGAGGTTCTCGGTCCCGGACTCGCGCACGAGCACGCGCCCGCTCTCGCCGAGATCGACCTCCGCTCTGCGCAGCGCGTCCTGAATGGACGCGTTGTCGCGCCAGGCGCGCTTGTCGCGCACGCGCACGTTCTCCAGGATCTGCGGGTAGCGGGTCATGACGCGGGACAGCTCAGACAGCCGCTTGCCGCTCTCCACCATGGTCTCCACCAGCTTCACGGCGGTCAGCATGCCATCGCCGGTGGTGGTGTGATCGAGGAGGATGATGTGGCCGCTCTGCTCGCCGCCGAGGGACGCGCCCTCCTCTCGCATCCGCTCCATGACGTACCGATCTCCCACGGCCGTGCGCAACACGGTGATGCCGAGATCGCTCATGGCCTTCACAAAACCGAGGTTCGACATGACCGTGGCGACGACCTTGTCCCCGCGCAATTCTCCCTTTTCCTTCATGGCACGTGCGAGAATGGCCATAATGAAGTCGCCGTCCGCCACTTCGCCATTCTCGTCCACCGCGATGCACCGATCCGCATCCCCGTCGAACGCGAGCCCCACGTCCGCCCCGTGCTGCAGCACCGCGCGCTGCACGATGTGCGGATGCGTCGAGCCGCAGTCGACGTTGATGTTCACGCCGTCCGGGTTCGCGTGGATGACCATGACGTCCGCGCCGAGCCGCCGGAACACCTCGGGCGCGATGAACGATGCTGCGCCGTTCGCGCAGTCGAGCACCACCTTGAGCCCGTCGAACCGCACGCGAGCGGCCTGCACCAGAAAGCGGGTGTACGCCTCCGCCGCTGGCTCGTCGTACATCCGGCCCACGCCGTCGCCGATGGGCCTCGGCAGCGTATCGGTTCCTTCGGTGAGCAGGGCCTCCATCCGCTCCTCCATCTCGTCCAGGAGCTTAAATCCGTCGCCACCGAAAAATTTGATGCCGTTGTCCGCCACCGGGTTGTGGGACGCCGAGATCATCACGCCCGCGTCGGCCCGCAGAAGCCGCGTCAGATGAGCCACGCCAGGCGTGGAGATGACGCCGAGGCGGAGCGCATCCACGCCCATCGACAGAATGCCACTCACCAGCGCCGTTTCCAACATGTCACCGGAGATCCGGGTGTCCTTGCCGACGACGATGCGCGATCCCGGCCGGCGCGCCGTCAGCACATACGCACCGACGCGCCCCAGCCGGAACGCAAGCTCCGGCGTGAGCTCCTGATTCGCCACGCCGCGCACGCCGTCCGTGCCAAACCACTTGCCCACCGATGCACGCTCCTCTCTCACAACGCAAACATTGTGCCACAGAAGACCGTCCGTGCAAAGATGCAGTCTTTGGCGGGTCACGGCATGGTCTGCACCGTAGCCGTGCGCGCGGAGATGCTCACCGCGGACAGCCCCGCGGGCAGGTGGACCTGGATGGGCAACGAGGCCGTGCCACGGCTCATGCCGGACGCGTCCACGTACGCCTGAACCGCACTCGCGTCCTTCTCGACGGCCTGGACGGCCGACTGCGCGCCCGTCACCGTGACCGTCACCGTCCGCGGCCCAATTAGGCGGACGCCCGTCGCTCCCGTGATGGTCACCGGGATGTTCGACAGCGTGGCCACCGCGGACGGCTCCACGTCGATCACGGCCGTCACCGCCGCGGGCGACACGCTCGTCATTCCCGGCAGAAGGGGAATCGGAACCGACACCGTCGTCGACTTGGCAAGGCCGGTCACATCAATGGGCACGCGCAGTCCACCTCGCGGAAGCTGCCCTGCCGGCAACCCCTGTTCCACGGCGCTCGTCGGTTCCAGGCGCACCGACGCGATGGCGTACCCCGCCGCCGGATTTCCCGTCACCGCAGGTGTCAGGGTCACGGACTGACTGGCCGACGTCACCGGCAGCGTCACCGCGACGGCGGACGGCGTGACCGTCACTCCTGGCACCGCCTTACCCGCGCCATCCAGCGGCAGAAGATCCACGAGTTTCGTCTCCGTTTGGGACAACCCGCTCGCGTCCACCACGCCCGCCACTTCGGCCACCGACTGCACGCTCGATGCTGCACCCGAGATCTCCACCATGCCCGCACCAAACTGCGGCTTGCCGAGCACGTATCCTTGGCTTGGCGCGCCGACGACGCTGATTCGCACCGTCCTCTCCACGGTGACCTTCGGCTCGAGCGTCACCGTGATGGTGGCAGGCGCGAGTGTGTAAGTGCGCACGCTGGCCGGCATGTTGATGGCCGCTACGTGCAGGGTGTACGTGCCAGGGCCAAGATCCTGCGCATTCGCGACGATCTCGGCCTTCATCATATCGCTCGCGAGCGTCGGCAGGCGCAGAAGCGTGGTGGTCACCCGAGCCGTGACCGTCGGCACCTGCGAGACCAGCACCTCATCCGCCGAGGTCTCCACCCGAACGGGCAGTTCGAACGACTCGGTGACGCCCGTCGAGGTCTGCTGACTGCCGGCCTGCTCGGCGTGAACGGCCAGCCAAAGAATACACGCGAGCACGAGCGCGATGATCCGAAGCGCCACGTTGTTGTTGAGCAGACGGTCCATCATCGCGACTCCGCCTTTCGATTCCAGAAAGAAAGCGCGCTCGTCTTCTGCGGGACGAGCAGCTTCATCAAAAGTTCGTTGAGCGCTTCCTCGTCGAGATGGCCGTGCATCACGCCATCGACGCACACGGATACCTGCCCCGTCTCCTCGGACACAATGACGCTCACCCCGTCAGACTGCTCCGTGATGCCGAGCCCAGCGCGGTGCCTCGTGCCGAGTTGCTTGTCCAGGTTGCGATTCTCAGTCAGTGGCAGCACGCATCCGGCAGCCATGATCTGCGTCCCGCGCACAACCACGGCGCCGTCGTGGAGCGGCGTGTTGGGAATGAACAGGTTGATGAACAGCTCTGTACTCACGCGCGCCTCGAGGCGCGTACCCGTCTCGATGTATTCGTTGAGGCCCGTCTGGCGCTCGATGACGATGAGCGCGCCCGTTTTCGTCTTCGCAAGCACCTGACAGGCCTTGACAATCTCATTCACCGTGTGCACCATATTCGGTTCCTCGTGCAGCAGGAGATTGAAGTTCCACAGGCTTCCGCGCCCGAGTTGTTCGAGCGCGCGCCGGAGTTCCGGCTGAAAGACGACGGGAATTGCAAACAGCCCTATTTCAATGATCCGGTTCAGGAGCCAGTTGGAGGCGGACAGGTTGAGCAGGCTCGAGACCATGGTCACGACCACGACGACAATGACGCCCTTCAGGAGCTGAACGGCCCGAGTGCCCCGAATGAGAAGCAGCAGATAGTAAATCATGAAAGCCACGAACAGGATGTCGATGACGTCCTTGAAGCCAAAGTCCCGGATTGCCGTGAGCCACGCGTCCATACAAAGCCCCCTGCCCGTCGGGGAGTCTCGTTCCCATTGTTTCCTACCCGAGCCCCCGAGTCAAGACAGTCACTTCCATCCGCGTGTTCACGCCCGCCACGCAGCCCGCCTCCGTGCGGCCCTCGCCCGTTCCTTCGATCGCGCCCGCTGCAGCGCGCGAAAGAACGCCTTCGCGAGCGCCTCGTGTCCCTCGTCCGTGGGGTGAATCGGATTGCGGAACAGGCGCAGATCCCGAAACTGACCACTTCGGTAGTGCTCGACGTAGTCCGGTTCGTGCCCGCGAAACGCCTTGTACGTCTCGACCACGACAAGCCCGTGTCTCAGCGCGATCCGGCGGACGCGATCGTTATACTCCTGCGTCACCTCCTCCGCCAGGGCGAAATTCGGAAAGGGATTGTAGAGCGTCGCAATGCCGAACGTGCTGTGCGGCCGCTTGCACCACTCCACGAGGCGTTCGACGTCCTCCTCACAGCGGCGCATGATGTCCTGGATAAGGTCGGCGCGCCGCGTGAGGAGGACCGGAGCGCTGCGTAGGAGATCGTTTCCGCCAATCATGAGGGTGACGATCTCGGCTTCCTCGACGATGCAGGGCGGGAGATCCTGAAGCGATTTGAACAGCTGCCTCGCTGTCCAGCCGGGCTTCGCCTGGATATGCAGCGTCGCGCGGACCTGGCGGGCGAAGCGAGCGCGCAGGCGATCCGCAAACCTTTTCTCCGGCGCACTCGCACCGTAGCCGTATGTAATGGAATCTCCGAGCGCGAGCATCAGCATGACCATCGCCTCCTGGGTGAGTCGCTGATCGTAAGCTATGGGCTTACCCCGCGATTGGTCACAGGAGGTGCCCACGTGCCAGTGGCGAGATCGCATAGGAGGTGTGGCTGCTGCAAACACTGCAGGCAGAATCCAAAGGGAGGTTGGCCAATGCGGAGCTTCTGGAAGCGACTTCGCGCGGGCGTGGCCGCGCTCACGGCCGCATGCGTGTGCGCCTTCTCATGCATGAGCCTGCAACCCGCGGCGGTGCGGGCCGCCGATACGAAGGCTCAGGCGCCGAGGGCCGTGTATAAGGTGGACACGAAGGAAAAAGTGGTTGCGCTCACGTTTGACATCTCGTGGGGGCACCGCACGCCCGAGCCGGTCTTGGAGACATTGAAGAAATGCGGCGTGACGAAGGCGACGTTCTTTCTGAGCGGTCCTTGGACGATGCACCATCCCGAGATCGCCAAGAAGATCAAGGCCATGGGGTATGAAATCGGGAGCCACGGCTACCTGCACAAGGATTATTCGAATTACCCGGATTCCTGGATCCGAGAGCAGGCGATGCTTGCGGACAAGGCCATTCAGCAGGTCACGGGCGTCAAACCGAAGCTGTTCCGGACGCCGAACGGCGACCTGAACCCGCGTGTCATACGCTGCCTGACGAGCATGGGCTACACGGTGGTGCAGTGGAACACAGACTCGCTCGACTGGAAGAACCCAGGCGTGGACGCCATTGTGAACCGGGTGACGAAGCGGGTCGTGCCGGGCGACATCGTGCTGATGCACGCGAGCGATTCGTCGAAGCAGATTGTGGAAGCGCTGCCGCGGATCGTGGAAAACCTGCGCCAGCAGGGGTATCAGTTCGTGACGGTCTCCGAACTCCTCGCGGGCGCAAAGGTGAAGTCCATGGTCCAGTGAGCCATGCGGCGCGGCGCTTTGCTCAGGGATAGGTCGGCGGAGCGATTCGCATACTGACGATAAACCGGGTGTTGAGGAGGGGCTTCGCGTGAACAGCAGGCTTGCGCGCCTCGTGGCAATCGGGCTCGCGGCTCTCGCCGTCACTGGCTGTGGCATGAACGCCGGGGCTGACGTGAGCGCAAGCGGAGAAGGCGGGGGCGGGAATTACACACAAACGAAGCAGATGGTCGTGGACATCCTCAATTCGAAGGAAGGCCAGCAGGCGCTGTTGGACACCCTGAAAAATCCGGAATTCAAAAGCCAGCTCGTCGCGTCGCCGGACGAGGTGAAACAGGCGCTCACCGACTTCATCCAGTCGAAGCAGACCCAGACCTTCCTGACGGAGGCCGCCAAGGACCCGCAATTCGCCGCGGCGCTTGCCAAGGCGGCGCAGCCCGAGCTCAAGGATACAGTCGAGAACCTGATGAAGGATCCAAACTTTCAGCAGGACATGTTGGTGCTGCTGCAGTCCAACGAGTTCATGAAGTCCCTGCAGACGATGATGCAGGGACCTGAATTTCGTTCTGAACTGCAGAAGGTGATTCTCCAGACCCTCGCCTCGCCGACGTTCCAGGTCCAGTTCCAGCAGACGGTTCAGGATGCCGTGCAGAAAGCGATGCAGGCCGGACAGGCCACCGCCGGAGGACAAGGCCAGGGGGAAAAGGGCGGATCTCAGGACAAGTCGAGCAACTCGTCGGACGAGTCGGGATCGTCTTCTTCATGATGGCCGGACCGGCCATACAGCAAAGCGGCACAAGCGCGCCGTGCCATGTCTTCGCCTGGCGCACTTGTGCCGTTTGACATTTCAATCCGGAGCGACGCGATCACGCCCGCAGCTCGCGGTTCTGTGCGAGGCCCATGGCCTCCGCGACGCGATCGGCCAGCTTACCGAAAACCTGGCCGTGCAGCGAGTCGGCGGAGAAGATGTCGGCGCGCTCCTTCTCCTGATTCGCAATCGGGATCTCGGCGAGGAGCGTGGTGTTGAGCGCCGCGGCGACGCGCTCGCCACCGCCCCTGCCAAACAGATACGAGGTCTCGCCGCACGAGTCGCACACGAAGTAGGCCATGTTTTCGACCACGCCGATGACCTGGTGGTTCGTGCGCACGCCCATCAGGCCCGCGCGCACCGCAACCTCGGCCGCGGCGGCCTGTGGCGTGGTGACGATAAGTTGCTTGCTCTGTGGCAGAAGCGTGTGAACGTCCAGTGCCACGTCCCCTGTGCCGGGCGGCAGATCCAGCAGCACGATATCCACGTCGCCCCAGTGGACCTGCCCGAAGAAGCTGCGCAGCGTCTTGCCCAGCATGGGTCCGCGCCACACGACGGGCGTGTTCTCAGGCACGAAGAACTGCATGGACATGATCTTCACGCCCTCAGCCTGCACGGGCATGATCAAATCTTCGATGGTCGCCGGCTTCACGCCCTCTATGCCGAAGATCACCGGAATGCTGAAGCCGTAGATGTCGGCGTCGATGAGAGCCACCCGATAGCCCTTACGGGCCAGAGCCACCGCCAAGTTGGCCGTTACGGTGGACTTGCCGACCCCTCCCTTGCCGGAGGCGATGGCGAGGAATTGGCGCCCCTGCTGGCGCAGAATGGGCGGCAGCTCCGCCTGCTGGGCCTCGGCGTTCGCACGTCCCATGCCGCGCACCTTGGCGGCGAACTGCGCGCGCTGTTGGTCGGTCATGTGGCCCACACGGACCTCAATATCGGTCACGCCGTCGAGTTGCGACAGGCGCTCCCGGATCTCCCGCTCAATGACGTTCGATAGCGGGCAACCGCGGATGGTGAGCAGCACGTCCACGGTGACCTTTCCGCCCTCGATCTCGACCGACGGCACCATGTCCAATTCCACGATGCTGCGGCCGACCTCCGGATCCTTGACGTCCCGGAGCGCCTCGATGACCTGCTCGCGAGTCACCATCTATCGAAAAACCCCCTTGTCCGCAAACACATCGAAAAACATAGGCGACACTGCGTTTAGTGTACATCATCAGGCGGGGGAAACCAAACGCGCGGAGACCACCTGGTACGAGTTCACGCCTTGATCCAGCCAGTTGATCACGTAGCGGGGCCGCGGCTGCTCCTGCCCCACGAACCATACGGAGTAGCCGGGATTGAGCGTATATGGCGGATGGGCGAGTGGGTGCGATGGGACGGACGACGGGGGCCGCTCGCCAATGTAGAGCAGAGGGAGGAGATCGCCTTCCCAACTCTGAATGACGATGTGTGTGAGCGTCAGAGAGGACCGGTTGATCAGGACGTACACAGGGCGCCCTTCCCAGTCGAAGGGCGCCCGTTCAAGGACAAGCGGCAGCGCGGGGCCCGAGGGCGTCTCCGCGCGCGCGGCGGATGCAGGTCGCCCTACAAAGTCGGCCACCAGGGGAGACCAGGCCATGAGAACCAGACCCCCGAGTGCAGCGACCATGAGCCCCGCCCGTCCGCGCCGCCGCACTGTGACTCCCTCCCTATGCGATCAGCCGCCACCCTCCGCCACGTGCTGTGCGGCCGGATCGCTGAAGTAGCGAACCAGCGCCTGATACATCGCAAAGGCGACGCGCTCCTGGTAGGCGCCCGTGGTGAGCGCGCGCGCTTCGTCAGGATTCGAAACAAAGCCGATCTCCGCCAGTACCGTGGGCCCTTCGATCCGCTTAAGCAGGAAGAGTGTCCGATTCGACTGTACGTCCCGGTGCGTCGGCAGAAGCTCGGATCGAAACGCCTCCTGCATGATCGTGGCGAGCTGCTTGGCGTGCGGATTGGTCTTCAGGTACAGGACCTGGGCACCGCGCCAGTCCGGAGAAGGCGCGCTGTTGCAGTGTATCGATACGAACGCGTCGACTCGCTGGCGGCGGACCACGTTCAATCTGCCCCGCAGATCGCCCAAGTGGCGCTGCTTCATGGCGCGATCGCGCTCTGTGGCGAGGTCGGTGTCTGCAGTCCTGGTCATAATGACGATGGCGCCGCCCTGCTGCAGGTAACGAGCGAGCTTCTGCGCCACCGCGAGCGTGATTTGCTTCTCCTCGATGCCGCCGACGCCCCTGGCGCCCGAGTCGCGCCCGCCGTGGCCGGCGTCCACGACAATCACTTTTCCCTGGATACCGGTCGATTGCGTGCTTGGATTCACCTTATGCTGAAGCGGCCGAAACCATGCCGCCCTCGCCTCCTGAGCAGGCGGGAACAGCGACGTCGCCCCTACCAGCATCGCCATTGCGGCGAAGGCGAGCGGCACGTGCCTGTGTTTCCCGTGCATGTCCATGCCTCCCCCGGCGCAACTCGCTGACCACAGTGTGCGCAGACGAGGGAGAGATCATGTCCTCGGCACTGGTGGCGTCCGCTATTTCGGTCCGGCATCAGCCATCGTCGACCTGGGATCCAGAGCGCCCAAACGCATAAAAGGGCCGTTTCCATCCCAGCGAAAGCTGGGCGGAAACAGCCCTCCAATACAACGCGCCGCCGCGTTTCGCACAAGTCAGCGCTTCGAGAACTGAGGCGCGCGACGAGCGGCCTTGAGTCCGTACTTCTTACGCTCCTTCATGCGCGCATCGCGCGTCAAGAGCCCAGCGCGCTTCAGCGGCGAGCGAAGATTCGGATCCACCTTCAGCAGGGCACGCGCAATGCCGTGACGGATAGCTCCCGCCTGCCCGGAGATCCCGCCGCCGCGAACGTTCACGTGCACATCATACTGACCAACGGTGTCGGTGAGCAGCAGCGGTTGCTTGACAATCAGCTTAAGCGACTCGAGACCGAAGTACTCGTCCATCGGCCGCTTGTTCACCACGATTTTGCCGTCGCCCGGAAGAAGGCGCACACGAGCGACGGAGGTCTTGCGACGGCCCACAGCCCAATATTGAACGCTTGCCAAGTTGCAGCCCCTCCTTTACTCCCGCGTCTCGCCGGGTACGAACGGAATTGGTTTTTGTGCAGCATGCGGATGCTCGGGCCCTGCGTAGATGTGGAGCTTCTTCAGCTGCTGACGGCCGAGCGAGTTGTGCGGCAACATGCCGCGCACGGCATAGTACAGCACGCGCTCCGGATGCGTATTCAGCATGGTGCGCGCCGTGGTCACCTTGAGACCACCCGGGTAACCGGAGTGACGGTAGTACTTCTTCTGATCCAGTTTGCGACCCGTGAACACGACCTTGTCCGCGTTGACGACGATCACAAAGTCTCCCGTGTCGACGTGCGGCGTGAACTCGGGTTTATTCTTTCCTCGCAGTATCATTGCGATCTGCGTCGCCAAGCGGCCCACGCGCCATCCCGTGGCATCAATCACGTACCACTTGCGCTCGACGGAGCCGGGCTTCGCCATGTATGTCGTACGCATCAACGTTCCCTCCGAACGATGCAATTTGACCTACCGATGGAACGGGGGAATCGAGTGGGTCAAATACCTGCACAATTTTATTATAAATCGTCATCCAGATCAATGACCTTACCGCCGTATTCGGGCGGATACTCCACGTTCCACAGGCACAGGCCGTGCGGTGGTGCCGTCTCACCGGCGAGCCGCCTGTCTCGCGCTTCCATAATCAGCGGAATTCGATCCGGCCGCTCCTTCCCGCGACCGACCTTCACCAGCGTCCCGACCAGGATCCGCACCATGTACTGCAGAAATCCGTTTCCCTCGAATTCGATGTGAAGGCGCCATCCATCCTGCCGAAACTCGACGCGATCGATTCGGCGCACCTTATCTCGCTGCGGCGCTTCGGCCGCACAGAACGAGGTGAAATCGTGCTCGCCAAGGAGATGGCGCGCCGCGTCCTGCATGGCGGCGAGATCGAGCGGTTCTGGAAGGTGCCAGCTGTACCGATACCAGTAGAGGTCCGGGTGCGGAGCCAAGTCAAGCGTATACCGGTAGGTCTTTCGAACGACGGAAAAGCGGGCATGGAACCCCTCGTCCACCTCGTCTGCCGCGCGGGGCAGCAGATCGACAGGCAGGCGCCGACGCAAGACGTGCACCATGCGGCCCGCAGGCGGGCCATAGGGCAGGTCAAAGTGAATCACCTGGGCGCGGGCGTGCACGCCTCTGTCCGTGCGGCCAGAGCCTTCGACGGGAATCTCCACGCCGAGCATACGGCGCAGTTCGGCCTCGAGCACGCCCTGCACCGTGCGAAGCCCTTCTTGACGGGCAAAGCCGTGGAAGCCCGACCCGTCATAGCCCAACACGAGTCGTATGCGGCGCCCACGGCTCACAAGCCCCACCCTCACACGAGTTCGATGACGACCATCGGCGCGGCGTCGCCGCGGCGCGGGCCCACTTTTACGATGCGCGTGTACCCGCCGTTGCGGTCTTTGTACCGCAGCGCGATGTCCCCAAACAGCTTCTGAATGGCGTCCGGACCCTCGCCGAGCGGCGACAGCTGTTCGCGCCGCACATAGCGAGCCACGAGGCGGCGAGAATGCAGGTCGCCCCGCTTCGCCAGCGTGATCATCTTCTCCGCAATCGAGCGCAGCTCCTTGGCCTTGGCTTCGGTCGTCTGAATGCGCTCGTAGAGGAACAGATCCGTCACAAGGCTGCGGAACAGCGCCTTGCGGCTCGAAGAGGTCCGATTCAACTTGCGATATGCCATACGTCTCCCTCCCTTGCTGCGAATCGCTCAGTCGTCCTTGCGCAGACTAAGTCCAAGTGCATGCAACTTCTCGACCACTTCCTCGAGCGATTTGCGTCCGAGGTTGCGGACCTTCATCATCTCTTCTTCCGACTTCGCGCAGAGCTCCGCCACCGTGTTGATGCCCGCGCGCTTGAGGCAGTTGTAGGAGCGCACTGACAGGTCCAATTCCTCAATGGGCATGTCGAGGATCTTGTCGTTGTGCGCATTCTCCTTCTCGACCATGAGATCCGTGTCCCGCGCCCGATCCGTCAGACCGACAAACAGCATCAAGTGTTCCGTCAGGATCTTCGCTCCGATCGAGACGGCCTCGTCCGGCGCCACGCTTCCGTCCGTCCACACCTCGAGCGTCAGTTTGTCGTAGTCCGTGATCTGACCCACGCGCGTGTTCTCGACAGAGAAATTCACACGCGAAATGGGCGAGTACAACGAGTCGATGGGAATAAGCCCAATCTCCTGCTCCTCCAGCTTGTTGCGGTGTGCCGGCACGTATCCGCGCCCCCGGCCTGCGCGCATCTCCATATAGATGCGCGCTCCCTCGGTCAGCGTCGCGATGTGCAGGTCAGGATTCATGATGTCGACGTCCGAATCCGCGCGGATGTCGCCAGCCGTCACCACTCCCGGGCCCACGGCGTCGATGATCAGCGTCTTCTCTTCGTCGGAATGAATTTTCAACGAGAGCCGTTTGAGATTGAGAATGATCTCCGTGACATCCTCGACGACCCCAGGAATCGTGGAGAACTCGTGCAGCACGCCCTCGATTTTCACCGACCGCACCGCCGCCCCCGGAATGGAGGACAGCAAAATGCGGCGCAGTGAGTTGCCGAGCGTCGTCCCGTAGCCGCGCTCCAGCGGTTCGCACACGAACTTCCCGTAGTCGCCGGTTTGTTCCACAATCTCGATCCGCGGCTTCTCTATCTCGATCATTCCTAATCCTCCTTGGGAGTGGTACTCGTCGACGCTCGGAGCTGGCTAGGCGATCCAGCGTTCACCCCAGATTAACGCGAGTAGAACTCGACAATCTGCTGCTCCTGCACCGGGGCGTCGATCTCGTCGCGTGCAGGTCGGCGCAGCACTTTCGCCGTCCAGTTTTCGATATCGAGTTCAAGCCATGCCGGGATGGTGCGGCTCGGAATCAGCTCGGCGAGCTCCTTCAGACGAGCGTTATCGCGGCTCTTCTCTCGAACCGACACCACGTCGCCCTCCTTCACGAGAAACGACGGAATGTCCACGCGATGGCCGTTCACATGAATGTGACCATGGCGCACCAGCTGGCGAGCCTCTGCGCGGGACGCCGCCAAGCCCAGGCGATACACGACGTTGTCCAGGCGGCTCTCAAGGAGCTGGAGCAGCGTCTCACCCGTGACCCCGCGACGGCGCGCGGCCTCCTCGTAATACCGCTCAAACTGGTTCTCCAGCACCCCGTAGTAACGGCGAGCCTTTTGCTTCTCGCGAAGCTGCATACCATACTCCGTGGTGCGCTTGCGACCTTGTCCATGTTGTCCCGGCGCGTACGGCCGCTTGTCGACAGCGCATTTCTCGCTGAAGCACCGCTCACCCTTCAGGTAGAGCTTGATGCCTTCGCGGCGGCACAGACGGCACACGGGCCCTGTATACCTTGCCATTCTAGGATGGACACCTCCAATAGTTGTTATACCTGTTCAACCCGAAGAATCCCGACGCCCCATCAGACACGGCGGCGCTTCGGAGGACGGCACCCGTTGTGCGGAATGGGCGTTACGTCTCGAATTCCTGTGATTTCGAGCCCGGCCGCCTGAAGCGAGCGAATCGCGGCCTCGCGGCCCGCGCCCGGCCCCTTCACGAGCACCTCAACCGACTTCATGCCGTGCTCCATCGCGGTACGCGCGGCGGCCTCAGCCGCGAGCTGCGCCGCGTACGGCGTGCTCTTGCGCGATCCTTTGAAGCCCACGGTACCGGCGGACGCCCAGGAGATCACGTTTCCGGTTGGATCGGTGATGCTCACGATGGTATTGTTGAACGTCGACTTGATGTGGGCCACGCCCACCTCGATGTTCTTGCGGTCTCGGCGGCGCGGGCGTGCACTCGTCGACGAGCCACGGCGCTTGGTGACCTTGTTTGCCAACGATGACACCTCCAGAGATTACTTCTTCTTGCCTGCGACCGTGCGGCGGGGACCCTTCCGCGTGCGCGCGTTCGTCTTCGTCCGCTGACCGCGAACCGGTAGCCCGCGGCGGTGCCGGATACCCCGATAACAGCCGATATCGATGAGCCGCTTGATGTTCATCGCCACTTCGCGGCGGAGATCACCCTCGACCTTGTAGTTGCGCTCAATTTCGTCGCGCAGACGAACGACCTCGTCCTCCGTCAGATCCCGCACGCGCTTGTTCGGATCAATGCCCGTGGCGGCGAGGATCTTGTTCGAGGTCGTGCGGCCGATGCCGTAGATGTACGTCAGTCCGATCTCGACGCGCTTCTCGCGCGGCAAGTCGACGCCGGCAATACGTGCCATGTAGAGACTACACCTCCAATGTGCTTCGTGCACGCTGGGCTTGTACAGGACCGCGCCTCGCGCGCTCCGTCGAGACCAGCGCCTTCATCCATGAATTTGTATGCAAACACGAAGACAGTCCCTTCACGCTCACCCACGGGCGCATCTCGTATGCGGCCGCAGGCCGCGTGGAAGGACCAGCCGCGCTGTCTTCGTGGAAGCCCCAAGTTTCCCGCCGTGACGGCTCACATGGTCAGCCTTGGCGCTGTTTGTGTTTCGGGTTCTCGCAGATGACCATCACGTTGCCCTTGCGGCGAATCACCTTGCACTTTTCGCACATGGGCTTCACGGAAGGACGGACTTTCACGGTTACCCCTCCTCCACTTGCGGTATCATACCGCAACGACTCCGCAAATGCCAGCACTCCATTACTTGTAGCGGTACGTAATCCTGCCACGGGTCAGGTCGTACGGCGAAAGCTCCACCGTGACGCGATCGCCCGGGAGGATTTTGATGTAGTGCATCCTGATCTTCCCCGACACGTGTGCCAGCACCTTGTGCCCGTTCTCCAACTCAACGCGGAACATCGCGTTCGGCAGCGGCTCGATGACGGTGCCTTCGACCTCAATCACATCGTCCTTTGCCATCTCATGTCCCCCCTTGCTCACGTTCTTCTCCGTTTGCCGTCTGCGCCTCTATCAACATTCTCACCGCATGGCGGAGGTCCGCATTCGTCACGCGGCCACCCTCCGCCAGCTTCTGGGCAACAACGTCAGCCATCCGATGGATTCGCCGAATGTGGGCCACGTTCTTCTTCTTCGGCTTCTCGACACGGCGCACATCGCCGTCTGCGATGCGCAGGAATCGATCGCCCTCATGGGCCAGAACCACCGCGACGAGCCCTGCATCACGGCCTTGAATTACCTCGACGTACGAACCAATCGGAGGGAGCTCCCGGGGTGCACCCATCGCGCTCTGTTTCACCTCTGATACGGCTTCAGGGCCGCGACGACGTCCTCGTGAACCTTGTCAATCGGCTGCTCGCCGTCGATCCGCTTGAGCAATCCCCGCTCCTCATAGTACGCAATGAGCGGCTCCGTCTGCTTAAACTGCTCAAGCCGCGTCGCGACCGCCTCCTCGGAGTCGTCAGCGCGCTGATACAGTTCGCCGCCGCACACGTCGCAGACCCCTTCCACCTTCGGCGGCTGGAACTTGACGTGGTATGTCGCCCCACACGAACGACATATGCGCCGTCCTGTCAAGCGTTCCTTCAGGACCGAAGGATCGACGTGGATGTACAGGACGCAGTCGAGCGGCTTGCCGAGTTCCTGCAGCAAATCATCGAGTGCCCGCGCCTGCGGAACCGTACGCGGAAAGCCGTCCAAAAGGAATCCCTTCTCCGCGTCCGGTTGCAGCAGCCTGTCGCGCACCACTGCGACAGTGGTCTCATCAGGCACCAAGCGCCCGGAGTCGAGATACGCCTTCACCTGTCGGCCGAGATCGCTCCCTGAAGCAATAGCTTGCCGGAACATGTCTCCCGTCGAAACGTGGGGGATGCCGAACTCCGCTTGAATTTTCGCGGCCTGCGTTCCCTTTCCGGCGCCCGGCAATCCAATCAAAATGACCTGCACGGACATCCTCCTCCTTGCGCGAGCGACCAGTGCACCCGGTCACTCGCGGATGAATCCCCGGTACTGGCGCTGGAGCAACTGGCCTTCCATCTGCTGCATCGTCTGCAGCGCAACGCCGACGAGAATGATCAGCGACGTGCCCTGAATGTTGTAATCGGTGAGATTCATGGCGCCCAGAAGAACGAACGGCAGTACGGATATCACACCCAGAAACACGGACCCGAACACCGTGACTCGGTTGATGACCTTGATGATGTACACCTCGGTTTCGTGTCCCGGCCGCACGCCCGGAATGAAGCCCGCGTGCTTTTGCAACTGCTCTGCCAGCTGCTGCGGGTTGATCTGAACGTGCGTGTAGAAGAACGTGAACAGGATGATGAGAATCACTTCTGCGCCCATGAACCAGCCGGTCTGCGGGCTCAAGTAGCGCAGAATAAACTCGGCCCAGTGATGCGATTGAAAGTACGACGCGATGGTGTAGGGCAGAAACAGGAGCGAGATGGCGAAGATCACTGGGATCACGCCAGCCGCGAGCAACTTGATGGGGATGTACGACTGCTGGCCCGAATAGACCGTCCGTCCCACCACGCGCTTCGCGTATTGAACTGGGATTTTTCGCTCCGCCTGCTGAACGAGCACGATCAGCGCAAAGATGACCACGATCCCCGCGATCAGGATCAGCGTCTTCAGAATCCCGAGGAAGAGGTGACCCGACTGATTCATGAACCAGCTCGCGTACACCTCTTGCCCGAGGGTCGAGAAGCGAGACAGGATGCTTGTGAAAATGAGCAGCGAGATGCCGTTTCCGACGCCCTTCTCCGTGATCATCTCGCCGAACCACATGAGGAGCGTATCTCCGGCCGTCAACGTGACCACGATCACGACGTACGACCACCAGTTGTTCGCCCCGGGAAGCAGCAGTCCCGATTTTGCGAACATATACGTGAAGCCCGCGGCCTGCAGCAGACCGAGAGCCACGGTCAGATAGCGGGTGACCTGGGTCAGCTTTTGCCGCCCGGACTCACCCTCCTTCTGCCACTCCTCAAACCGCGGGATCACGCCCGACTGCAACAATTGCACGATGATCGACGCAGTGATGTACGGCGTGACACTCATCGCGAAGATCGAAAACCGATAAAATGCGCCGCCGGAGAACATGTTCAGCAAGCTGAACAGGGCGTTGTTCCCGGCGCCCGCATTCAGGGCGCTCACGTTCATGCCGGGCACCGGAATGTACGTTCCAATCCGGTACACGGCAAGAACCATCAACGTGAACAGGATGCGTTTGCGCAGGTGCTTCAGGCGCCATAAGTTGGCGATGGCCTGCCACACGTCAGATCACCTCGACGGTGCCACCCGCGGCCTCAATCTTCGCCTTCGCCGAGGATGAGAACGCGTGGGCTTTCACCGTCAGGCTCACCTGCAACTCGCCCTCGCCGAGAATTTTGAGCCCGTCCAGCGGTTCGCGAATGATCCGGCGCTCGAGCAACATCTCCGGCGTCACGACCGTTCCAGCGGGGAAGACGTTCAGCCGATCCACGTTGACCGTCGCGTACACCTTTTTGAACCGGGCATTGGTGAAACCCCGCTTCGGCAAGCGTCGGAACAGCGGCGTCTGACCACCTTCGAATCCTGGACGCACGCCGCCACCCGATCTCGCCCACTGGCCCTTCGAGCCACGCGTGGACGTCTTGCCGTGGCCGGAACTGGTGCCGCGGCCCACCCGCTTCTTGCGGTGCTTCGAACCTTCTGCGGGCTTCAGCTCATGCAGTTTCATCCGTCACACCTCCCTCTCACTCGTCGACCTCTGACACTTCAACCAGATGGCGAATGCGGTTCACCATGCCGCGAATCACCGGCGTGTCTTCCCGCACGACCGTCTGATACAACTTGCGGAACCCTAGTGCCGCGGCCGTTTTGCGCTGCACGGGTTGGCGTCCGTTGGGGCTATGAACGAGCCGAATTGCGAGCTTCTTCGCCACCGTGTACGCCTCCTCTTCACAGAATCTCTTCAAGCGACTTTCCGCGAAGCCGCGCGACTTCCTCCGGCCGCTTCAGCTGCTTCAGCGCATCGATGGTCGCGTGCACCATGTTGATGGGGTTGTTGGACCCGAGTGACTTCGTCACGATGTCCTTAATCCCTGCCAACTCGAGCACAGCGCGAACAGGGCCGCCGGCGATCACGCCGCTACCTTCCGGAGCCGGCTTCACCAGCACCTTGCCTGCGCCAAAGTGGCCCAACGCTTCGTGCGGAATGGTCGTCTTTCGAAGGGGAACCTCGATCAGATGCTTCTTCGCGTCCTCAATGCCTTTGCGAATCGCATCCGGCACCTCCTGTGCCTTGCCGAGGCCCGCACCCACACGACCGTGACCGTCGCCGACCACCACGAGCGCCGAGAACGAGAAGCGCCGGCCGCCCTTCACGACCTTCGCCACGCGATTCACATGGACGACGCGCTCCGTCAACTCCAATTGATTCGGGTCAATGCGCACGTGCACACCTTCCTCTCTGTCGGATTAGAAATCGAGCCCCGCTTCACGGGCGGCATCCGCAAGCGCCTGAACACGACCATGGTACAGGTAACCGCCGCGATCGAACACGACCTTCTTGTATCCCTTCGCAAGTGCACGCTCGGCGATCAGGCGCCCCACCTGACGCGCCCCTTCCACGTTCCCGCCGTTGCCCTCAAAGCCATTTTCCAGACTCGATGCGGCCGTAATCGTGTGTCCCACGGTGTCATCGATGAGTTGAGCATAGATGTGCTTATTGGACCGGAACACGTTCAGTCGCGGCCGCTCGGGCGTTCCGAACACCTTCGACCGAACCCGCACGTGACGCCGTTTGCGCGCTTCGTTGCGGTTTGCCTTGGTAATCACGCTGTTCACTCCTTTGCTCAAGCGGCACAACCGCCGGCATCACTTCTTACCGGTCTTGCCGATCTTGCGCCGCACGTTTTCCCCTTCATAACGAATGCCCTTGCCCTTATACGGCTCGGGCGGCCTGATGGACCTGACCTTCGCAGCGTAGATGCCGACGAGCTCCTTGTCGATGCCACGCACGACGATCCTGTTCTGCGCGGGCACTTCCAGCTCAATGCCTTCCGTCTGCGGCAACTCCACCGGATGCGAGAAGCCGACCGACAGGGTCACCTTGTTCCCCTGCTTTGTGGCGCGGTAACCCACGCCAACCAGCTCGAGATTCTTCGCGTACCCATTCGTCACGCCCTCAACCATGTTGGCGATGACGCTCCGCGTCGTGCCGTGCAGCGCACGATGCACCTTCTCATCCGACGGGCGCTCCACGACCACCTGGTTGTCCTGCACGATGACCTTCATGTCAGGATGGATACGGCGAGCAAGTTGGCCTTTCGGCCCTTTCACCGTCACTTCCCCGGCGTTGACCGACACCTCAACCCCTGCCGGGATCGGGATCGGCTTGCGACCAATACGAGACATTCATGACACCTCCCGTCGTCCCGACTTACCAGACGTAGCAAATAACCTCGCCGCCGACACCCTGCCTGCGCGCCTCGCGATCCGTCATAATGCCCTTCGACGTCGAGATAATCGCGATGCCGAGTCCACCGAGCACACGCGGCAGGTCCTCGTGGCCCACGTACACGCGGCGCCCGGGCTTCGAAATGCGCTTCACCCCGGTGATCACGCGCTCATTGTTTTTGCCGTACTTGAGAAACAGGCGAATGGTGCCCTGCGGGCCGTCCTGGATGTACTCCGCATCCCGGATGTAGCCTTCGTTCTTCAAAATCTCCGCGATCGCGCGCTTCACCTTCGAAGCCGGAACCTCCACCTTCTCATGGCGAACGAGGTTCGCGTTGCGAATGCGCGTGAGCATATCTGCAATCGGATCCGTCATCATGCGAGCTCGCCTCCTTCCACTTCCCGATTACCAACTGGCCTTCTTGACGCCCGGCAGCTGTCCCTTGTATGCCAGCTCGCGGAAGCAGATGCGGCACACGCCGAACTTGCGGTACACGGAGTGCGGCCGACCGCAGATGCGGCAGCGCGTGTACGCGCGAGTGCTGAACTTCGGCTTCCGCTGCGCCTTGATAATCATCGATTTCTTGGCCACCGTAGGACCTCCCTTTCCATTACTGGCGGAACGGCATTCCCAGCTCGGTCAAAAGCGCCCGCGCTTCTTCGTCCGTCTTCGCGGTGGTGACCACCACGACCTCCAGGCCGCGGACCTTGTCGATCTTGTCGTAGTCGATCTCGGGGAAAATCAGCTGCTCGCGCAGACCCAGCGTGTAGTTCCCCCGGCCGTCGAACGAGCGCGGCGACACTCCGCGGAAGTCACGAACGCGCGGAAGCGCGAGATTCATCAGCTTATCCAGGAAGTGATACATCCTCTCGCCCCGGAGCGTGACTTTCACGCCGATGGGCATACCCTGCCGCAGGCGAAAACCTGCGATGGACTTCTTCGCCCGCGTGACCACAGGCTGCTGGCCCGAGATGGCGCGCAGGTCTTCCACCGCCGCGTCAATCACCTTCGGGTTCTGCGTCGCCTCGCCGAGGCCCATGTTGATCACGATCTTCTCGAGCCGCGGAACCTGCATCGCATTTTTGTACTCGAACTGCTTCATCAATGCCGGAACCACCTGATTCCGGTACTTTTCCAACAAACGAGCCAACGCTGTTCCCTCCTTTCACCTGGCTACTCAGTCAAGGATTTCGCCAGACTTTTTCGCGTACCGGACCTTGCGCCCGTCCTCGAGGAATTTGTATCCCACGCGCGTGGGCTCGCCCGTCTTCGGATCCACAATCATCACGTTCGACACGTGAATGGGGGCCTCTTTCTCCACAATCCCGCCCTCGGGGTGCTGTGGATTCGGCTTCGTGTGGCGCTTCACGACGTTCACGCCCTCGACCACCACACGGCCTTCCTTCGGATACACCTTCAGGATCCGCCCCTGCTTCGACTTGTCCTTACCTGCGATCACGACCACCTTATCGCCGGTCTTCACACGCAGCTTTGGCACGGTCACACCCCCTCCTCGCGCTCTTCCAGTCACAGCACCTCGGGTGCCAACGAGATGATTTTCATGAAGTCGCGATCGCGCAGCTCACGCGCAACCGGCCCAAAGATGCGCGTTCCGCGAGGGCTCTTGTCTTCGCGGATGATGACAGCCGCGTTCTCGTCGAACCGGATGTACGAGCCGTCATTGCGGCGAATGCCGCGCTTGCTCCGCACGATGACGGCCTTCACGACGTCGCCCTTCTTGACAACGCCACCGGGTGTTGCACTCTTGACGGACGCCACGATCACGTCGCCGATGTTCGCGTATTTTCGGTTCGAACCGCCGAGCACGCGGAAGCACATGATCTCCTTCGCGCCCGAGTTGTCCGCAACCACGAGCCGCGTTTGCGGTTGAATCATCGCCGTATCCTCCCTTCAACAGGCAGCCAAATCAAACGATCTCGGCCCGCTCCACGATCTCGACCAGGCGCCAGCGCTTCTCCTTGCTGAGCGGCCGAGTCTCCATAATCCGCACGATGTCCCCGATTTTCGCCTCGTTATGTTCGTCGTGCGCCTTGAACTTCTTCGTGCGACGGACCGTCTTCGCGTAGAGCGGGTGCATCACGTGCTCCTCGACGGCGACGACAATGGTCTTATCCATCTTGTCGCTCACGACCTTGCCGACGCGAACCTTGCGTTGATTGCGCTCATTCTCAGCCATACAAAGAACCTCCTCTCTTAACCGATACCCAACTCGCGTTGACGCAGGATCGTCTTCGCGCGCGCGATATCCTTGCGAACCTGCCGAATGCGCATAGGATTCTCCAATTGACCCGTAGCGAGTTGGAAGCGGAGGTTGAACAACTCGTCCTTCAGCCCATCGATCCGGGCCTTCAGCTCCTCGTCACTCAGACTCCGAAGCTCAGTTGCCTTCATTCGCGTCACCACCCACTTCTTCACGAGTCACAAACTTGCACTTGATCGGCAGCTTGTGCGCAGCAAGGCGCATCGCTTCACGCGCAACCTCTTCGCTCACGCCGGCCACTTCGAACAACACGCGGCCCGGCTTCACAACCGCAACCCACATCTCCGGCGAACCCTTACCGCTACCCATACGGGTCTCGGCAGGCTTCTTCGTCACAGGCTTGGACGGGAAGATCTTAATCCACACCTTGCCACCGCGGCGCATGTAGCGCGTCATCGCAATACGGGCGGCTTCAATCTGCCGGTTCGTCACCCAGGCGGGCTCAAGCGCCACCAACCCGTACTCGCCAAACGCGACCGTCTGTCCGCCCTTCGCGCGCCCCTTCATGCGACCGCGATGCTCCTTGCGGTACTTCACGCGCTTTGGCATCAACATGGTCCATCAACCTCCCTGAACCGCTTCGGAAGCCGCCTCCGCCTGGGTGTTCTTCCGCTTCGGCAACACTTCTCCCCGGTAAATCCATACTTTCACGCCGATCCGTCCGTACGTCGTGTGCGCCTCGGCGAGCGCGTAATCGATATCCGCCCGAAGCGTCTGCAGAGGAACCGTGCCCTCCACGTAGCCCTCCGTGCGGGCAATTTCAGCGCCGCCCAACCGGCCGGACACCTGCACGCGCACGCCCTTTGCGCCAGCGCGCATCGAACGCTGGATGGCCTGCTTCATCGCACGGCGAAATGCCACGCGCCGTTCAAGCTGTTGCGCAATGCTCTCCGCCACCAGCTTCGCGCACAGATCCGGTTGCTTGATCTCCGAGATGGAGATGTGAACGCGCTTCGCCGTCAGCTTGTTCAGCTCGTTGCGCAGGGCGTCGACTTCCTGGCCACCCTTGCCGATCACCATGCCGGGTTTCGCCGTGTGAATCGTCACGTTGATCCGATTCGCGGCGCGCTCGATCTCGACCGAACTCACGGCGGCATCCTTCAGGCGATGCATGACATAGTTGCGGATCTTCAGGTCCTCGTGAAGGAGGTCCTGATAGTCCTTCTTGTTGGCGTACCATTTCGCTTCCCAGTCACGGATGATCCCAATGCGAAGGCCGATTGGGTTGACTTTTTGCCCCATGCAGGCAATCCCTCCTTACCGTTCCGCCACCACGACGGTGATATGGCTCGTGCGCTTGAAAATGCTGAAGGCACGGCCTTGCGCGCGGGGATGCCAGCGCTTCAGCGTCGGTCCCTCGTCCACGTAGATTTCCTTGACGTACAGCCTATCCACGTCCATGTTGTGATTGTTTTCTGCGTTTGCGATTGCAGAGCGCAGCACTTTTTCGACCAACGGCGACGCGCCCCGCGGAGTAAACTTCAGGATGGCGAGCGCCTCCTGCACGTTCTTGCCGCGCACCAAGTCGACCACCAGGCGAGCTTTCCGCGGCGCGATCCGCAGGTAACGCGCAACCGCGCGAGCCGTCCGCGTTTCCGACTGCGTCGATGCCATGACACGACCTCCTTCGTTTGGGGCTGGCCTCTACCAGCCACCCCAGCATGCTCCCATCACGTCAACGCGAGCGCGACGACTTCTCATCTCCGGCGTGACCGCGGAATGTCCGCGTCGGGACGAACTCACCCAGCTTATGTCCGACCATATCCTCCGTCACATACACCGGCACGTGTTTGCGTCCGTCATGCACCGCGAACGTGTGCCCCACGAATTGCGGAAAGATGGTCGAGCGGCGAGACCACGTCTTGATGACCTTCTTCTCGCCCGAGGCGTTCAGAGCCTCGACCTTCTTCATGAGATGGGCGTCACAGAACGGACCCTTCTTCAAAGAACGAGCCACTGCGAACGACCTCCCTTCCAAGTCAACGTAACTTTCGCCTTACTTCGTCCGACGGCGGACAATGTACTTGTCGGTCGGATGGTTCTTCTTCCGGGTCTTCTTACCCAGCGTCGGCTTGCCCCACGGCGACATCGGCGACTTGCGGCCGATCGGCGCCTTGCCTTCGCCACCGCCGTGCGGGTGATCCACCGGGTTCATGGCAGAACCGCGAACCGTGGGCCTGCGCCCGATCCAGCGGCTGCGCCCAGCCTTGCCGAGTGTGATGTTTTCGTGATCCAGATTTCCGACCTGTCCAATGGTCGCACGGCATTCCACGCGGATCTTGCGCACCTCGCCCGATGCCAGACGGACTTGCGCGTAGTCGCCCTCTTTTGCCATGAGCTGCGCGCTTGCGCCCGCCGCGCGAGCCAGCTGGCCGCCGTGGCCGGGGCGAAGCTCGATGTTGTGGATGACGGTACCCACAGGAATCGAGCGGAGCGGCAGCGCGTTGCCGACGCGAATATCGACGTCGTCTCCGCTCATCACCACATCGCCCACCTTCAGGCCGTGCGGCGCCAGGATGTAGCGCTTTTCGCCGTCCAGATAGTGAAGCAGCGCGATGCGGGCGGACCGGTTCGGGTCGTACTCAATCGTGGCGACCTTCGCCGGCACACCATCCTTGTTCCGCTTGAAGTCAATCAGGCGGTACATCCGCTTGTGCCCGCCACCCCGATGGCGCACGGTGATGCGGCCTTGATTGTTGCGACCCGCTTTCTTTTTCAGCGGGACGAGCAGCGACCTCTCCGGTTGGTCCGTCGTGATCTCGTCGAACGTCGAGACCGACATGAAGCGGCGACCGGGAGAAGTCGGGCGATACTTCTTAATCCCCATCGAGACGACCTCCT
Organism: Alicyclobacillus mali NBRC 102425; assembly: GCF_001570745.1. GTDB lineage: Bacteria > Bacillota > Bacilli > Alicyclobacillales > Alicyclobacillaceae > Alicyclobacillus > Alicyclobacillus mali. Next base: position 120,982 of record NZ_BCSG01000003.1, read on the forward strand.
TATCAGTGGACTACCATCACGACTCGCCGAAGAAGTCGATCGTCTTCGAGCCGGGCTTCAGTTTGACAATAGCCTTCTTCCAGTCCGGCGTGCGGCCGACGAACTTCCCCACGCGCTTCTGTTTGCCGTGCACATTCATGGTGTGCACGGACTCCACCTGAACGTCGAACAACTTTTCAATCGCCTTACGGATCTCAACCTTGTTCGCGCGGCGATCGACCTCAAACACATACTTGTTCTCTTCCATCAATTCCGTGGAGCGCTCCGTGATAATCGGGCGCTTGATCAAATCGCGCGGATCCATCAGGCGAACACCTCCTCCACCTTCTGAACGGCGTCCTTGGTCAGCACGAGATGGTCGTGACGGAGGAGTTCGTACACATTGAGGCCCGCCGCCTCCATGTACTTCACGTTCGGAACGTTGCGCGCCGAGAGGTAGACCGGCCGCTTCTTTTCGCCGTCCACAATCAGCGCCTTCTCCACATTCAAGTTTTGCAGGACGCCGACCATGTCCTTCGTCTTCGGGCGTTCAAACTCGAATCCTTCCACCACGACAATCTTGCCCTCTTGCACTTTGGAAGAGAGGGCGCTGTACAGCGCGGCGCGCCGTACCTTCTTCGGCACCTTGAACGCGTACGACCGCGGCGTCGGCCCATGCACCACGCCGCCTCCGCGCCACTGCGGCGCGCGAATGCTGCCTTGGCGCGCACGACCCGTACCCTTTTGGCGCCAGGGCTTGCGGCCACCGCCGGAAACTTCCGAGCGCGTCTTCGTCTTGTGCGTCCCGCGGCGCCGAGCGGCGAGATACTGCAGGACCACGATGTGCATCAGATCCGGCCGGATCGGCGCACCGAAGATCTTCTCCTTCAGCTCGATCTCGCCCACCTGCTGGCCGGCCGTGTTCAATACAGCGACTGTCGGCATGTCGTCTTCCTCCTTTCAGTCAGGCTCCTCACTGCTGAGCCGGCTGCTTCACAGCCGAGCGGATAGTCACAAACGAATTGCGAGGCCCCGGCACCGAACCTTTGATCAGAATGACGTTCTTCTCCGAATCGACCTTGACGACCTCGAGGTTCTGCACGGTCACCCGCTCGCCTCCCATGCGCCCCGCCATCGTCTGACCCTTGAACGTGCGGTTTGGCGCGATGGATCCGAGCGAACCCACGCCGCGGTGATACTTCGAACCGTGCGCCATCGGCCCGCGATGCTGATTGTGGCGCTTAATGGGGCCCGCGAAGCCCTTGCCCTTCGACACGCCGGTCACATCCACGATATCGCCAGGCGCAAAGATGTCAGCCTTCAACTGTTGCCCAACCTCGTAGTCTCCCACGTTCACGCCGCGGATCTCACGGATGTACCGCTTGGGGGCCGTACCGGCCTTCGCCGCATGCCCAACTTCCGGCTTCGTCGCACGACTCGCCTTCTTGTCCGCAAAGCCCAGCTGAATCGCCTCATAGCCATCCCTGTCCAGGACGCGCTTGTGGAGCACGACACACGGGCCTGCCTCAATCACTGTCACCGGCACAACGTCTCCGTCCTCCGTGAAGACCTGCGTCATGCCGAGCTTGCGCCCGAGAATTCCTTTCAAAGCGTGCACCTCCTCGTCGCACGTTACAACGCATCCACGCGTTTCACACTATGATCAAAGCTTGATCTCGATGTCCACACCCGAAGGCAGGTCGAGGCGCATGAGCGCATCCACCGTCTGCGGCGTCGGATTGTGGATGTCGATCAATCGCTTGTGCGTGCGAATCTCAAACTGCTCCCGCGAATCCTTGTACTTGTGAGGAGCGCGCAGAATCGTGTACACCTCGCGATCCGTCGGAAGCGGCACAGGCCCAGACACCTTCGCCCCCGAGCGTTTCGCCGTTTCGACGATGCGCTCCGCAGATTGATCCAATACCGTGTGATCATACGCCTTCAGGCGGATCCGGATCTTTTGCTTCGCCATATGTTTTCCCTCCTTTGTCGCCCAATTCGTTGGACATACTCAGCGGAAATTCCCCCAGCGGTATCCCATATGGCGCTGGACACATGGGCAACCTTCCGCCTCATCGCCTTAAGAGACCAACGCCCGATATTATACTAGACGCTCGATGCGCTGACAAGAGCCGCGCGCCAGTTCAGTCTCGGCAGCTCCGCACCGGCGCTGAGTCCGCCCACATGCGAGAAGGCGGCCTGATGACCGCCTTCTCACCATTGCTATGCACTTGCCGCGCGGAACGGCGTTATTGCGTGATCTTGGTCACGACGCCAGCGCCGACCGTACGACCGCCCTCGCGAATCGAGAAGCGCGTACCCTCCTCGACAGCGATGGGAGCGATGAGCTCCACAGACATGGAGATGTTGTCGCCAGGCATCACCATCTCGGTGCCCTCCGGCAACTGGACAACCCCCGTGACGTCTGTCGTACGGAAGTAGAATTGCGGCCGATAGCCGTTGAAGAACGGCGTGTGGCGGCCACCTTCTTCTTTCGTCAGGACGTAAACCTCAGCCTCGAACTTCGTGTGAGGGTTGATGCTGCCAGGTTTGCAGAGAACCTGTCCACGCTCCACGTCCTTGCGCTCCACGCCGCGCAACAGAGCACCGATGTTGTCACCCGCCTGCGCCTCGTCGAGGAGCTTCCGGAACATCTCGATACCTGTCGCAACCGTCTTGCGGCGGTCCTCACGCAGGCCCACGATCTCGACCTCGTCACCGACCTTCAACGTGCCGCGCTCCACACGACCCGTCGCCACGGTACCACGACCGGTGATGGTGAACACGTCCTCGACCGGCATGAGGAACGGCTTCGACGTGTCGCGCTCCGGCGTCGGGATGTACTCGTCCACCGCGGCCATGAGCTCGTCGATCTTCGCAACCCACTGCGGATCGCCTTCCAGAGCCTTCAGAGCGGAACCGCGGACAACCGGCACATCGTCGCCAGGGAACTCATACTCGTTGAGAAGCTCGCGAACTTCCATCTCGACGAGATCGAGCAGTTCCTCGTCGTCCACCATGTCACACTTGTTGAGGAACACGACGATGTACGGAACGCCGACCTGCCGGGACAGGAGGATGTGCTCGCGGGTCTGCGGCATCGGGCCGTCAGCAGCGGACACCACGAGGATGGCGCCGTCCATCTGCGCAGCACCGGTGATCATGTTCTTCACGTAGTCAGCGTGCCCAGGGCAGTCCACGTGCGCGTAGTGGCGGTTGTCGGTCTCATACTCGACGTGCGCCGTGTTGATGGTGATACCGCGCTCGCGCTCTTCCGGAGCCCTGTCAATGTCCTCGTAACGCTGCGCCTTTGCCTTACCCTTCGCAGCCAACACGGACGTGATGGCAGCGGTCAGGGTCGTCTTGCCATGGTCGACGTGGCCGATGGTCCCAATGTTGACGTGGGGTTTCGTGCGCTCAAATTTCTCCTTAGCCACCAGAGTTCACTCCTTATTCGCCTTTGTTCTTCTTGATAATCCCCTCTGCAACGTTCCGCGGAACCTCGTCGTAATAGGCGAGTTCCATCGAATACGTGCCGCGCCCTTGCGTGCGCGACCGCAGAGAGGTCGAATAACCAAACATCTCAGCCAGAGGCACATAGGCCTTGATGACGCTGGCGTTGCCGCGCGTCTCCATGCCCTCCACGCGGCCGCGGCGGGCGTTGACGTCGCCCAGAATATCACCCATGTACTCCTCGGGCACCGTCACTTCGACGCGCATGACAGGTTCGAGGAGGGTGGGATTCGCCTTCTCGGCACCAGCCTTCAGCGCCATGGATCCGGCGATTTTGAAGGCCATTTCGCTGGAGTCCACCTCGTGATACGAGCCGTCGTACAGCGTGGCCTTGATGTCTACCAGCGGATAACCCGCCAGCACGCCATTGCGCATGGCCTCCTGGATGCCTTCTTCGACAGCGGGGATGTACTCCTTCGGCACCACACCGCCGACGATCTTGTTCTCGAACACGAAGCCCTGCCCGCGCTCGAGCGGCTCCAAAATGATCTTGACGTGGCCATATTGGCCGCGCCCGCCCGACTGCCGGACGAAGCGCCCCTCTTGATCCACGCGCTTCGTGATGGTCTCGCGGTACGCCACCTGGGGCTTGCCCACGTTGCACTCGACCTTGAACTCGCGCTGCATGCGGTCGACGATGATCTCCAGGTGCAGCTCGCCCATTCCCTGGATGATGGTCTGACCCGTCTCCTGGTCCGTGTACGTCCGGAAGGTCGGATCCTCTTCGGCGAGCTTCTGGAGCGCGAGCGCCATCTTGTCCTGGTCCGCCTTGGTCTTCGGCTCGATGGACACCGAGATGACCGGGTCCGGGAAGTCCATGGACTCCAGAACGACGACGTTCTTCTCGTCGCACAAAGTGTCGCCCGTGGTGGTATCCTTGAGTCCCACAGCAGCGGCGATGTCGCCCGCGTAGACCTCTTCGATCTCCTCGCGGTGATTGGCGTGCATCTGCAAGATGCGTCCAATACGCTCGCGCTTGCCCTTGGTCGAGTTCAGCACGTACGAGCCCGACTGCAGCGTGCCTGAGTACACGCGGAAGAAGGCCAGCTTTCCGACGAACGGGTCGCTCATAATCTTAAACGCGAGCGCCGCAAACGGCTCGGTGTCGGACGAGTGGCGCTCCACCTCTTGACCCTCGGGCGTGAAGCCTTTGATGGCCGGGATGTCGTTCGGTGCCGGGAGATACTCCACGACGGCATCCAACATCGGCTGGACGCCCTTGTTGCGGTAGGAAGATCCGCACAGCACCGGGAAGAGGACGCCTTTGCAGGTGCCCTCGCGGAGCCCCGCCTTGATCTCTTCGATGGTCAGCTCTTCGCCCTCGAGGTACTTCATCATGAGTTCCTCGTTGACCTCGGCGACGGCCTCGATCATCTCAGCGCGCTTTTCCTCGGCGAGCGACTGCATCTCCGGCGGGATGTCCGTGTTCTCGGCGCGCGTGCCGAGATCGTCCGTGTAAATGATGGCCTTCATCTCGATGAGATCGACCATTCCCTTGAACGTGTCCTCCGCGCCGATGGGCAGCTGAATCGGGACCGCCTTGGCACCCAGGCGGTTCTTCATCTGATCGACGCACGCGAGGAAGTCCGCGCCCACGATGTCCATCTTGTTGACATAGGCGATACGAGGAACGTGATACTTGTCTGCCTGCCGCCACACCGTCTCCGACTGGGGCTCGACGCCCATTTTGGCGTCGAAGACCGCGACCGCCCCGTCGAGCACGCGCAGGGAACGCTCCACCTCGACCGTGAAGTCCACGTGCCCTGGCGTGTCGATGATGTTGATGCGGTGCCCCTTCCATTGACAGGTCGTAGCGGCGGACGTGATGGTGATCCCGCGCTCCTGCTCCTGGACCATCCAGTCCATCGTCGCGGCACCTTCGTGCACCTCGCCGATCTTGTGGACGCGGCCAGTGTAAAACAGGATACGCTCGGTCGTCGTTGTCTTACCGGCATCGATGTGAGCGATGATGCCGATATTCCGCGTCTTCTCGAGCGGGAATGCGCGTGCCATCGCGCCGCCTCCCTTCTAACCGTCAGATTACCAGCGATAATGTGCGAATGCCTTGTTGGCTTCCGCCATGCGGTGGGTGTCCTCACGCTTGCGGACGGCGCCACCGGCGTTGTTGGCGGCATCCATCAACTCGGCAGCCAGGCGGTACTCCATGCCCTTTTCGCTCCGCAGGCGCGCGTATTGCACCAACCAGCGAAGGCCGAGGGAAATCCGGCGTTCCGGGCGCACCTCCACGGGCACCTGGTAGTTCGATCCGCCCACGCGGCGAGCCTTGACCTCCAGCACGGGCATCACATTCCGCATCGCCGCCTCAAAGACCTCCATCGGATCCTTGCCGGTGCGCTCGCGGATGATGTCGAACGCCCGGTAGACGATGCGCTCCGCGATCCCCTTCTTGCCGTCCACCATCACCTTGTTGATGAGGCGAGCCACCAACTTGTTGTTGTACACGGGATCCGGCAACACGTCACGCTTTGGGACGGGCCCCTTTCTCGGCACACTGCCCCCTCCTTTCCAAACAAACCTCACGCCAAACTGAAATGCTCAACCGCGCGCAGCCGAACGCCCTTACTTCTTCGGCCGCTTCGCGCCGTACTTCGAGCGACCCTGCATGCGATCCTTCACACCGGCCGCATCCAACGCACCGCGGACGATGTGGTAGCGAACGCCAGGCAGGTCCTTGACGCGTCCGCCGCGCACAAGCACGACCGAGTGCTCCTGCAGGTTGTGCCCGATGCCCGGAATATACGCCGTGACTTCAATCGTGTTCGTCAGGCGAACACGCGCGTATTTCCGCAGGGCGGAGTTCGGCTTCTTCGGCGTCATCGTGCCCACACGCGTGCAGACACCGCGCTTTTGCGGAGACGGCAGATCCGTGAGCTTCTTGATCTGGCTGTTGTAGCCGAATTGCAGCGCAGGCGCCTTGGACTTCTTCACGACGGCCTTCCGGCCTTTGCGCACCAATTGGTTGATGGTCGGCACCCGTGCACCTCCTCTCGTGTGTTCCAAATCACCGCGGTTGACCCTTTCGCAAGACCACAGACCCTGGCGGTTCATCGGTCCGCAAACAAAAAGCACGCCGAAGCGAAACGCCGCTACTCCCCCAGAATGCAGGCGGAAGCCGCGCCGACCTCTATGCCGCAAGCCTTCCCGAGTTGCCGCATGGTGTCGACCCATTCAATCGGAACTCCGAGCTTCGACGCCAATTGCACCACGGGTTCTGTCACCCTCGGCTCGGCATCCTTCGCGACATACACGCACACCACACGACCAGACGGTTGCCTCAACGCCTTCAGCGTCTGGTTGGTGCCGACGGTCTTCTTCTTCGCTTGGCGTATGTCGTCAAGGGACACCGCACGATCCTCCTCAATGGAAAACATCGTGCTGACGCACACTAGGGAATTCTATCATCGCGCTTTCCGGGCTGTCAACCAAACGCAGGTCGACAGCCCGAATTTCCCAGCGCCTCGGCAGCCCTTATTCCGCGCTCGGGACGGCCTCTGGTTCGGCATCCGCGTCGCCCGTGACCGCGACTTCTGCGTCGCCCTGGTGCACCAGCTCCGGCTCCACGCTGCGGTACCTCACCATGCCCGTGCCCGCCGGGATCAGCTTGCCGATGATCACGTTCTCCTTCAGGCCGAGCAGCCGATCCACTTTGCCCTTGATGGCCGCCTCGGTGAGCACGCGCGTCGTCTCCTGGAACGACGCAGCCGAAAGGAACGAATCGGTCTCGAGGGACGCCTTGGTGATGCCGAGCAGGGCCGGACGCGCCACCGCAGGCTCTTGGCCCGAGAGGAGCGCCTCGCGGTTGGCCGCCTCGTAATCGAACAGATCCACATAGGTCCCCGGCAGCAGTTCCGTGTCGCCGGCATCGAGAATGCGAACTTTGCGCAACATCTGCCGGATCATGACCTCGATGTGCTTGTCGTTGATGTCCACGCCCTGCAGCCGATAGACGCGCTGTACTTCGCGCAGCAGATAGTTCTGCACACCCTGCAGGCCCTTGACGCGCAGCATTTCCTTCGGGTCGACCGAGCCCTCCGTGAGCTCCTCACCGGCTTCCAACTGCTGGCCGACACTGACCCGAATCCGAGAGCCATATGGGATCTGGTACGTCTTCGTCTCGCTCTCGCCGGTGAGCTCGATCTCGCGCTTGTCCTTGCCCTCGCGAATGTCGGTGATCACGCCATCGAACTCCGCGATCACGGCCTGGCCTTTCGGGTTACGCGCTTCGAAGAGCTCCTGCACGCGCGGCAGACCTTGCGTGATATCGTCGCCCGCGACGCCACCCGTGTGGAACGTGCGCATCGTGAGCTGCGTGCCCGGTTCGCCGATGGACTGCGCGGCAATAATGCCGACCGCTTCTCCCACCTCGACCATGTCGCCCGTCGCCAGGTTCCGGCCGTAGCAGAGCTGGCACACCCCGTGGCGCGTGCGACAGGTCAGCACGGAGCGGATGGTGACCTCTTTGATGCCCGCCGTGACAATCTTGTCCGCGGCCTCTTCGTCGATCATCTCGTTCTTGCCGACGATCTTCTCGCCCGTCTCCGGATGATACACATCCTGGAACGCGATTCGGCCTTCGAGGCGATCGCGCAGGTCTTCGATGACCTCGCTGCCGTCGCGGATTTCCATCACGCGCAGGCCCTTGTCGGTCCCGCAGTCGTGCTCGCGGACAATCGTGTCCTGCGCGACGTCGACGAGGCGGCGCGTGAGGTAACCCGAGTCGGCCGTCCGGAGCGCCGTATCGGCAAGGCCTTTGCGTGCACCGTGCGTCGAGATGAAGTACTCCAGCACGGACAGCCCCTCACGGAAGTTCGACTTGATGGCCAGCTGGATGATCTCGCCGGACGGATTCGCCATTAGACCGCGCATACCGGCGAGCTGAGTGATCTGCGAGTTGGAACCACGCGCACCCGAGGTGGCCATCATGTAAATAGGATTGAACTGGTCCATGCTCTCCATGAGGATGGACGAGATCTGCTCCTTGGCCTCCGACCAAATCTGGCTGAAGGTCACATACTGCTCCTCTTCCGTGATGAGGCCGCGCCGATATTGAAGCTTCAGCTTGTGCTCCTTGGCGTCCGCTTCGGCGATGATGCGCTTCTTCTCCTCAGGCACCACGACATCGCTGATGGAGATTGTGATGCCCGCGAGCGTCGAGTAGTGGAACCCGAGCCGCTTCACCTTGTCGAGGATCTCGGCCGTCATCGTTGTGCCATAGCGGCGGAAGCATTCCGCCAGGATGTTGCCCAGGTCCTTCTTGATGACCGCCTTCGGCACCGGACGGTTGCGAATCGCCTCGCGGACATCCACGCCCTTTTCGAAGATGAACGTGTCGTCCGGCGGACCTCCGAGCAGGTTCGACTTCGCCGCCGAATTCAGGTACGGGAAGTCGGCCGGGAAAATGCTGTTGAAGATGAGCTTGCCCGGCGTCGTGATCAAGAGTGCGTTCGCCTGCGCCTCGGTAAACGACGTCTTACCGATCACGTTGGCTGGCAGCACGATGCGCGTCTGCAGCGTGATCAGCCGCTGCTGGAGGGCGTACTCCACCTCGGACACGGACGCAAACACCTTGCCTTCGGCAGGGGCGCCCTCCCGCTCAATGGTCAAATAGTACGAGCCGAGCACCATGTCCTGCGTCGGCGTCACGACCGGCTTGCCATCCTTCGGGTTGAGGATGTTATGGGCAGCCAGCATGAGCAGGCGCGCTTCCGCCTGGGCCTCCGCAGACAGCGGCACGTGCACCGCCATCTGATCGCCGTCAAAGTCCGCATTGTATGCCGTGCAGACGAGCGGGTGCAACTTGATCGCCCGGCCTTCAACGAGAATGGGCTCGAAGGCCTGAATACCCAAGCGGTGCAGCGTCGGCGCGCGGTTCAACAGCACGGGGTGCTGCTTGATGACGTCTTCCACAACGTCCCAAACCTCGTCCGACACGCGCTCGACCTTGCGCTTCGCGCTCTTGATGTTGTGCGCAAGGCCGCGCGCCACGAGTTCCTTCATGACGAACGGCTTGAAGAGCTCGAGAGCCATCTCTTTCGGCAGGCCGCACTGGTACATGCGCAGCTCGGGCCCCACCACAATGACGGATCGGCCGGAATAGTCGACGCGCTTGCCGAGCAGGTTCTGGCGGAAGCGGCCCTGCTTGCCTTTCAGCATGTGCGACAGGCTCTTCAGCGGCCGATTGCCTGGCCCCGTCACCGGGCGACCCCGCCGGCCGTTGTCGATCAGCGCGTCCACAGCCTCCTGCAGCATCCGCTTCTCGTTCTGCACAATGATGTCGGGCGCGCCGAGATCGAGCAGGCGCTTCAGGCGGTTGTTGCGGTTGATGACACGGCGGTACAGGTCGTTCAGGTCGGACGTGGCGAAACGACCGCCGTCCAACTGCACCATCGGGCGCAAGTCAGGCGGAATCACCGGCAGCGCCTCGAGGATCATCCAACTCGGCTTGTTGCCGGACTGGCGAAATGCCTCAATGACTTCAAGCCGCTTGATGGCGCGGTTCCGCCGCTGTCCCTGGGCCGTGCGCAGCTCCTCGCGCAGGACCTCCACCTCGCGGTCGAGATCGATCTCCTGCAGAAGCGTGCGAATCGCCTCGGCGCCCATGCCCGCCTTGAACGCATAGCCGTACTTCTCGCGGTAGGAGCGGTACTCCTTCTCCGAAAGAAGCTGCTTCTTTTCGAGCGGCGTGTCGCCGGGATCGGTCACCACGTACGATGCAAAGTAGATGACCTCCTCGAGCGCCCGCGGCGACATGTCGAGGATCAGCCCCATGCGGCTCGGGATGCCCTTGAAGAACCAGATGTGCGAGACAGGCGCCGCCAGCTCGATGTGCCCCATGCGCTCGCGCCGCACCTTGGACCGCGTGACCTCGACGCCGCACCGGTCACACACGACGCCCTTGTAGCGGATCCGCTTGTACTTGCCGCAGTGGCACTCCCAATCCCGCGTCGGGCCGAAGATCTTTTCGCAGAACAGCCCTTCCTTCTCCGGGCGGAGTGTGCGGTAGTTGATGGTCTCCGGCTTCTTCACCTCGCCGTGCGACCAAGAGCGGATCTTTTCTGGCGACGCGAGCCCAATCTTCATGAACTCAAAGTTGTTCAGGTCAAACAACTTGTGCACCCTCCAATCGTCGTGCCTGGGTATCGGTCTCGCACAGGGTCAATCGCCGACCTCGTTGTACTCCAGGTTCAGATTGAGCTTGTCGGGGCTGTCCTCGTCGTCGTCCATCTCCTTCATCTCGATCTCGCGCTCGTCGCCGCTCAAGATCTTCACGTCCATCCCCAGGCTCTGGAGCTCCTTGATGAGCACCTTGAACGACTCCGGCACACCCGGCTCCGGCACGTTCTCGCCCTTGACGATGGCCTCGTACGTCTTGACGCGTCCCACCACGTCGTCCGACTTGACCGTGAGGAGCTCCTGCAGCGTGTAAGCCGCGCCGTACGCCTCCAGGGCCCAGACCTCCATCTCGCCAAACCGCTGTCCTCCGAACTGCGCCTTGCCTCCGAGCGGCTGTTGGGTGACGAGCGAGTACGGACCCGTGGAGCGCGCGTGGATCTTGTCGTCCACCAGGTGATGCAGCTTCATCATGTACACGTATCCCACGGTGACGCGGTTTTCGAACGGCTCGCCGCTCCGGCCGTCGTAGAGCACCTGCTTGCCGTCCTCGGGCAAGCCAGCCTCGCGCAGCGTCTCAAACACGTCCTCCGGCTTGGCGCCGTCAAACACCGGCGTGGCCATCTTCAGCCCCAGCACCTTCGCGGCCATGCCCAGGTGCGTCTCCAGCACCTGACCGATGTTCATACGCGACGGCACGCCGAGCGGATTCAGGACGATCTCGACTGGCGTCCCATCCTCGAGGAACGGCATATCCTCCTCCGGCAGGATGCGCGCCACGACACCCTTGTTCCCGTGGCGACCGGCCATCTTGTCGCCCTCCGAGATCTTGCGCTTCTGCGCGACGTAGACGCGCACCAACTGGTTCACGCCAGCGGGCAGCTCGTCGCCGTTCTCGCGCGTGAACACCTTGACGTCCACGACGATCCCGGCACCTCCATGCGGCACGCGCAGCGACGTGTCGCGCACTTCGCGAGCCTTCTCGCCGAAAATCGCGTGCAGCAGCCGCTCTTCCGCGGTAAGCTCCGTCACGCCCTTCGGCGTCACCTTGCCGACGAGGATGTCGTTCGTCGTGATCTCCGCGCCGATACGGATGATCCCGCGTTCGTCGAGGTTTTTGAGCGTGTCTTCGCCGACGTTCGGGATGTCGCGAGTGATCTCCTCTGGCCCGAGCTTCGTGTCGCGCGCCTCAATTTCGTACTCCTCGATGTGGATGGACGTGTAGACGTCCTCCTTCACCATCTTTTCCGAGATGAGAATCGCGTCCTCGTAGTTGTAGCCCTCCCAGGTCATGAACGCGACGAGCACGTTCCGGCCGAGCGCCAGCTCGCCCTTTTGTGTCGCCGGGCCGTCCGCGAGAATGTCCCCAACTTTGACGCGATCGCCCTCGCGCACGATGGGCCTCTGGTTCAGGCACGTGTTCTGGTTCGAACGCGCGAACTTGATCAGCTTGTATTTGTGGATGTTCCCCTTCACGACCTGCCCATCCACGACGGCCTCTTCGCGCACCCAGATCTCGCGGGCCGTCACACGCTCCACGACGCCATTGTGCTTGGAAACCACGCAAACCCCGGAGTCCTTCGCCGCCTGGTACTCCATCCCCGTCCCCACGAACGGCGAATCCGTCACGAGCAGCGGCACTGCCTGGCGCTGCATGTTCGATCCCATGAGCGCGCGGTTCGCGTCGTCGTTTTCAAGGAACGGGATGAGCGCCGTCGCAACGGACACCACCTGCTTCGGCGACACGTCCATGTAGTCAATTCGATCTCGGCTCACGGTGATCACGTCCTCGCGCGAGCGCACCGTGATCTCCTCGGAGACGAAATGACCGTCCTCTGTCAGAGGCTCGTTCGCCTGCGCAATGAGGTAGTTTTCCTCCTCATCCGCCGTCAGGTAATCAATCTGATCCGTGACCACGCCCGTCTCTGGATCGACGCGCCGGTATGGCGTCTCGATGAAGCCGTACTCGTTGACGCGCGCAAAGGTCGAGAGCGAGTTGATGAGGCCGATGTTCGGACCTTCGGGCGTCTCGATGGGGCACATGCGGCCGTAGTGCGAGTAGTGCACGTCGCGCACTTCGAAGCCGGCCCGCTCACGCGTGAGGCCACCGGGCCCGAGCGCCGAAAGACGCCGCTTGTGCGTGAGTTCGGCGAGCGGATTCGTCTGATCCATGAACTGCGACAGCTGGCTCGATCCAAAGAACTCCTTGATGGCCGCAATCACCGGGCGGATGTTGATCAGCGCCTGCGGTGTGATGGCGCTCGCGTCCTGAATGGACATGCGCTCGCGCACCACGCGCTCCATGCGGGAGAGCCCGATGCGGAACTGATTCTGCAACAGCTCGCCCACCGACCGGAGGCGCCGGTTGCCCAGGTGATCAATGTCATCCGTCGTCCCAACGCCGCGCAGCAGGTTGAAGAAGTACGAGATGGCGGCAATGATGTCGGACGGCGTGATGTATTTGACGTCCGACGGCAGTTCTCCGTTCGAGATGACGTGCAGAATCTTTCCGTCCTCCGCCGGACTGAAGATCTTCACCATCTGCAGCGGAATCTCGTCGTGCTCAAACAAGTCGCGCGTGCCGCGGATGCTGAATCGCCCAACCCTGCCCGACAGGCGAGGAATCAACCGGTCCAGCGTGCGGCGGTCCAAGACGGCCCCGGCTTCGGCAATGATCTCGCCCGTCTCTTCGTCGACGATGGTCTCCGCCAAGCGCTGATTCAACAGGCGATTTTTCAGATGGAGCTTCTTGTTGATCTTGTACCGCCCAACCGCGGCGAGATCGTACCGCTTGGGATCGAAGAACCGCGACGCAAGCAGGGCACGCGCGTTCTCCACCGTCGGCGGCTCACCCGGGCGCAAGCGCTCATAAATCTCGATGAGCGCGCGCTCCGTCGAGTCCGTGGTATCCTTGTCCAGCGTATTCTGCAAGTACTCGTCCTCGCCCAACAGTTCGATGATCTCGGCGTCCGACGACAAGCCGAGCGCCCGGAGCAGGACCGTGATGGGCAACTTGCGGGTGCGGTCAATTCGGACGTACACGACGTCCTTCGCGTCCGTCTCAAATTCGAGCCATGCGCCCCGATTGGGAATCACCGTGGCCGCGAACGTACGTTTGCCATTCTTGTCGATCTTGCTGCTATAATAGACGCTGGGGGAGCGGACGAGCTGGCTTACGATGACGCGCTCCGCACCGTTGATGATGAAGGTGCCGGTCTCGGTCATGAGCGGAAAGTCGCCGAGAAACACCTCTTGCTCTTTGACCTCGCCCGTCTCCTTGTTGAGCAGACGAACTTTCACGCGAAGCGGCGCCGCGTAAGTCACATCGCGCTCCTTCGATTCTTCCACGTCGTACTTGGGCTCGCCGAGGCTGTAATCCACGAATTCGAGCACAAGGTTCCCGGTGAAGTCCGTGATGGGAGAGATGTCCGCGAAGGTCTCGCGCAGTCCTTCCCGCAGGAACCACTCGTACGACTTCTGCTGGATCTCAATGAGGTTTGGGAGATCGAGGACCTCGCGAATGCGCGCGTAACTGCGGCGCTCCGCCCATCCGTACTTGACCATGTGTCCCTGCAAAACCGTCACCCCTCAAGCGGATTTGTTGGACGATGCGCAAAGGAGGCTTTGCATCAGAGGTCTTCTTGAGCTCGGACGAGCCAAGTCAGACAAAGAGACAAGCGCCGCACACAAAAAGACGCCAGGACGACGCCCGATGAGCGACCGCCTGTTCTGGACTTTTGCGTGCAGCACTTCTCTTTCAACTCGGCATGCTAGACGATGATGGACACGCCAGTCGTATTCACCTATTCCCCAAAATGATGGATTTTATGCGCGAAGAGGAGGCATCCGTCCAAACAACTCAGTTTGCATTGGTTGATGATATCACATGCCGTTATGTTGATCAAGTGAAAAATGCCCTTCCCACCTCCCGATGGTGGCGATGCCGGACCTACCGAGGTTGCCTCACCGCGCAGAACACATAGTAGCCCGCCTTCCTGTGCGCGATATCCACCCGCTCAAACAGTTCCCGCAGCTTCGCCTCGGTGGACGGCGCCCCGTGCTTCTTCTGAATCACAACCCAGAGCTTCCCTCCGGGCTTCAGGGCTCGCCGCGCCTCTTCGTACAGGCGAAACACCGTCGCCTTTCCCGCGCGAATCGGCGGATTCATCAGGACGTGATCGAATTGAACCTCAAGTTGCGGAGGGATGCCGTCGTGTTCAATCACCTTAGGTGGAGGCACAAGGTCCATCGTATTGCGACGCGCCAGCTCCACCGCCCGGCGATTGACGTCGATCATCCACCATTCAACGCCAGCGTAGGCGCGGGCCAGAATCGCCGTCACCGGGCCGTAGCCACAGCCGAGATCGAGCGCGGATGCGGCGCCTGTCAAATCCACCGATTCAATCAGGCGGCGCGTGCCTTCGTCCAAACCCGCCTTGCTGAACACACCGCGATCCGTCACCAACTCCACCGTGAAGCCGCGGACTTCAATCCGCACGACGCGTTCTTCGCTCGGCGCAGAAGGATTGTCCCGAAAGTAATGCTCCACGTCGCCACCTCCGGCGCATCGAAAAAGGGTGCCCAATGGGCACCCCTCTCGCACTGCAGTTGTCTTACTTGACCTCGACCGAAGCGCCAGCCTCTTCGAGCTTCGCCTTGATGCTCTCGGCCTCTTCCTTGGAGACCTTCTCCTTGATGGGCTTCGGGGCGCCGTCCACGAGGTCCTTCGCTTCCTTCAGGCCGAGGCCCGTGATCTCGCGCACCACCTTGATGACGTTGATCTTCGAGGCGCCCGCGGACGCGAGGATCACGTCGAACTCCGTCTGCTCCGCCTGAGCGGCCTCACCAGCCCCCGGCATGGCACCCGCAAACGCGACCGGCGCAGCCGCCGTCACGCCGAACTCTTCCTCGATGGCCTTTACGAGCTCGTTCAACTCGAGCACCGTCATGTTTTTCACAGCTTCCAAGATCTCAGCCGTGGTCATCACAAAGCCCTCCTCATCCAATGTTCTGTATTCGAATCCAAACTCCGAACTTCACGCACCGAGCGCCTGCTTCACTCGGCAGGAGCAGCCTCGCCGTCCTGCTTTTCGGCCACCTGCGACAGCACGTACGCCAGGTTGCGCATGGGCGCCTGCAGGACGCTGAGCAGCATCGACAGAAGCCCCTCGCGCGACGGCAGCTTCGCAAGCGACTCAATCTCCTTGGCATCGACGACCTTGCCCTCGACATAGCCGCCCTTGAGCTCGAGCGCCTTGTGTTCGCGCGAAAACTCGTGCAGGATTTTTGCCGGCGCAACCGGATCGTCATAGCTGAAGGCAATGGCCGTTGGTCCAGCCAGGAGCGCGTCCAGCCCCTCAATCTCGGCCTGCTCGGCGGCGCGCGTCGTCAACGTGTTCTTGACGACGGAGTATTCGATCCCGGCCTGGCGCAGGCGCGCCCGCAGCTCGGTGTCCTCCGCCACCGTGAGGCCGCGGTAGTCAGCGAGCACGATGCTCTTGCTGCGGCGCATCCGCTCGGCGACGGACTGCACGATCTGCTCTTTTTCGGCACGGCGAATCGCCAAATCGCCCACCTCCCCGCAAAATGTCACCTTTACACAGCGAAAGGCGCCTCGACGACGCGAGGCGCCCACGAAATTCGACATGCCCAATGCACATCGGTGCGGGAAACGCCTCGGCAGGCAACTTTCACTGCCCGATGAGGGCAGACCTGCTGTCTACGGCCTTTCGCTATGGATGTTATATCATACAAACACCATTCTGGCCAGCGGCCAGACCCGACGGCTCACTCGCCAACGGCCGCGCGCTGCGGGTTGACTCGAATGCCAGGGCCCATCGTCGACGAAACCGTCACGCCGCGCACGTACGTGCCCTTGGCGGCCGCCGGCTTCGCCTTCACCAGCGCACCCAAGAGAGCCCGGAAATTCTCCACAAGCTGCTCCTTCTCGAAGGAAGCCTTGCCAATCGGGCAGTGGATGATGCCAGCCTTGTCCAAGCGATATTCGACCTTACCGGACTTAATCTCGTTCACCGCGCGCGCGATGTCGAAGGTCACCGTACCGGTCTTCGGGTTTGGCATCAAGCCGCGGGGACCCAGAATACGACCGAGGCGGCCAACCGCCGGCATCATGTCCGGCGTCGCCACGGCCACGTCGAAGTCGAGCCAGCCCTGCGAGATCTTCTGAATCAGGTCGTCGTCGCCGACGAAGTCCGCGCCCGCCTCCTGCGCTTCGCGAGCCTTCTCACCCTTGGCAAACACGAGCACCCGTGGCGTCTTGCCCGTTCCGTGCGGCAGCACGACCGCGCCGCGGACCTGCTGATCCTGCTTCTTCGGATCCACGCCCAGCCGCACCGCGACTTCCACCGTCTCATCAAACTTCGCGGTGGCGGTCTTCTTCACGAGGTCCATCGCCTCGTCCACGTCGTACAGTTTATCGCGATCCACGAGCTTGTGAATCTCCTGGAGACGCTTGCTGAGCTTTGCCATGTCACTCACCTCCGCGTGGTAATCGGTTGTGGAAACCTCCCACGGCCTCCCGCATGCCGTCAGTCGACAACCGTGATGCCCATGCTGCGGGCCGTGCCCTCGACCATCCGCATGGCGGCCTCGATCGACGCAGCATTCAGGTCTTGCATCTTCTGTTCGGCGATCTCGCGAACTTGCGCTCGCGTGACCTTGCCCACTTTGACGCGATTCGGTTCAGCCGAACCCGACTCGACGCCGGCCGCCTTCTTAAGCAACACGGAAGCCGGCGGGGTCTTCAGTTCAAACGTGTACGAGCGATCCTCATACACGTAGATGACGACCGGAATGATCAAACCGACCTGATCGGCCGTGCGCGCATTGAACTCCTTACAGAAGCCCATGATGTTGCCCACTTGCGCTTGGCCGAGCGCAGGACCTACCGGCGGCGCAGGCGTTGCCTTCCCGGCTGGAATTTGCAGCTTCACAACCTTGACGACCTTCTTCGGCAACACAGCCACCTCCTTCACTCGAGATGTGGTGTTCGGGGTTTGCCCTCCCACAGGAAACCATCTATGCGAGCCCAGCGTTGGCCAGGCTACAGAAAGCCGCCGGCGTGACGCCGACGAGCTCACTGCCATATGTCAGACGGCGCAAGCCACCTCATGGAAGGTGCTCCACCTGGGTAAAATCGGCCTCCAACGGCGTTTCCCGCCCGAACATGGAGACGAGAACCTTGAGCTTTTGATGCTCAGGGTGAACCTCTTCCACCGTCCCAACCATGTCTGCAAACGGACCGCTGATCAAGCGCACAACGTCGCCGACCTTGAACTGGGCCACAGGCTTCGCCTCGTTGACACCCATGGAACTCAGGATCTGTTCGACCTCGTGCGGCATGAGCGGCATAGGTTTCGATCCGGCGCCGGGCGATCCGACAAAGCCGGTCACCCCAGGCGTGTTGCGCACGACATACCAGGAATCGTCCGTCATGATCATCTCGACGAGGACATATCCCGGATAGGTCTTGCGCTGCACCACGCGCTTTTTGCCGTTTTTAATTTCCACAGCCTCTTCCGTGGGCACGACGACGCGAAAAATTCGGTCCTCCATGCCCATGGTCTGCACCCGGCTTTCGAGGTTGCTCTTCACCTTGTTCTCGTAGCCCGAGTATGTGTGAATCACATACCACTGCTTCTCAAGATTCTCCATTGAGCAGGGCGAGCAGCCCGCCACCCCCATGACGCGTTAGTCTACGCCGATGGCCGACATCGCCGCAGAAATCCCGATGTCAAAACCCCAGATGAGCACGCCCAAAATGGCACACACCAAAAGACAGGCCGCCGTGTACACAATGACCTCACGGCGCTTCGGCCAACGAACGCGCTTTAACTCCCGGAACGACTCCTTGAAGAAGGCGACGATGCCCGTGCGCTTCGCGTGCTGATTCAGTTCCACGAGGGTATCGTTCGGTTTCGCCACGTTCGATGCTCCTTTGTGGGCCAAGAGCGGCGCCTTAACGGGTCTCGCGGTGCGTCGTGTGCGAGTTGCAGGTGGGGCAATACTTTTTCAGCTCGAGACGATCCGGATCATTCTTCTTGTTCTTCGTCGTCGTATAGTTCCTCTGTTTGCACTCCGTGCAAGCGAGGGTGATGATCTCGCGCATTTTGGCACCTCCCCGTGTCAACCGACCACGAAACCGATCTCTCGGTCATGGACGCAGAAACAGAAGAACCCCCGAACCGGGGCTCATACCTGCACAACATTATCATATCACGTTGCGCACCGTCAAGTATTTCTCCAGCTTTCGCTTGACCCGCTGAAGTGCGTTGTCGATGGATTTGACATGCCGGGCGAGATCCACGGCAATCTCCTGATACGAGCGACCGTCGAGGTACAGCATCAGTACCTGGCGCTCCAGATCGCTCAGCAATTCGGACATCTTACCCTCAATATCGTCGAATTCTTCCTGGTTTATAATCAGTTCTTCCGGATCCGCCACGCGCACGGTGCAGATGACATCCAGCAGCGTGCGATCCGAATCCTCGTCATAAATGGGCTTGTCCAGCGAAACGTAGGAATTGAGCGGAATATGCTTTTGTCTCGTGGCCGTTTTGATAGCGGTGATAATCTGGCGCGTGATGCACAGTTCGGCAAACGCCTTGAAGGAGGAGAGCTTGTCTCCGCGAAAATCGCGGATGGACTTGTACAGTCCAATCATGCCTTCCTGCACGATGTCTTCCCGATCAGCCCCGATGAGGAAATATGACCGCGCCTTCGCGCGAACGAAATTCTTGTATTTGTGAATTAGATAGTCGAGCGCGTCGGTGTCGCCGCGATGAACAGCCTCGACCAGCTCTTCGTCTGTCATCTTCTCGTAGGGCGCCGTGTCGTACGGCGGGGCCGCGTCGGCGTCTCTTGGTGTCGGCTGCGTCGACAAACTCTATCACCCCGAGCCTCGTGAATGACGCCATTATACATGATGGCATTTGAGAGGATCAATTGCGTTCAGACAGCAAAATAGGCGTCAGGACGCCATTTTCGACACATTGCACCTATCGCCGTCGCCATCGTTCGAGCTGATTCGCCAAGTCATCCGTGAGCGCATCGCGCAGCGTGCGTCGCTCGCCCGTCGTGTGCCGCCGCGTTTCGCGATCAATATCCTCTCTCATCCTGTCCAGCCGCACCAAAAGCTCGTTCGCGGAGATGCGCAACGCGCCACCGCCGAGCGCCACCTGCTGCTCGGCCGCATCCGACGTGGCCACCGTGATCTCCCGGTATTCGTCCCGCAGTTCGTACACTAGCCGCTCAATTCGCGCGTCCGCCGTCTCCCCCGACTCCGTGAAGACGATGCGCACGCCCGCCTGCTCCTCCTCGTGCCCCGGCCCCGACCTGCGGTGCGCATCATACACGACGATCACGTCCTCACCGTACATCGCGCGGTACTGGCTCAACAGGTCCTCGATCTCGCGGCGCGCCTCCTCCAGATCCTCAATCTGCGCCAGGCTTCGGCCCGCGCGCCTCGCGATGACATTGTACCCATCGACAATCACGAGGCGCGCTGAACGCCCCTTACGCCCGCTGGCGGACCGCTTCATACAGCAGGACCCCCGCCGCGACCGAGGCGTTTAGACTCTGCACTCGACCCAGAATTGGGATGGAGACGAGAAAGTCACACTGCTCGCGAACCCACCGGCGCATCCCTTGGCCCTCGGAGCCGATGACGATAGCCGTGGGCCCCCGGTAATCGACCTCGGTATAGGGCACCTTGGCCTCCACGTCGGCGCCGACAATCCAATACCCCGCTTGCTTCAGCCGCTGCAGTGCCTGCGCGATATTCGCCACACGCGCCACGGGCATCGTCTCGAGCGCGCCTGCCGCCGCTTTCGCCACGACGTCGGTCACCTGCGCCTGCCTGCGCTTGCCGATAATGACGCCCTGCGCCCCCGATGCCTCCGCCGTGCGCAAAATCGCCCCAAAGTTGTGTGGATCGGCGATCTCGTCGAGCACCACCACAAGCGGGGCAACGCCGGTATCGCGCTGAAACACGTCGTCGAGATCGACGTACGCATACGGGGCCACCTGCGCAATGACGCCCTGGTGCGCACCCGCCATCTCGTCGAGCCGATTTCGAGGCACAAACTGCACCACCGCCCCGCGCGCCCTCGCCTTCGCCACAATGGCGTCCATGCCAGAAGCGCCTTCCGCCACCCACACCTTGTTCACAGGCCGTTCGCTCTCGAGCGCCGCCAGCACGGCGTGGCGGCCTTTGACGAGATCGGCCGCTTCTTCGGTTTGTGCCGTTCGGCGCCGCACGCCGTCTCTCATCGACATGTTCATGGCTCCCCTGTTTCGTCATTTTGCGCATCCAGCGCCGCGAGCGCACGAGCGGCAATTTCGTCAAGCCTCTCCCGCTCGCCCGTGGCGTACAGGTAGCCCACCAGCGCCTCGAAACCGGTCGCGAGCCGGTAGACCACGACATCGACATTCCGGCGCGTGTGGGCCGACTTCTGATTGCGCCCTCGGCGAATCACGTCTCGCTCGGCGTCCGTCAGCATGGGCTCCAGCAGCCGAAGCGCCTCGGCCTGTGAAGCGGCGGAGACGTAGCGTGTCGCCTGGCGCTGCAGATCGTGCGGGCGGAGGATGCCGAGATTTAGGCAGTGGTTGCGCGCATAGATCTCCCACACCGCGTCACCCAAAAACGCGAGCGCGAGCGGTGAGACGTCCTCCACCCGCCAGTTCCGCTTCATGATTCGTAGCTCCAGCGCGTGCCGTACGGGGTATCTTCAAGGACGATGCCTCGATGCCGAAGCTTGTCACGAATCTCGTCCGCCCGCGCGAAGTCGCGCCGCTTCCGGGCTTCGGCGCGCTCCGCGATGAGTCGCTCGATCTCGTCTTCCAGCCGCTCCTCTTCCTTCTTCGGAATACCAAGGACGTCGAGCAGTTCGACGAACAGGTCGCGGTACAAGAGGAGGTCGCCGACGCTCAAGCCGCCCTCTTCCAAGCGCGTGTTGACCAAGCGCACGCCGTCGAAGATGGCCGCCATCCCGTCCGCCGTGTTGAAGTCGTCGTCCATCGCCTGGATGAAGGCGCTGCGGATCTGATCCACGTCGGATCGCCCCTCGGTAGACGGTTCATGCTCCGCGCGATCGAGCGCGCCGCGCAGCGACGCCAGCGCCTCCGCGCGGTGTTCCAAGTCCCGAATCAAGCGGTCGATCCGCGCCAGCGCCTGCTCCGCCTGGTCCAGCGCCTCCTCGGTGTAATTCAGCGGGTTCCGATAGTGCGCGGACAGGAGGAAGAAGCGCACGGCCCTCGGGTCCCGGCGCTCGAGAAGATCTCGCGTCATGATGAAGTTGCCTGTGGACTTGGACATCTTCTCGCCATTGATGTTCAGTGTCCCGTTGTGCAACCAATACCGCGCGAACGTCTTGCCCGAATGTGCCTCGCTCTGGGCGATCTCGTTCTCGTGATGAGGAAAGACGAGATCGCGCCCGCCCGCGTGGATGTCGATTTGCTCACCGAGGTACAGGTAATTCATGACGGAGCATTCGATATGCCAACCTGGACGCCCAGGCCCCCACGGGCTCGACCACCACTCCTCGCCAGGCTTCGCCGCCTTCCAGAGTGCAAAATCGGCCGGATCGTCCTTTTCATCCTGAACTTCGATGCGATAGCCTGCTCGCATGTCGTCCGGCGACTGATGTGAGAGCTTCCCGTACTCCGGGAAGGAAGACGTGTCAAAATAGACGCTGCCGTTTCGCTCGTAGGCGTGGCCGCGATTTATCAAATCCTGGACGAAGCGAATGATATCGTCGACGCATTCGGTGACCCTGGGATGCACAGTGGCACGCCGAACGAACAACTTGCCTGCGTCCTCGAAGTAATAGCGGATATTTTCCTCGGCGAGTTCGCGCGGGCTGATGCCAAGCTCCTGCGCGCGTTGAATGATGCGATCGTCAATGTCGGTGAAATTTTGCACGAATCGCACATCGTAGCCTCGATACTCGAGATAACGGCGAATGGTGTCGAAGACGACGAACATGCGCGCGTTCCCGAGGTGAAAGTAGTGATAGACCGTCGGGCCGCACGCGTAAAACCGCACTTTGCCGGGTTCGAGCGTCTGAAGCGGCTCCTTTTTGCTCGTCAGGCTGTTGTACAGGACAATCCCCACGCCACCCTCACCTCCCCTGATGCTCTGGCGCTTGTGCAAGCGCAAGGGCGCAGCGCATACGCGCCACCGCCATCTCTTTCGGCAGAAGCGCCATCGACTTCTGCAGATCGGGGCCGTGCGTGTGGCCGGTCAACGCGGCACGCACGGGCATGAACAGATCTCGCCCCTTCACGCCAAGCGATCGTCCCACCGCCTGCAAGCGGGCCCGATTGGTCACCTCGTCCCAGGCTGGGTCTTGCTCGGTCGCCGACAGATACGCCTGCACGACGCGAAGAGCCCCCTCGGTCGCAAGCAGCGCGCGCGCTTCTTCATCGTACGCCACTTCGGGCTCAAGCCACACCCTGGCGGCGCTGAAGAAATCTCTCGCGCAGGCGAGGCCATCCTCGACGAGCGCCACGGCTCGCTCCAACCACTCGTCGTCCACGTACGGCGGGAACTGATAATCCAGGTGCAGCGCCTGTTCTCGAATGAGGCGAACCGCATCCTTGGGATCAAGCGCCCTGAAGTACTGATTGGCCATCCAGCGAAACTTGGCGACGTCAAACACTGCACCGGCGCGTCCCACGCGGTCGAGATCGAACCGCGCGCAAAGCTCGTCCAGGTCAAAGATCTCCTCTTCATCCCCGGGTGACCAACCGAGGAGCGCCAAAAAGTTCACGATGGCCTGCGGGACATAGCCCTGCTCGCGATACGCCGACACCGGCAGAACGTTCGGATCTCGCTTCGACAACTTTTTGCGCGACTCATCCAGGACAATCGGCAGGTGCGCGAATTGCGGCGGCTTCCAGCCAAACGCCTCGTAGATGAGTAGTTGGCGAGGCGTGTTGGACAAGTGCTCCTCGCCTCGGATCACGTGCGTGATGGCCATGAGGTGATCGTCGACGGCCACCTGAAAGTTGTACGTGGGCATGCCGTCCCGCTTGATGATGACGAAGTCCCTCAGATCCTCTCGCTCAAAGGCGATCTCGCCCCGGACGATATCCCGCACCACGACGGGCGGGCCAGACGGCGCGCGAAACCGGATGGCGTGCGGCTCGCTGGCCTTCATGCGCTTCCAAGCCTCCGCCGGATCGAGCGACAAACAGGATCCGGCGCAGCCGCTCGCGCCCGCACTCGGGCCATCGTCGTCGTCCTCCTCGCGGCGAACTTCCCCCGTCTCGCCCTGCAAGCAGAAGCACGCGTACGCCATCCCCGATTCGAGCAGTTTCTCCGCATGGCTCCGGTACACAGATGTTCGTTCGCTGCACCGATATGGCCCGTACGGTCCGCCGACGTCGAAACCCTCGTCCCACGCAAGGCCGAGCCAGCGGAACGCTTCCGCGAACGCCCGCTCCGCGCCGGGGATGTTTCTCTCCACGTCCGTGTCCTCGAGCCTCAGGATGAATTGCCCCCCGGTGTGGCGCGCGTAGAGGAAATTGAACAGCGCCGTGCGCACACCTCCGATATGAAGATGACCGGTCGGACTAGGGGCGAATCGCACGCGGACAGTCACAACATCCGCCCCCTCTCCGCGAACGGGAGGAGCAAGGCCACAGCCTGGGCGGCAATGCCCTCGCCTCGCCCGATGAAACCCATCTTCTCGTTCGTCGTGGCCTTGATGGACACGTCTCGCTCGCGAACCTGAAGCACCTCAGCAAGGCGCCTCCTCATCGCGGGCACGTGCGGCAACAACTTGGGTCGCTCTGCGATGACCATCACGTCGACATTGCCCACGCGATACCCCTCGCGCTCGACCATGGCGAGTACCTCGCGCATCAGGGACAGGCTGTCCGCCCCCTCAAACCGGTCGTCGTCCGGCGGAAAGTGCTGCCCGATGTCGCCGAGGCCCAAGCTGCCAAGCAGCGCGTCCATGATGGCGTGCGCGACGACATCCGCGTCGGAATGGCCGAGGAGCCCAAACGGGGCATCGATGCGCACGCCGCCTAGCACAAGCGGCCTGCCTTCCACAATCCGGTGCACATCATACCCGAGTCCGATGCGCATACCCTTCAGCCCTCCCCCACCGTTCGCGCGCAAGCCAGCGCGCATAGTCGAGATCGGCCGGCGTGGTGACTTTGCCGTTGAAGGCCGTCGAGGCCACGGCGAAAACCGGCACGCCCACCGCCTCCATCGCCCCACTGTCGTCCGTGGGGGACTCGTCCGCGGAATAACGTCGCTCGAGATACACTTTCGGCGCGAGATCGGCCCGAATGGCCTGCGGCGTCTCCGCGAGAAACAGCCCGTCCCGCGGCACGGTCTCCCGCACCCATCCGCCATCGACCCGCTTCACGGTATCGCGACACGGTGAGCCTAAGACCGCGCCCCCCGCCTGCAGAGCAGCCTCAAACACGCGCCGCACATCTTCCTCGGCCACGAACGGGCGAGCCGCATCGTGGATGGCGAAGGCGGTCTGGCGCGGTGAAGCCCCTCGGCTCGCCATCAATTCCAATGCGCGCTTGACACCCGACACCACGGACGCGTGACGCGTCTCACCGCCCTCCACAAAATGGACATCGCGCCCGGCCTCCTGCGCTTCTCCGCGCATGCGTTCCACGTCCGCCGAGGACGCCACCACGACGATCTCGTCCGCGCCTCCGCCTATCATCGCCTCGGCCGAGCGAAGCCACATCGAACGCCCGGCGAGATCGAGAAACTGCTTCTTGAAACCCATGCGGCGGCCCTCACCGGCCGCCACCACGATGGCCACCCACATCCCCGTTCCCCTTTCTCCAACTCCCGAAAGCACGGCAAGGCCGAGGACGCGTTTCACGCCCTCGCCCTCGACCGCCTGTGCTACGCACGCGCACGCGCGCTGCGCGAATCACAGCGCCTTTTCAAGCAGCTTTGGCTTGGCGAAAATCATTCGCCCCGCGGACGTTTGCAGGACGCTCGTCACCAACACGGTGATCTTGCCGCCAATGTACTCTCGCCCGCCCTCAATGACGATCATGGTGCCATCGTCGAGGTAGGCCACACCTTGGTTGTGCTCCTTGCCGTCCTTAATTACGTGCACCTGCAGTTCTTCACCCGGCAGAACCACGGGCTTGAGTGCGTTGGCGAGGTCATTGATGTTCAAGACCTGCACGCCCTGCAGCTCACAGATTTTGTTCAGGTTGAAGTCATTCGTCACGACCTTGCCCCGCATTTGTTTGGCGAGCCGGACGAGCTTTGCATCGACTTCCTGGATGTCCTCGAAGTCCGTCTCGACGATTTGTACCTGGACCTTGGATTCCTTCTGAATGCGATTCAGGATGTCGAGCCCCCGGCGCCCGCGGTTGCGCTTCAGCGCATCAGAAGAATCCGCGATGTGCTGGAGCTCGGCCAGGACGAAGGAAGGGATGACGAGCGTTCCGTCGAGAAATCCCGTCTCCACGAGGTCCGCGATCCGGCCATCGATGATGACAGAGGTATCCAGGAGCTTCGCGTCCCCGGGGCGCAGCCCTGCCTTCTTCTCCTTGCCTTCGGAACGGTCGCGGTCACGCGAGAGGCGGCCCGCAAATAGGCTCCACAGTTCCTCGCGCTTTGTGAACCCGATGCGCAGGCCAAGATACGCGAAAAAGACCGCCACGAAAAATTCCACCGCGACGCCCACCAGCGGAATTGCGCGAATTTCAGGCGAGAACAGATATGCGACGACGAGTCCAATGACCATGCCGATGGTTCCGCCCAAGATATCGGCAAGGGGAGCGTTTTTCAGCCGCTCCTCAAGCCATCGCAACAAAGCGGACACATACCCTGCGAGAGACACGGTCGCCACCAAAAACAGCGCGCCGCCCACGGCGGCACCAAACCAATTGGTGGTCACAAATGAACGGTGCAGATGAAAAACATCAAGGAATAAGTCCGGACAAAGCTGATAACCTAACAAGACACCGACTACCACGAAAAACAGGTGCACGACCTTCTTCATCACCCGACGTCACCTCCTGTGACTAGTATGCACGTCTTCTATCCCATCCTAACCGACGCACTTCCAAAACACCTGGAATTTCGAGCGCAAAAGAGAACTGCTCATCCTTTTGCAAAAATTGGTGAGTCGTGTTCAGTGTAACATGTTTCAGGTTTTGCGTAAAGAGACACCGCGGTCCGCATCTGTCGGGTACCTCATGACTTTTTCGTTCCGTGCGCCACGTCGCCGTTGCCGTGCTTCCGGCCGAGAATGGAGGAGCGAATGGCATGAATCATCCCGTATGCGGCGTACAGCCCGAGAACGGCAAAAATCAAGACGTCCGTGCCGACGATCTGAAAGCGCAAGAGGCAGGCGATCAACAAGGCCATGAGCGGCACCAGCACCAACATGGACTTCGGATAAGACAGTCGCTTGAAATTGGGATACGGGATGGAGCTCACCATCAAGAGCGACAGGAGCACGGTGGCTGCGGACAGGAAGACCGCCGCCGGCTCGAATGCAGACTTGGTCAGGGCGAGCGTGGCCTCCACCCCACCAGCGGCCGTGATGGGAAGTCCGATGAAAGTATCCGCGGGTCCGCGCTGCGTGTGAAACCGCGCCAGCCGAAGGGCACCGCACAGAGGAAACAGGATGGCGACGAGATCGCCCAGGACCCCGAGATGCCGCAGCACCTCGTGATACATGATCATCGCCGGGGCGACCCCGAACGTCACGATATCGGACAGCGAGTCGAGGATCCGCCCGAATTCGCTTTCTACCCGAAGCCACCTCGCCACTCGACCGTCCAAGCCGTCGATGATCATGCCGAAGACGACGAAAAGCGCACTGATACCCACGCGCCCCGTCTGCAGGACCAGCATGGAACCTAGCCCAGCGACGAGGTTCAGGGACGTCAGTGCGTTGGGAATCCATCGAATGTACAAACCTCACGCCTCCCGGGCGGCTCAAATCTGGCGATCGATCAACACTTGCTCTTGAATGCGTCCGAGTCCGGTCTGAATCATACGAGCCCGAACTGGACCAACGCCCTCCACTTTATCCAGGTCCGCCATCGACGCCTTGAGAATGCTCGACAGAACGCCGAAATGCTCGACGAGGTTTTCGATCACGGGCTGCGGCAAACGGCTGATCTTGTTCAAAATGCGATAACCCCGCGACGGTACGCTC
Source organism: Alicyclobacillus mali NBRC 102425 (assembly GCF_001570745.1). GTDB lineage: Bacteria > Bacillota > Bacilli > Alicyclobacillales > Alicyclobacillaceae > Alicyclobacillus > Alicyclobacillus mali. The sequence goes on from NZ_BCSG01000003.1 coordinate 148,794, forward strand.
TCCTCAAGCTGGTTCACGCCCGGTGGATAGCCCAGAAAGCGGGCCAGGAGCGCGCCATCCAGCAGTTCCTCCGAGGACAGATTGTGAATCTGCGACATGATCTGATGCGGCGTGTGGGGACACTCGGGATGGACGAAGTCCTTGATGAGCAGATACGCCTGCTCGTCGACGTCCGATACGAGCTCTTCCAGCTGCATGCTGACCAGACGTCCCTCGTTGCCGAGCTCAATGATATAGCGGCGGATCTCGTTGGTCACGCGCAGCACAGTTTCGAACCGCTGCAGAACGCGCGTGACGTCCTCCAGCGTCACCGCCTCCTCGAATTCCAGCGTGCTGAGATCGGTGAGCTCCTGCTCCAACACGGTTTTGTACTTCTCAAGCGTCTGCAGCGCCTGGTTCGCCTTTGCCAAAATCACGCTGATGTCGCGCAGCACGTATTTCAAATTGCCTTGGTATAGCGTGATCACGTTTCGGCGCTGCGAGATGCAGATGACCAACTGGCCGCTTTGGCGGGCCACGCGTTCCGCGGTGCGATGCCGCGTCCCCGTCTCAGAAGTCGGGATGGTGTGGTCCGGGTTCAGCGTTGTGTTGGCGTAATGGACCTTCTTCGCGTCCTCACTGATGATGATGGCGCCGTCCATCTTCGCAAGTTCGTACAGATGGGACGGCGTCAGATCGCACTGGATGGCAAACCCACCGTCCATCATCGAGAGCACCGTTTCCGTTGCGCCGACGACGATGAGCCCGCCCGTCTTCGCGCGGAGGATGTTCTCAATTCCTTCTCGGAGAACCGTTCCTGGCGCAACCATGCGCAGGATTTTGTTGATGGCAGCTTCCCGCTTGGCGTCGTCCTTCACAATGTCACCTCAAAAGGCTTGATCGATCGCGTCCTGCACGGAGCGGACCTGGACAATCTCCATGCCGGGCATGGTCTCGGGCACGGCCTGCCCCGCCGGAACCATACAACGCTGGAACCCAAGTTTGCGCGCCTCGCGAATGCGTTCGGTGAGCCGCGTCACCGCGCGCACCTCTGCCGTGAGGCCCACTTCCCCGATGTACACACCTTGCCGCAAGGGGCGATCCCGATGGCTCGCCACAAGTGCGAGGGCAATGCCGAGATCGGCCGCTGGCTCCTCCACGCGGACCCCGCCCGCGATGTTCACGTATGCGTCACACGAGCCGAGTTGCATGCCGAGCCTCCGCTCCAGTACCGCCAGGAGCATGTTCATGCGCTGCAGGTCCGCACCTGTCGTCATGCGCCGCGGCGTGCCGAACGACGTGGACGCCACCAGCGCCTGCACCTCGAGCAGAAGCGGGCGCCGCCCTTCCATGGCGCACACCACCGCCGAGCCAGGGGCAATCTCGCGGCGCTCGGACAGAAACAGTTCGGACGGATTGGAGATCTCGCGCAACCCGTCGTCCCTCATTTCAAAGACCGCCAACTCGTTGGTCGAACCAAACCGATTTTTGACGGCGCGCAGCACTCTATACATATGATGGCGATCGCCCTCGAAGTATAAGACGGCGTCGACCATGTGCTCGAGCATGCGCGGCCCCGCAATGGCCCCGTCCTTCGTCACGTGTCCGACAATGAAAGTGGCCATGCTCTCCGCCTTGGCCACACGCAAAAGCAGTCCCGTGCATTCCCGAACCTGCGCCACGCTTCCGGGCGCGGAGGCGAGGCCCGGGCGAAACACTGTCTGGATGGAGTCGACAATCAGGAATTGAGGCTTCAGTTCCACCGCCGCTTCCAGGGCTGCGTCGAGATCGGTCTCCGCGAGCACGTATAGCTCGCCGTGCACGGTGCCGAGGCGTTCGGCCCGCAGGCGAATCTGCGTCGCGCTCTCCTCGCCCGAAATGTAGAGCACGCGGTGCCCGTTCTTCGCGATGGCGTGCGAGACCTGCAGCAACAGCGTCGACTTTCCAATGCCGGGATCTCCGCCAATGAGCACGAGCGACCCAGGCACAACGCCTCCCCCGAGCACGAAGTCACACTCGGACAGGCCCGTGCTCAACCGATTCTCCGCCTGAGCCGGGATGGATGCGATGGGCTTGGGCGACACCCGCGCCTTCGATGGCGCGAACCGGCCGCTCGGCGCCACCTCTTCCTCCACCAGCGTGTTCCACTCGCCGCAGGCGGGACAGCGCCCCATCCACTTCACTTCGACGTGGCCACACATCTGGCACACGTATCGCGTCTTGACCTTCGGCAATCCGCCTCGCCGCCTTCCAACTCCTCATCAACATGATACAGAACTCTCCGCGTACGTCCATGCCAGACGCGAAATTTCTGCGGGAAGGGGTGTGATAAACCCCAACAGCGCGCAACACACAGGGGCAGCGCCGACGTGCACGCACGCTCAGCCCTGCCCCCTTGACGCTCTGTGCAGTTGTTTCTGCGATCACGCCCCCGCGCCGACCGGCTGCTCGTTCACCTTTTCGATCCGCAACTTGTCGCCGTCCACGCCGAGCAGGACGCGATCGCCCTTCTTGATCTCGCCCGCGATGAGCGCCGACGAGAGGAGATCCTCGACGTTGCGGACAATGGCCCGCTGCAGCGGCCGCGCGCCGTACTGCGGATCGAAACCGACCTTCGCGAGGAATTTCTTCGCCTCGTCCGTGAGCTCGAACTCGATCTCTTGCTCCTTCAGGCGGTGCTTCAGATTGTCCACCATCTTGTCCACGATCCGCTCGATATGCGTCTCATCCAGCGGGTGGAACACGATGATCTCGTCGATGCGGTTGAGGAACTCGGGTCGGAAGGTGCGCTTCAGTTCGTCCATCACCTTATCCTTCATGCCCAGGTACTTATCCTCTTCCCGCTTGAAACCGAGCGCACCGCCCCTGCGCAACTCCTCGGCACCCACGTTCGACGTCATGATGATCACCGTGTTGCGGAAGTCGACCGTGCGGCCCTTGCCGTCCGTGAGGCGGCCGTCGTCCAGCACCTGCAGCAGGATGTTGAACACTTCCGGATGCGCCTTTTCGATCTCGTCCAAAAGCACCACCGAATACGGCTTCCGTCGCACCTTCTCGGTCAACTGACCGCCTTCCTCATACCCGACGTACCCCGGCGGCGATCCGACGAGCCGCGACGTCGAGTGGCGCTCCATGTACTCTGACATATCAATGCGGATGAGCGCGTCTTCATCGCCAAACAGTGCTTCAGCCAGCGCACGCGCGAGTTCCGTCTTGCCGACGCCCGTCGGCCCGAGGAAGATGAACGAGCCAATGGGCCGCTTGGGATCCTTCAGGCCAGCGCGCGCCCGGCGAATGGCCTTGGCCACGGCCTCGACTGCCTCGTCCTGCCCAATGACCCGCTCGTGCAGGATCTTCTCCAGGCTGAGCAGCCGCTCAGACTCGTCCTGCTGGAGCTGCTGCACCGGAATTCCCGTCCACGACGACACGATGTGGGCGATGTCCTCGGCCGTCACGCGCACGTCGTCCAGCTGCTGCGTCTTCTGCCACGTCTCCTTCAGGTGTTCGAGCTCCTCTTTGATTTTCTGCTCCTCGTCGCGCAGGTTGGCCGCCAACTCGAACTCCTGGCTCTGCACGGCGGCGTCTTTTTCGCTGCGCACCTTCTCCAGCTTCTGTTCCAGCTCCTTGAGGTTCGGCGGAGCCGTGTGCGTGCGCAGCCGAACGCGCGAAGCAGCCTCGTCAATTAGGTCAATGGCCTTATCCGGCAAAAATCGATCCGAGATATATCGATCCGACAGCTTCACCGCGGCATCGAGCGCCTCGTCCGTGATCTTGACGCGGTGATGCGCTTCGTACCGATCCCGCAAGCCCTTGAGGATCTCCAGCGCCTCCTCCGGCGACGGCTCGTCGACCGTGATGGGTTGGAAGCGCCGCTCGAGCGCTGGATCCTTCTCGATGTGCTTGCGGTATTCGTCAAGCGTGGTCGCACCGATGCACTGCAGCTCGCCCCGCGCAAGAGCCGGCTTGAGGATGTTGGATGCGTCGATGGCGCCCTCCGCGCCGCCTGCGCCGATGAGCGTGTGCAACTCATCGATGAACAGGATGACGTTGCCGGCCTGGCGGATTTCGTCCATGATCTTCTTCAGCCGATCCTCGAATTCACCGCGGTACTTGGTACCGGCGACCACCGTGCCCATGTCGAGCACCATCACGCGCTTGTTGCGCAGCGTCTCCGGCACATCCCCGGTCACAATCCGCTGCGCCAGCCCTTCGGCGATGGCGGTCTTCCCGACGCCGGGTTCGCCGATGAGCACCGGATTGTTCTTCGTGCGCCGCGACAAGACCTGAATCACGCGCTCAATTTCCTTCTCGCGCCCGATGACGGGATCGAGCTTGCCGTCGCGCGCCATCTGCGTCAGATCGCGCGCCAGGCTGTCCAGCGTCGGCGTGCCGACGGAAGCGTCCTTGTCGCCCGCCATATCCATGGCGTCGCCGCCCAACAGCTGCAGCACCTGCTGGCGCGCCTTGTTCAGATTCACGTTCATGTTGGCGAGCACGCGCGCCGCAACACCTTCGCCTTCGCGAATCAGACCGAGCAGCAAATGCTCCGTTCCCACGTACGAATGACCGAGCTTCCGGGCTTCGTCGATGGACAGCTCAATGACCTTTTTCGCCCTCGGCGTGTAGGTCATGGCCGTGACCGGGGTCTGCCCGCGGCCCACCATCCGCTCAATCTCCTGCTGCACCTTGTCCGCCTGTACGCCGAGCATCTGCAGGGCTTTCGCTGCAATCCCTTCTCCTTCGCGGATCAGGCCAAGCAGAATATGCTCCGTGCCCACACCCGGGTGATTCAGGCGCGAGGCCTCTTCTTGCGCCAACGCCAACACCTTTTGCGCTCTCTCCGTGAACCGCGCGTACATCATCCATGCACCTCCGTATCACTCATTCTCAGCCGATCTCGAATCAACTGCGCGCGCCGCACGTCGCGCTCGTTGGGGCTCAACTCGCGATTGTAGTATTTTTGCAGACAGGCTGGCTGCGTCAACACCATCAGTTCCTTAAGGATGCTCGAGGACACGCCCTGAATAATGCCGAGATCGATGCCGAGCCGCACATCCGACAGGCGCTCCAGCGTCTCCTTCGAATCCATCCTGCGCGCGTACGCCAGGATGCCAAACGATCGGCTGACGCGGTCCTCAAGTTGGACGCGATTGCGTTCCATCAGGAGTTTGCGCGCGTTCCGCTCCTGCTCGATGATCTGCTGGACGACGCTCATGAGATTCGCGATGATCTCTTCTTCGCTCTCGCCCAGCGTGATTTGGTTCGATACCTGGTACAGGTTCCCGAACGAATCCGAGCCTTCGCCGTAGATGCCGCGCACCGCCAGCCCGACCTGGGACACGGCCGTGAGCAGCCTCTGAATTCCGCCGGTGAGCGCGAGACCCGGCAGGTGCATCATGACCGATGCCCGAATACCGGTTCCGACGTTTGTCGGACAGGCCGTCAGGTAACCGTACTGATCGTGATACGCGTAGGTCAAGGTCTGCTCGAGGGCGTCGTCCACCTGACTCGCGACGTTCCAGGCTTCCTGGAGCCGAAGCCCCGGGAGAATGCACTGAATGCGCAGGTGGTCCTCCTCATTGACCATGATGCTCACGGCCTCGTCGTCACGCAGGACGAGGGCTCCTTGCTTTTCCTGCTGCGCGAGATCGGGACTGATCAGGTGCTTTTCGACGAACATCTGGCGATCGAGTGGCGAGAGATCACGGCAGCGAATGAACTCAAACCTGCCGAGTTGCTTCATGGCGTCGTTCTCGGCTGCCTGCCGCACGAGCTCCATGACCTCGTTGGCGTGCGCGTCAGTCGCCAACGTGGGAAAAGGAAAGCCTTTCAGGTTCCGGGCAATGCGAATCCGGCTCGTCAGCACGATGTCGTCTTCGGGTCCCGTTTCTTTCATCCATTTGCTAATGGTACGCTTGACGAAGTCTGCGAGGGACATCTGCACACCTCCTCACTGCGCGCCCTGTTCCAGTTTGCGGATTTCGTCGCGCAGTTGCGCCGCGCGCTCGAACTGTTCCTGCGCCACGGCCTGCTGAAGTTCCCGGCGGAGTTGTTCAAGTTTCCGGGCCACCTGTTGGCGTTCGCCCGCCGAGCCTGGGACTTTTCCGGTGTGACGCAGACCATTCTGGATGCGCCGCAAGAGAGGCTCAAGCCGTGCCGAGAACGCGTCGTAACAGTCCGGACAGCCGAACCTGCCGATCTGCGTGAACTGGTTGTACGTCATCCCGCACGTTCCGCACCTCGTCTGAACCTGCGTCGTGACGGGCGCGAACCCTGAGGACGACTCCATGTTTAAGAGCCCGCTCAAGAGCTTGTTGAAATCGAACGGGCTTCCCATCAAAAACGGGTTTGGGAACACGTCGCCCTGCTCTTTGGCACATACCTCACACAGGTGATAAGCCGTTTGCACACCATTGATGATTTTCGTCACGTGGACCGTCGCCGGTCGCTCGTGGCAGCGCTCGCAAAGCATCGGTCCCACCTCGCTTTCACGGTTTTCGGTGCGCCGCCAACGCCTGGAGCGCACTCGTCAGCAGCTTCGCCCGCAGCCGGTCCCGATACGGCAGATCCAGTGCCAGCACCTCCCGCCGCAACATGGCGGAAATCAACATGGCTTCGCGATCCGTCAGCCATCCATCGCGGTGCAGGCGTTCAATCAGCGCCTCGCTGGCAGACTGGCTCACCTCGTCCCCAAGCGATCTCAGCACGTCCCACAGCAAATGCTCCTTATCGAGCTTGACGCGCCGAATGCGGATGTAACCGCCGCCGCCGCGCTTCGACTCGACGATGTAGCCGTGATCCGTTGTGAAGCGCGTGCTGATGACGTAGTTGATCTGAGACGGGACGCAGTGAAACTGCTCGGCCAGGTCATTGCGCTGAATCTCGATCACGTCCAGCCCGCTCTCCTCCATGAGTCGTTTCAGATAGGCCTCAATGATGTCGGAGATGTTGCTCGCCATGATGACAACCCCTAACGCAGCACCGTCCTCTGAGGTTCCATTCGACTTTGATATTTTGACTTTGACTTTTCTTGACCTTATTATACACCTGCCTGCGGGAAATGCAAGAGGGGTTTGGTTCTAGTGTGCACAAAAATCCAACGGAATCTGCGCGCGCTCCGCCTCTTGCCACAAGGTCTCCTTCACAGGCCCACCGCTTCGGAAGAGACATGCATTGCTTCGAAGGAGGCGTCGACGCAACAAGCGACTCCGGTGAACCGCCCGCCAAGTCCCGTACGGTGTCTTGCGCGGATCCGGGACGGGATCGACCGCTTGAGAGGGTTTACGCTTCCCTCGCATGCAAAATTCGCGGGCCGGCCCGCCGGAGCGAGGGAAAGGTTCATGCTTCCGCTGTCGGTGTTGCACGATATGGTCATTCACGCTCGCGCTGGGGATGACGTCTGTCTGCACGCGCTCTTCGAAATGTTTCGCCCTCTGCTGCGAGGCGCCGCCAAGCGCTATGCGCGCGTCGCAGGCTACGACGAGGCTTATCAGGAGGCGTGCGCCGCGTTTCTGCACGCCATTGCCACTCATCGTCCGGACTCTGCGCCGTTTCCGGCGTACGCCGCAAGTCGAGTGTATGGCGATACCCGCACCGCCATGCGGAAAATGTGGTTGGCGCAAGAACGGACCGCGTTTGCGAAAGCATCAGACGAAGAGGGAAACGAAGATTGGGACCAACAGCTGAAGCGCCAAGGTCCGGGCAACCCGCCGGGAGAGGATCCATTTGACCGCGTGGATCAGCGCCTGACACTTTTGTGCCTGGCGCGCGAAGCGAAACTGTCTCCACGGGAAGCTGCGTGGCTCACGATGGAACTCGCCGGGCTGGAAACGAACCAGCTGGCAGAGCGCCTTGGCGTGAGCCCAGCAACCATCCGCACGTGGCGCATGCGCGCCGTTCACAAGATGCGGCAGCAAGCCCTGAGCGCAGGGCTGTCGCCAAACGACCTGTGAGCAATGAAAATGGCGAGGCCGTATCAGGCCTCGCCGTCCGCGATGGCAAACAGGATGGTGGCTTCCGCCACCAGCTTGCCGTCCACATGCGCCTTTCCCATTCCTCGCCCCATGCGGCCCTTCATACGGTCGATCACGACCTCCATGTCCAGCCGATCTCCGGGCCTCACCTCACCCCGGAAACGCGCGCCGTCCACTCCAGCGAGCAGCGGGCGCTTGCCGCGGTAGGCCGGATCGGCCAAGATGGCGACGCCTCCGAGCTGCGCCATCGCCTCGATGATGAGCACGCCGGGCATGATGGGATAAGCGGGAAAGTGCCCTTGAAAGTGCGGCTCATTCGCGGTCACGAGCTTGTAGCCCACCGCGCGGCCGCCGTCGATCTCCGTGACGCGATCGACCAGGAGAAACGGGTAGCGATGGGGTAAAATCCGTTGAATCTCATCGATACCGAGCGGAAGCTTCTGTTCCATCAAGGACCTCCACTAGATGGGACGCCTCAATACACGCGGCGCCGCACGGGAATGATTTTCATGCTTCGAACGTAAATCACAGTCGTAACGTAAGACAGCCCCACGGTGAACCAGAGGACCATCTCGCCCGCCTCAGGCGTGGGCCACGCCAGGATGCAGAGCGAAATGCCGACGTAGTAGAAGCACGTCGTGACCTTTCCCCACCCGTTCGCCTTTGGGACGGCACGTTTGCCTTGAAAGTAAAAGAACGCCGCACCCGCGATCATCGCGACGTCGCGGAAGACGAGGAGAGCGGCCACCAGCCAGGGAAGGCGTCCAGACGCGAGCAGAGTGAACAAGACTGACACAATCATGAGCTTGTCCGCCAGAGGGTCAAGCAACTGCCCGGTGTACGTTTCGAGCTTGTACGTTCGAGCCAAGTAACCATCCAGGACGTCGGTAAGACCTGCGAACAACAAGACGGATAAGGCCAAAATCTTGTGCGGACTTTCCACGCCATAAAATGCCCATAGATAGCAGGGAATCAAAAGCAGACGCAAGAGCGTCAACAGATTGGGCAGGTTCACGCAATCGCCTCCTCAACCTCCCGACGTCCGGATGGTGTCTGCCAACCCGAGCAACTGATTCGCCATGGAGACGGCCTGCGCGTTTTCTTCATAGAAATCCTGCGCGGCGACGAGCTGAGCCATGTCGGTGCTCTCGTCCGCATTGGACGCGTTCACGGCCCCTTGAATGACAGACGAGTTGCGCGCTGGTACCGCCACGCCGCCCGCAGCCAGCTGATACAGACCGTTGCCTTCCGGAATGAGATGGCTGGACGGCTCCCCGATTTCCACCAATGCGAGTTTCGCAGTCCGTCCACGCCCGAATTGGATGGTGCCGTCCGGCGCGACGGTCATGGACGGTGCGTCTGCCGGCTTGACGATGGGCTGACCGTTGGTGGAGAGGACGGGATCGCCCGCTTGGGTCGCGAGCACGAACGAACCATCGGCGCGCCGGCTCCAGATGAAGTTGCCCGCCCGGGTGTACATGCGGCCCGAGGGCGTCTGGACGGTGAAAAATCCGGGGCCCTCGATGGCAAGGTGAGTCGGGATGCCCGTCTGCACTACGGTACCCTGGCTGAAATCCCGCTCTTCACCCGTGCGCGCGACGCCCGTCCCCCCGCGCCAGCCGGGAGGCGTCGCCCGATTGGCTGCAGCAGGGTCTGTCGCGTTGCCGTAGACCTGCATTGTAAGCAGGTCGGCGAACGTCCCCTGCTCGGCCGCATACCCTGGTGTCTCCAAGTTCGCCAGGTTGTCCGCGATTTGATCTATCCAAGCGTTGGCCGCCTGCATGCCGGACAGCCCATTCCATATCATCTGGCCCATGTGCCCGCCTCCCGCGTTCAGCCGCCCTGAACTCTGCCGATATCCGTGGCCGCCTCATTCAACATGGAATCGACCGACTGCGCCACGCGCTGATTGGCCTCATACGCGTTCAACGCCTGCATCATCTGGGTCATCGTCGCTGCCACATTCACATTTGATGTCTCGATCGCGCCGAAAACCATGCGCCCCGTGCCAGCGCGCAGAAGCGGCGCAACCGCAGCTGGCTGGTACGAACTACCCACCATGTATTCGCCTTCGCCCAGCGGCTGGAGTTGCGTGACATCTGCGTCCACGAGACCCAATCGGCCTCCCGCCACAAGATTGCCCTGGGCGTCGTAGACGCGAAACGACGGCTGCCCATTGGCATCATACACCGGCGTCCCGTTCTGCGAAAAGATTTGCGTGCCATGGTAGAGCGGATTGACCACGATGCGCCCACCCACCAAGACGCGTCCCGCCGCATCCAACGGGGCGATGGCGTGCCCCGCGGCATCGACCACGACGTTGTTTGCATTTAATTGCAAGCCGCCGTCCCGGGTCACGGCCAGGCCCGCCTGACCACTGGCATCCGCATAATTCACCGGTAAAAACGCGTGATAGCCCATGTCTTCTGCGCTTCCGACGCGAATGGCGTACGGATCGTCCGTTTCGCTGCCCGGCGTGTACACCACCTGCCCCGCCGCATTTTCAATCACGTACGAAGGCCGTCCGGCCGCGTCATACGCAGGTGCACCATCTTCGCCAACAAGCTCCGATCCTTGGTAGGCAGGGTTGCGAACGGCATAGAGCCCTTGCACCGGTTGCGCGTCCGTCCCGTAGACGGCGAGCGGCATGCCGCCTGCGGTCAGCCTGGCGCCCGCGCCCACCGTCACCGGACCTGCCACGGGTGCGACGCCCTGCGGCGTGAGCGCGTAGGCCACCTGGCTCGACGATACGGCGTCCACGATGGCGAGATCGAGCGGGCGACCGGTCGTCTCAAGCCCACCTTCGGCGAAGGATGGGACTCCCTCTTGAAAATCCACGCCGCCACCCATCTCGCCGATGCCGATCCCGTCCGCCCCGTCCCCATACGAATAGCGCTCCATGTTGAACACAGGGTCCTCAATGAGCTCGCCGATAGAAGCCTTGAAGCCCGGAGTCTCCTGATTGGCCAGGTTGTTCGACAGAAGCTGCTCGAGCCGATCTTCCGCCACCATGCCCGAGGCGGCCGCCGTTAGCCCCTGGATCATCGCCACACACCTCCGTCACCGCCGCGCTCGCCGCCGGCCGCGATCGCGATACCTGTTCCATTCAGGGCTCTCCAGCACGCGCCCCGTCCCGATGACCACACAGTGCATGGGATTTTCGGCGATGTGCACGGGAATCTCCAGCTCGGACTGCATGAGCTTGTCCAGGCCGTCCACGAGCGCCCCGCCGCCCGTCAACACGACGCCTTTGTCGAAGATGTCCGCGGCGAGTTCTGGCGGCGTCTGTTCGAGCACCGACTTCGTCGCCTGTACAATCGCGTACACCGGCTCCTGCAGGGCCTCGCGGAGCTCCTCCGAGTGAACCGTGACCGTCTTCGGCAAGCCGGTCACCATGTCTCGCCCGCGCACATCCGTGCTCGTCTGACGCCCGCCCGGGAACACGGTTGCCAGTTCCTTCTTCAATTCCTCCGCCGTTCGCTCGCCGATCATCAGATTGTACTCCCGCCGGATGTATTTCACGATGGCCTCGTCAAGCTTGTCCCCCGCAATCCGGAGCGACGTCGATGTGACCACGTCGCCCAGCGAAAGCACCGCGATGTCCGTCGTACCCCCGCCAATATCGACAACCATCGAGCCACTCGGCTCGAAGATGTTGAGCCCTGCGCCGATGGCGGCGGCCTTCGGCTCTTCAATCAAATCCACCTGTTTGATGCCAACCGCTTCCGCCGCCTCTCGAACCGCCTTTTGCTCGACGGAGGTGATGCCCGCGGGGACGCAGATCATCACACGCGGGCGCCCGAAGAACCGCTTGCCGAGAGTCTTGTTGAGAAAATGGCGGAGCATGATCTCCGTCACCTCAAAGTCGGCGATCACGCCATCCCGAAGCGGACGAATGGCGACAATGTTCCCCGGCGTTCGCCCCAACATGCGGCGAGCTTCTTCGCCAACCGCGACAACCTGCTTCGTCACCTGATCTATTGCAACGACCGATGGTTCGTCGAGTACAATGCCTTGGCCTTTGACGTGCACCAGCACATTGGCGGTGCCCAGATCCACACCAACGTCCCTTGAAAACATGTGCGGCGAGTCCTCCTACGTGTAGAGCGTACGAGATTGGGGAAGGTCGTTCGTCTGCTCGCATGAATGGAGTGGGGATGCAAGGATGTAGTTCTACAGTCCGCTCGAAACTCCTTTGCGCCGCTCGATCTTCTTCGGCTTCACGGCCGACCCAGCCCGCTCATCGTCTCCCTTATGATACTTCATTTTGGTCGCTTCGCCACCGCGCAAGTGCCGGATCGCCTTATGATATTCCAAAATTTCCTTGACCCTGTTGGCCAATTCCGGGTTGATCTCCGGCAGGCGCTCGGTCAGGTCCTTGTGCACAGTGCTCTTCGAGACACCAAATTCGCGCGCGATGGTTCGAACGGTGTTGCGCGTTTCGACAATGTACTCCCCAATCTTAAGAGTACGCTCCTTGATGTAGTCATGCACTCCCCTCGCCTCCCCGTGGCAGGTCAGTTGGTCTGCTTTATGTATATGAGGGGGTGTACACCGTATGCCGCGCCAGGCCTGGCCATTTCGAATCTTCCAGGGGATTTCGACACGGTCCGATAGCGGCGGAAAACGAGGGGAATGATGATCTTTTTCCGGGAAATACGTCGAACGCACTCGACGGGAAAGAAAAACGCCCGCGCTGGGGCGGGCGGACGGTCTACCCGTTCACTGCTTGGGGAGGAGCGACTGGGGATCGACCGGTTGGCCGTTTTGATTGACCTGGAAGTACAGGTGGTTGCCCTGGTTCTGCTCGAACAGGTTGGTCGACGTCGTGCCAATAGTATCTCCTGCGGCGATGCTCTCACCCGGCTTCACATCGACCGAACCGAGAGACTGATAGGTCTCGGTGTAGCCGTCAGGCGAACTGACGACCACCTCGTACCCATAGAGCGGCTGGTTGGTCACGCTCTCCACGGTGCCGCGTTGCGCGGATACGACCGTGAACTGCCTGCCGCCAGCGGCGCGAATGTCGATACCCTTATGCGGATAGAACGTGTTGTCGTACTCGACCACCGCCGCGGCCTGTTGCTTCATCGAGCCGTGCACAGGGAAGAACCCCATCGTCACCGTGGCGTCTGTCCCCTGCGCGTACGGCCACACCCAGGGCTGCAGCCCATTCGACGTGGTCCCCGTCTGCGACGTCTGGTTGGTTTCCGTGGTCGTCACCGACGTCGGCGTGCTGTTGTTTTCAATGCGCGCATAGATGACGCCGATCACGACCGCAGCCGCTCCAAGGTACATCGCCGGGTAGACCCATCGCTTCGACAGCCACTTGCGCACAGGACCTCGATTTTGCGCTTGTGGTGTGTCGGGTTTGGGATCAAGCTGTTGCTTCTCATCCATGTGGCGCTCACCTCAATAGTGAGTCTCGCCACTCGGATGACCGTCTATACGTGTCGCCCTCAAATTTTGGCTAGAGTTAGTTACCGGATGTTTCCACACTCTGGACAAATGGTTGCATAGATGCCAGGCGTGTACCGGGATAGAAATGCGCGAGAATCGCCTGGAACGACATCCCGTGCGATGCGAGCGCGTCCGCCTCGTGCAAACTCAGGCCGAGATCGGATCCCCTGCCGTAACAGGTGAAAAGAAGATTATCTCCGCTCGTCACAAAGCGGAAGTCGTCCGAGGCCAGTCCGAGGCTCGCGGCAAACGCGGCGCCACTCCAAGCCTCGGAGCCTGCTTTCACAGCCTGCACAAAGCCATCGCTCGCGCGCACCTCTCGAAGGCCAGTGAAGCTGGTCAAATGCGCACCCAGAGCTTGATTGAAAGCACCCAAGGTGTACGCGACGGTGGAAATGCGGGCGGGGCTGGCGGCATCCGCCGGGCATGGTGTGCGTTTGAGGTACGGCACGGAATAGCCGAGTGCCATCTCGGCCGACCGGGTCCAGCCGGTGGAAATTTGGCAGAAAAACGCGAGGATGGGCTGGCCGGCATAGGTCAAAATGCGCCCGTCGGTCGCTTCGATCGCGGCCTGGGCACGCGCGATGAACGACAGTGCAGCCTGCGAACCAATGGAGAGCTCCAGTTCGTGCTCGGTTTCCACGGGGAGATCGAGAGCAGGGTTGTCCGTAAGATCGGCGTGCTCGCGCTCAGCTTGGGGAGACGGGTGGAGCATGGCGCGCACGGCGTAGGTGCGCACGGCCACACTCGCAGCCTCAAGGCTGGCCAGCGGAGCCCCCGGGTCGCAGTTGGCCAACAAAGCTTCGAGGATGTACGTGTTGAGCGGCATCGATTTGGACTGACCTGTTTCAACGTCAAAGACTCGAACTTGGACGCGCGCATCGTGCTGGGAGATCCAGGCGGACACGTCAGGCATGGCCGATTGCTGAAACGCTTTTGCAATCCCCACAGGAAAGAGCACCAGCGCGGAAAAGGCGAGCGCAATTCGAACTGCGAACTGTAGGACGCCGCGAAGGAGACTTTGTTTGGACATGGCGCTGATCCTCCCGGTGACCTGCCGGCGATACATGCTGACATTTGGGCGACTGATCGCGAACTGGCGAGGACAACCCGTTCAATGGAACATATGCGCCTCGGTGCGGCAATATGCCGAGGCGTCATTCGGTCAGATGGAGTCGATCAGACGAAAAAAAGCCGCAGAACCCGGTCTCGGTTCTACGGCCCGTATGCGCCTCATGCATCAACCCACGGACTTGGCGATTTGAAGCTCCGCGTCTCCCTCAATTCGCTCCAAGCGCGCGCCGAGCTGCGTGAACTTACCAACGAGATTGTCGTAGCCGCGATCGATATGATGAAGCCCGTACACTTCCGTCTGTCCCTCGGCGAGAAGCCCGGCGATGACGAGGGCGGCGCCGGCGCGGAGGTCCGTTGCGGTGACGCGCGCTCCGGTCAAGCGCGGCACACCTTCAATCACCGCCGTGCGGCCTTCGATGTGAATGTTGGCGCCCATGCGCTGCAGCTCCGCCACATGCATGAAGCGGTTTTCAAACACGGTTTCCGTGACGGTGCTGGTTCCCTGCGCCACCGTGAGGGCAGCGACCATCTGCGCCTGCAAATCGGTCGGAAACGACGGATAGTAATGCGTCTTGACGTCGAGCGGCCGCATGCGGCCACCTTGGCATGGCCACACCTTGATGCCCTCGACTCGGTCCTCGATGACCGCGCCGGCCTCTTCCAGCTTCGCGATGAGCGGCATCAAGTGGTGAGACAGGGCGTTTTCTACGTACACGCCGCGCCCAATGAGCGCGGACGCGATGAGAAACGTGCCCGCCTCAATCCTATCTGGAATGACCGCGTGCGTGGCGCCGTGCAGGCGATCGACGCCCTCGACGCGGATGACGTCCGTGCCTGCTCCGCGAACGCGAGCGCCCATCGCGTTCAGATAGTTGGCGAGATCGACGTTCTCGGGCTCTTTCGCTGCGTTCTCGATGATGGTCTGTCCCTTGGCGAGCACGGCGGCCATCATGATGTTCTGCGTGGCGCCGACGCTTGGCACATCCAAGTAGATGCGCGCACCATGGAGGCCACCGCGGGGCGCCCGAAAATGCACATATCCGTTCTCCACCACGGCCGTGGCGCCGAGCGCCTCGAGGCCCTTGATGTGAAGATCCACGGGCCTCGGCCCGATGTTGCATCCTCCGGGCAACGCCACCATGGCTTCACCAAAGCGCGCCAGAAGGGGCCCCGCCACCACAAATGAAGCCCGCATTTTGCGCACGAGTTCGGCTGGAGGACACACACTCAACAGTCGCCGCGCGTCGACGCGGATGGAACTGCCGTTCCACTCCAGCTTCGCGCCGAGGGCCGAAACCGTGTCCGCCATCACGCGCACATCCAGCAGGCGGGGGACCTCCTCGATTTGACTCACGCCCTCCTCGGCGAGCAGACTGGCCGCGAGGATAGGCAACACCGCATTTTTCGCTCCGCTGACGCGAACGGTCCCCTCCAGGGGATATCCACCCTCAATCACGATCTTTCCCATTCCGCTACCTCCGCACGGCTTTCCTGAGCCTCACGAAGCGGCGGCGCGGACGCGTCGTCAATAGGTCGCGATCACGAGAGGGGAGCCCACATACACATCGGTTCCTCGTCGAAACGAGTCGTCGTGCACAGCCACCTGCATGTTCACACGCCGATGGTCTCCCGACAGCACGTACACCGGCACACGGGCGCTGTACCCCGACAAGCTCGTCTCAAGTGGCGTCCGAATTCCCTCCACCACTCCGGCGCCCACCGCTCTCAAGGCCGCGATTGCCATTCCGTCCGCTTCCGCCTCGCTGACTTCGCTCGGTTTGAAACCAGCTATGTATGCGCTCATCTGCGGCGTGCCATTGACGGACGCCACCGTGCGCTCCACCTGGTCATATTGCGATGAAAATTGGCCTTCCGTCAAGTTGGAACTCGATGCTGTCACGGTCATCACGGTCTCCGGTTGGCCGTCTCCTGCGCCGCTCGTCGCTCCGGGAAAACTGGTCAGGATCACCTCGGCGCGCGTCCCACCTGGCCAAACGCCTGCAGCTCGCCAGTACGTCTCATTCGCGAGTTGCGTAGCCTGTGTCTGCACGTCCGCGATGCCAAGCTCCTGCACGACCTGAGCACCCAGCGCGGTAAGCTGCGCCTCGTTCAAGAACGACGCATTCAACTGTGTCCAGTCGTGGATGAGATACGAGCTCGGCGATGTGCCGGTCGCCCGCAGACCACTCATGAGGAACGCGTACTGCTGGGCCCCGTCCGACTGAGCAGAAGTGGACGTCTCAGCACTCGCCGTACCGGGCGGGTGTGCGATCACGGCGCCAAGCCCGATCCAAAGCGCCAGCCACATAGCGCGCTTCCAAGCCTTTTTCCCGCGGCGGCGCACGAGACGAGCCCGCCGAATGACTTTAGTGTGTGCCATGGCGGATACCTCCATCCGATCCTGAAAATCAGGAGTCCAGTCTCACCTTCACCTGATTTCCAGTCTCGACGGATCCGGCCGTGGCTAAACCCGGCGCCCGAAGGTTTCATAGATTTCGTAGAGGGGATTCATCCGTCTCCCTCAAAGTGCGCCGTTCAACAACTGCATGGCACCGAGCAGAATGAGTCCCACGATGACGGAGAGCACACCTCCGGCAAGCGCGAGGAAGAACCGCAAGAGCTGGGCCTGCCCCGCGAACGGTTGGTGAGTAAACTTGTCCCACCTGAGTGCGCCGAGCGCCCACCAACTGGCCACGACGCCCAGGAAGAAGACCAAGAGCAGGACAATACCGTCCGCCCCCATCGTCGCACTCACCCGATACGCCAGCTGCACCCGTTCACCTCCCGCTCACCCGCTCGAATGCACCCAAACGAGGCTGGCCGCCTCTCAACCTATCGTGAAGAGACGGCCAGCTGTCGGTATCCATCATACCATGGAATTAGGCGTTCGGGACACTCGCGTGCAAAAATCCGTTCAGGCGCTTATGCTCTTCCACCGCCTGGAGCCGCAGTTCTGCGCGCGTGAGCGCCTGCCGCGCGCGATCCGCTTCCTCCTCGTCCACGGCCGCCTGCAGTCGCTTCTCCGCGCGGTCTTTTGCGTGAAGGGCGCGATCGACGTCGATCTCCTCCGGCAACTCGGCCGTGTCCGCGAGAATGGTGATCTTCTCAGGCAGGACCTCCACGAAACCGCCTGAGACGGGGACGACATCCTGGCGGTCGTCCGCCAACCGAATGCGCACCAGGCAGGGCTTGACGGCGGTCGCGAGCGGCATATGGCGGGGCAGAATGCCGATCTCGCCATCGCCGCCCCGCAGGATCACCATGCGCACGTCCATCGAAAGCACAATCCGCTCCGGCGTGACGATTTCGAGCGGCACGGTCAACATCTGCGCTCACCTCGCTTCCGGATGGGATCAGGCGTAGCCGTCCTTGCGCGCCTTTTCGATCACGTCTTCGATGGCGCCGCAGTAACGGAAGTACGTCTCGGGAATGTCGTCGTGCTTGCCCTCCAGGATTTCCTTGAACGAACGCACCGTGTCCTTCACCGGCACGTACTTGCCAGGCGTACCTGTGAACACCTCGGCGACGAAGAACGGCTGCGACAGGAAGTTCTGGATCTTGCGCGCGCGTGACACGATGAGTCGGTCCTCGTCCGTCAGTTCGTCCATACCGAGGATGGCAATGATGTCCTGCAGCTCGCGATACCGCTGCAGCACGGCCTGCACGCCACGCGCCACCTGGTAGTGCTCATCGCCCACGATGTCCGGCTGAAGCGCGCGCGACGTCGACGCGAGAGGATCCACCGCAGGATACAGGCCCATGTCGGCGATCCGGCGCTCCAACACGGTCGTCGCGTCGAGGTGGGTGAACGTGTTGGCCGGGGCCGGATCTGTATAGTCGTCCGCCGGCACGTACACAGCCTGAATGGACGTGATGGATCCGCGCACGGTCGACGCGATGCGTTCCTGCAGTTGGCCCATTTCCGTGGCCAGCGTCGGTTGATAACCTACGGCTGACGGCATGCGGCCGAGAAGCGCCGACACCTCGGAACCGGCCTGCGTGAAGCGGAAGATATTGTCGATGAAGAACAGGACGTCGCGCTGCTCCACGTCGCGGAAGTACTCGGCGAGCGTCAGGCCGGACAACGCCACGCGCAGACGAGCGCCCGGCGGCTCGTTCATCTGGCCGAACACCATGCACGTCTTGTCGAGGACGCCCGACTCCTTCATTTCATGGTAGAGGTCGTTACCCTCGCGCGTCCGCTCGCCGACGCCAGCGAACACGGAATAACCGCCGTGCTCCTTCGCGATATTGTGGATGAGCTCCTGAATGAGCACCGTCTTGCCGACGCCCGCGCCGCCAAACAGGCCGACCTTACCGCCCTTCACGTACGGAGCGAGCAGGTCCACGACCTTGATGCCTGTCTCGAAAATCTCTGTCTTCGTCGTCAGGTCGCCGAACGCCGGCGCTGGGCGATGAATGGGCCAGCGCTCCGCGCCTTCGACAGGCCCGAGCTCGTCGATGGTCTCGCCGAGCACGTTGAAGATGCGCCCCAGCGTACCCGCACCCACGGGCATCGAAATGGCCTGCCCGGTGTCGACGACTTCGACGCCACGAATGAGCCCGTCCGTCGACGACATCGCGATAGCGCGAACCACGTTGTCTCCGAGGTGGAGCGCCACCTCAAGCGTCAGATGCACGGGCAAGTCGCCCTCGTAGTCGATGCGGAGGGCGTTGTTGATGGCCGGCAGCTGTCCTTCAGGAAAGCGGACGTCGACCACCGGGCCCATGACCTGCACCACATACCCTTTGTTCACGAATGTCCCTCCTTGCGGCCGTTTCCTTCGTCACTTCAACGCTTCCGCGCCGCCAACAATCTCCGCGATCTGCGTCGTGATCGCCGCTTGGCGCGCCCGGTTCAGCGACAACGTCAGTTTGTCGATCAACTCAAGCGCGTTGTCGGTCGCGTTGCCCATCGCATTCATGCGCGCCGCATGCTCCGATGCCTTCGCGTCCAACACGGCCTGATACACCAGCGTCTCGGCATATCGCGGGAGGAGAGCCGCCATGACCGACTCCTCGTCCGGTTCGAACAGGTAGTTGCGACGAGGCCCTTGGACCTGGTCGCCCAGGGAAGCGAGCGGTAGCACCTTGCGCACGACCGGGCGTTGAACCGCTGCGTTGATGAATTCGTTGTAGATGAAATACAGCTCGTCGAATTCTTCCCGCTCGTACGCCGCGATGATGCTCTCCGCCAAGTGCTGCACAGAGTGATACGCCGGCGTATCCGGGAGATCGACGACCTCGGCCGCGATGGGCAGTCCTCGGCGCTGGAAGAAGTTCCGGCCCCGCTTGCCGACGGTATAAATGGCGTACGAGCCCTTGTCGCGCTTGCCAAACTCCTGCATCGCGGCGCGCACGACCTGCGCGTTGTACGGTCCTGCCAGGCCGCGATCGGCCGTGATGACCAGGTAGCCAATGCGCCGCACGGGTCGCACCGCGAGCAAAGGGTGCTTGACATGACGCGCGGAGAGTGACAGGTTCGCAAGCATCTCCTGCATCTTGGAGAGGTACGGCTTGGACTTCTGCACCGCATCCTGCACGCGGCGCAATTTGGCAGCCGCGACCATCTCCATCGCCTTCGTGATCTGCGCGGTATTCCGGACGCTCTTGATGCGCCGCCGAATGTCGCGCATGCTGTTTTGCGCCATCGCCCGTTCTCACCACCATTTGGGCCGAAGCCCCGATTCGTGCGGCACGGCCCGCGAAGGGCCGTGCACTATCCGTTCATCAGGGCACAAACGTCGGCTTGAACTTCGCCATCGCCTCTTTCATGAGTTCGATGGTGTCATCCTCCAACGACTTGCGCTCCTGCATCTGTTGAAAGACCTGCGGATACTCGCGGTCCAGGAAGGCGAGCCACTCCCGCTCGAACTTCTGCACAGCCTCGACCGGAATGTCGTCCAGGTAGCCGTTCACACCGGTCCAGAGAGACGCCACCTGGCGATCGAACGTGAGCGGGTGATACTGCGGTTGCTTGAGCAGTTCCGTCATCCGCTGACCTCGGCGCAGCGTGTCCTGAGTCGCCTTGTCGAGATCGCTGCCAAACTGGGTGAACGCTTGGAGTTCACGGTACTGGGCGAGGTCCAGCTTCAGCGTGCCCGCGACCTTCTTCATGGCCTTGGTCTGTGCGGCTGAACCCACGCGAGACACCGACGATCCGACGTTGATGGCCGGCCGCACACCTGCGAAGAACAGGTCCGACTCGAGGAAGATCTGCCCGTCCGTGATGGAGATGACGTTCGTCGGAATGTAGGCGGAGATATCGCCCGCCTGGGTCTCGATGAACGGCAGGGCCGTCAGCGACCCACCACCGTGCTCGTCGTTCAACTTCGCGGCGCGCTCCAGGAGGCGCGAATGCAGATAGAACACGTCGCCGGGATACGCCTCGCGGCCGGGCGGTCGCCGCAACAAGAGCGACATCTCGCGGTATGCCGCGGCCTGCTTTGACAGGTCATCGTACACCACGAGGGCGTGTTGTCCGTTGTACAAGAAGTACTCGGCCATCGCACATCCAGCGTAGGGCGCGAGGAACAGAAGCGGAGCAGGCTCCGAAGCGCTCGCGACGACGACCGTGGTGTACTCCATGGCACCGTAGCGGCGAAGCGTCTCCACGACCTGCGCCACCGTCGACTGCTTTTGCCCGATGGCCACGTAGATGCACTTCACGTCCTTGCCCTTTTGGTTGATGATGGTATCCAGCGCAATGGCCGTCTTACCCGTCTGGCGGTCGCCGATGATCAACTCGCGCTGACCGCGCCCGATGGGCACCATGGAATCGATGGCTTTGATACCCGTTTCGAGCGGCTCGTGCACCGAGCGCCGCACGATGACACCCGGCGCGGGCGACTCGACGGGCCGGTACTCCGTGGCCTCAATGGGGCCCTTGTTGTCAATGGGTTGACCCAGCGCGTTGACGACACGCCCCAGGAGCTGTGGCCCCACGGGCACCGTGACGAGGCGCCCCGTGCGGCGCACCTGTTCGCCTTCGCGAATGCCCTGCACGGAACCGAGCACCACGACGCCGACGTTGTCCTCCTCCAGGTTCAGCGCCATGCCGTACACGCCGCTTTCAAACTCGACCAGCTCGCCCGCCATAACGTTGTCCAGGCCGTACAGGCGCGCGATACCGTCGCCCACCGACAGCACCGTGCCGGTGTCGCGCACCTCGGCCTTGACCTCGAACTGCTCGATTTGCTGCTTGATGAGCGCGCTGATTTCATCCGGTCGAATGCTCAACGTATTCCCTCCTTACGCACTGCGCGGGCTAACAGGCGATCGCGGAACTGGCGCAAAGCGTTTGCCGTCGTCGCGTCCAGGACGCGATGGCCCATGTGAATTCGCACGCCCGCGATGAGCGCCGGATTTTCGATCACCTTTGGAATCACGGTCTTCCCGCAAGCCTCCGTGAGACGGCGGACCAACTCCTCCAGGTCCGCCTCGGCCAACGGCTGCGCCGTCTCGATCTCGACCCGCACGCGCCCGTTCATCTCGTCCGCGAGCTCCTGGTAGCGCTCCGCCACGAGGGCGACGTACGAACCACGCCCTCTTTCCAACAAGAGGGTTAGAAAGCGAGTCATGTCGGGACGCAAGGGTTCCCCCAAGACATTTGCCAGCGCCCTGAGCTTGTCTTCCGACGTGACAACTGGGCTCGCGAGAAAATGTGACAGTTCCTTGAAAGCGCCGAGCAGGGCGTGAATCTTGCTCAACTGGGCGCCAATCTCGTCCACCGCGCCGTGCTCCTGCGCGTACGCCACGAGCGCGCGGGCATAGCGATTCGCCACCGTGCCGGTCAACATACGAGCTCACCCAGCTTGTTCTCGGCTTCGACCACGAGATCGTTGTGCAGCTCCGCCGTGACGTGATCGCGCAGCAGCTTGGTGGTCAATTCGACAGACAACTCCGCCACGCGCTTCGTGACGGCGGCCAGCGCCTCGTCCCGCTCGCGAACGATGGCCTGGCGGCTCTCCTCGAGAATGCGGGCAGCTTCCTCCTCGGCCTTCTGCACGATCTCGCGCGCCTGCTCGTCAGCGCGAATGCGCGCCTGATCCAACAAGTTGCGTGCCTCTTTGCGCGCCTCTTCCAACAGGCGCTGTTGCTCGGCCAGAAGGCGCTCCGCTTCTTCGCGGTTCTTCTCCGCCTCGCTGATCTGCGTTTCAATATGGATTCTCCGCTGTTCCAACATCCGCGCCAGCGGCTTGAACGCAAACCGCTGAATGATGAAAAACACGATGAGGAACGAAATCACGGAGAAGATGAACGTTCCAACTTGAAAGATGCCGCCCACCTGGAACACTCCCTCCTCCTTGGATTGGCATCCGGCTCACAAGAGCGCCCGGCTCTCGGCCGGGCGCGTCAGGCATCAGAACGCGCCCTTCGTGAAGAGGATGATGATACCGAATGCCAGCGCAATGACCGGGAACGCCTCGACCAGTGCGACACCAAGGAGCGCGCTGCCGAAGATGGAGCCGCGCGCTTCGGGCTGGCGGGCGACGCCCTCGACGTATTTGCTCATGACCATGCCGTCGCCGACGCCGGAACCGACGGCCGCCAGGCCGAGCAGAAGCGCCACCGCAATGTCGTAAATCGCCTTGACCATGTCGAGTTGCATCAGTCTGTTCCTCCTTTTGTTGATGGACGTAAACTTGGTTCGCGCAAGCCCTTGCGGGCCTCGACGGATCAGTGCTGGCTGTCGACCTCAAACGACTTCATGCCGATGTATAGGCACATCAGAATGCTGAACACATAGGCTTGAATCGTCGCGACAAAACCACTGTACAGCAGCCAGACGATGATGAACGGAAGCTGCCAAGGAATGAAGTGGAACGCGAACGGCGCGCGCAACAGAAGCCCCAGCAGGATTTCGCCAGCGAAGATGTTGCCGAAAAGTCGCATGCCGTGCGTCAGCGGATTCGTGATCTCCTCCAGCAGACCAAATGGAGGATGGCGGAGCAGGTGGCGGAACCACTTGATGGGATGCCTGAGTCCCCGCGCGTGGCTGATGAGCCACACCATGATGGCGAGCCCAAGTGCCATGCTCATGTTGGACGTCGGAGAGTCAAAGAGCTCCACGTCCCCCTTGGCGTTCTGCAGGTCGGACGGGCCCAAGCCCCAAATGTGGAGGTGCGGATCGAAGTGCACCGTGATGGTCATGATGAGCCCGAGCCAGTTGGCGACGAACAGAAAGAGCAACATGATGAACGCGAGAGGACGCACAAATCGCCTCGAGTCGTCGCTCGGCATCACGTCTTTCGCCATGCTCTCCGAAAAGTCGAAGGCCCACTCCACGAGGTTCTGCAGCCCACGGGGGTGACGCATGTCCATCCGCGCCACGGCCAGCCGCAGCAGCACGAAGACGATGAGCCCCGTCAGGAAGATGGTCGCGATGACCACGACGTTCGTCTGCCAGATGGTCCCCGGGAATAGCGTCGGGAAGACCGGCACGTTTTCACCTTCTTTCCGTCATCTTCTTTGATCAGGCGGGTTCTTGGCATACCGATACATCCCAATGATGATGAACACGAAACTCAGCGCGTACCCGACCAAGGCCGCGTACGGATTGAACAGCGCCTTGAACTTCAGCGAGATCACCATGATGACCACGATCAGCGCGAGTCGCGCGAACATGCCCACCATGCCGGAGGCGAAGAGCAGTTGTCCCTGCACATCGTCGTTCAGGTGCCCTTGGCGAATCATGCTGAAGATGACAAACAGGCCGCCAACCTCGCCCAGCAGCAGGCCACTGCAGACGGGACGCACTTCTCGAAAGACGGCGACGGAAATCGCAGTCAGCACCATCAGCCCGAGCCACGACCATTGAATGGCCCGAAGCCGCTTCATGAGGGAATTGGCACTCATTGTCGGTCTCCTAGAACCTGTTTGACGAGGAACGTGAGGCCCGACACTCCGGCGATCACGCCGAGCACCACGCCTGCCACCGTCGGCCACAACCGGTGGACATGCAAACTTACGACATGCCCCAAAAACCCCAGGCCAACGATGCACCCAGCGAGTTGCAGCGTGGCACCTGAGTAGACGGCGAATAACGTCCAGTCACTCGGCTTTCCGCGCGCAGAACGCGCCTCATTGCGGTCTTCGTCTGCGAACGCACACACCACCTAGAACAGATTGAAGAGAGGGACAAACTCGTGTGATGCAAAGAGACTGAGTGGAGCAATTGTAACATTCCACCACATACCTATAGGGTTTCCGCTTGCAAGCCAGGATAACCGTAGCAAGGAAGGCGTTTCCAGAAATGGGCGCGCTAGCTCGCCCTTTTCGTAGCGCGAAACGCCTGTTTGTATGGTGAAATGCCAGAACCCTCGCCTATAGTACACTAGCCCAAAATTCGCTGTCAACGCGGAAACCCCGCGGAATACCAGGGATTTTGCGCGGCTGTCCCTGATTGTTCACAAAATCCCCGGTGCGCGCCCCGTCATGCAGAACTCACGTCGCCCATTCCACAAATGGAAGTGAAAGCGCAAGCACATACTGGAAACCATTATCGGCGCTGAAACGGCCCTTCGGATTCCAGATAGCGAAACGGCTGCGGCCGATCCGCGAGTCCGAAATGATACAGAATGGCTTGTACAATGCGCTCCGACGCGTGTCCGTCGCCGTACGGATTCTTGCGCAACGCCATATCCCGGTATGCGGCTTCGTCCGTCAGCAGGCGCTTGGCCTCGGAGAAGATGATTTCCTCGTCCGTTCCCACGAGCTTCAGCGTTCCCGCATCAATGCCCTCCGGCCGCTCCGTTGTGTCTCTCAGCACGAGCACCGGCACACCCAACGACGGCGCCTCCTCCTGAATGCCGCCGGAGTCGGTGAGAATAAGCGTCGCCCGCGCCATGAAATTGTGATTGTCGATCACGCCGAGCGGATCGAGCAAGTGGATTCGCGGATGGCCGCCGAGGATGGAAAACACCGTGTCGCGCACGCGGGGATTCAGGTGAACCGGATACACCAAATGAAGGTCATCCGCAAGATCCACCACGCGGCGCGCCGCACGGCAGATGCTCTCGAGTTTCTCGCCCCAGTTCTCGCGTCGGTGGCTCGTCATGTAGATGAGGCGGGCGCCCTGTGGCATCCCGTCCAACACCGGATGCGTGTACGCTTTGCGGACGGTTGTGCGCATGGCGTCGATGGCAGTGTTGCCAGTGATAAAGATGGCTTCCTCCGGCCGCCCCTCCTGCCTGAGATGGGCCGCGGCGACATCCGTCGGAGCAAAGAAAAGGTCGCACAGCACATCGGTCAGCTGGCGATTCATCTCTTCCGGGAACGGGCTGTATTTCTGATACGTCCGAAGCCCCGCTTCCACGTGGCCAATGGCAATCTGCTGATAAAACGCGGCCAGGCTCGCGGCAAATGTCGTGGTGGTGTCTCCGTGCACCAGCACGATGTCCGGCTTGCGGCGCTCGAGCACGCCTTCCAAGCCCGCGAGAGCCTTCACGGTGATGGTGGCCAGTGTCTGTTTGGGCTCCATGATATCGAGATCGTCGTCGACGCGAATTGAGAAGACCTCGAGCACCTGATCCAACATCTGCCTGTGCTGCGCAGTGACGCAGACGAGCGACTCAATCTGCGGATGCGCCTCAAGCGCCTGCACAAGCGGCGCCATCTTGATGGCCTCAGGCCGCGTTCCGAAGACGGTGAGCACACGGACGGGCGTTGATTTCAACGATAGGACCCCCTCATTGTCTTTCCCAGGCTCGTCCGGGCGGCGCCAGCTACTTCGTCCCAAAAAGGCGATCCCCCGCATCGCCGAGGCCGGGGACAATGTAGCCGTGATCGTTCAAGTGTTCATCCACGGCGGCAAGATAGATGTCGACGTCCGGATGTTGCTCCTGAACGGCCCGGATCCCTTCGGGCACACCGACGAGGCACATGAGTTTCGGACGCTGAGCGCCGCGTTCCTTGACCGACCGGAGCGCCGCCACCGCGGAACCGCCCGTGGCGAGCATCGGATCGACCACGTACACGTCCCGTTTCTCCAAATGAGCCGGGAGCTTGCAGTAGTATTCGACAGGCATGAGCGTTTCGGGATCGCGATACAGCCCGATATGACCGACCTTCGCACCGGGTATCAAGTTCAAAATTCCCTCGACCATGCCGAGACCCGCGCGCAGAACCGGTACGATGGCGAGCGTCTTGCCCGCGATGACCTTCGCCGAGGCGACACCAACGGGCGTCTCCACCGTGACTTCCTGGAGGGGCAGATCGCGCGTGATTTCGTAGACCATGAGCATCGCGACTTCCTGGACGAGCGCTCGAAACTCCTTCGTCCCCGTGTTCTTGTCACGAATGAGGGTCAACTTGTGCTGGATGAGAGGGTGATCAAGCACATGCACCTGTCCCAAGGACAACGCTCCTTTGTCAAAATGGGGCCGCCCTCGCGGGCGGCTCTGGACCATCTGCAAGTTCACTCGACGTAGGACAAACTCGGATACAGCGGGAATCTATCCGTCAAACTGTCGACTCGCGCCCGAGCTTCACGCTTCACCTCGTCGCTAAAGTCGCCGAGCAGCACGATCTTGAAAATATCGGCGATCTCCTGCATCGCGCCCTCGTCCATGCCGCGCGATGTGGCAGCAGGCGTGCCGACGCGAATGCCGCTTGTCACCATGGGGCTCTCGGGATCGAACGGAATGGCATTCTTGTTGACCGTGATGCCGATCTCGTCCAGCCTGCGCTCGGATTCCTTGCCGGTCAGCCCCGCGCTGCGGACGTCGATGAGCATCAGGTGGTTGTCGGTGCCACCGGACACGAGGCGAAAACCGTATCCGGTGAGCGCCTCGGCGAGGGCCTTCGCGTTCTTCACAATCTGCTCCTGGTACGCCTTGAACTCGGGCTTCAGGGCCTCCCCGAACGCCACCGCCTTTGCCGCGATGACGTGCATGAGGGGACCGCCCTGCACGCCGGGGAAGTTGGTCTTGTCGATGAGCTTGGCGACATCCTTCTGGCAAAGAATGAACCCGCCGCGCGGACCCCGGAGCGTCTTGTGTGTCGTGGACGTCACGAAGTGCGCGTGCGGCACGGGCGACGGATGAAGCCCCGCGGCGATGAGACCCGCAATGTGGGCCATGTCCACCATCAGGTACGCGCCGACCTCGTCGGCAATTTCGCGCATGCGCTTGAAATCAATGACGCGCGGGTATGCGCTCGCGCCAGCGACGATCATCTTCGGCCGATGTTCCTTCGCGGCCTTGAGCACCTCGTCGTAATCGATGAGATGGGTCTCCGGATCGACGCCATACGAGACGAACTTGTACAGCTGCCCGGAGAAATTAACCGGGCTCCCATGCGTCAGATGGCCACCGTGCGCCAGATTCATGCCGAGCACTGTGTCTCCTGGCTTGAGGACGCTGAAGTACACCGTCATGTTGGCCTGGGAACCGCTGTGCGGCTGGACGTTCGCATACTCTGCGCCAAACAGCTCCTTGACGCGATCGATGGCGATTCGTTCCACCACGTCGACGTACTCGCAGCCACCGTAATAGCGCCGGCCTGGATAGCCTTCGGCGTATTTGTTGGTCAGGACGGATCCGAGCGCGTCAAGAACGGCCTCACTGACAAAGTTTTCAGAAGCGATGAGTTCGATGTTCCGCTGCTGCCGCCGAAGCTCGGCCTGCATCGCAGACGCGACATCCGGGTCAACCTGCTGCAGAAGGGTGGTCAAACTGCGCAACTCCTTTCATCCAGCGCCACGTGGGAGAAGGCGCCGCGATTCACATTCATCTTACGGTTCGCACATAGGGCGCACAAGCCCCGAACGTCCGGCGGCGCCGAGATCACAGCGGGCCATGGATGAGCGCTCGCGCGTCACGCTGCGTTAGGGATGGGCGTGCATCCGCCGCCGCGCCTCGTCCGGGTCGTACACGGCGCGGGCACCGCCGACGAGGGGCGGGCGCGATTTCGCCATCACCACGTGCGCGCCCCCGACTTCCCGCACAGGGCCACGAACAGGCACCGCGACAGGCCGCAGGTGCATGCCGATTATCGTGTCGCCGATATCGATGCCCGCGTCCGCGGACACGGAGCTCACCAGGCACGCATCCTCCATCGCCCAGTACGCCGCAGCGGCCGCGGCGCCGCCCGCGCCAGGGACGGGGATGGCCGCGACTTCTTGGAAGCCGCGCGATCTCGCCACGGCCCGCTCCACGACGAGCGCGCGGTTCAGGTGCTCGCAACATTGGAACGCCACGTCGCACCTCGCTTCCCGGGCAAACGCAAGCACAACCTCGGCGATGGCCTGTCCGATGGCGACGGACGTCGCGCTGCCGATGCGCTCACCCGCCACCTCGCTCGTCGACGCGCCCACCACCAGCAGCTTGCCCGGCCCCAGATTTGCCTCGCGCGCGAGGTGCGCCAACAGCGCCGGCAGATGGCGCCGGACCGAAGCAATCGACTCCGCCTCAACCTCCCTGTTCGGAGGCGTCATCTCGACCTTCCCCCTTCTCCTCGACATCGCCCGCCACACGCCGCGTCAGGCGAGCAAACGCGCGCTGGACGAGATCGGCAAGGTGTTCCGCACACGCCTCGTATGCTTCCTCACCGCCGCCAAACGGATCGACCACATCCTGCGACTGGTCCTCCGGCACTTCGTGCGCGAACGCGTACAGGGTGTGCACCTTACCGGCCAACTCCGGGAACACGTCCACCAGCGCCTGTCTGTGCGATCTCGACATGGTGAGGATGAGATCGGCCTCGCGCAGCATCTCTCGCGTGAGCCGCTTGGCGGCGTGTCCGCCGCCAGCGATCTGTCGGCGCGCGAGGGCCTGTGCCGCGTGCTCGGTCATGGGAGCCCCCTCCATGGCCATCAGGCCAGCGGAGTCCACCTTCCAGTCGAGCGCACGCTCCTCGGCGAGTGTACGCAAGAAGGCCGCAGCCATGGGACTGCGGCATGTGTTTCCCGTGCAGACAAAGAGAATGTGCATTGTTTCCTCCATGCTTTAGCCTTTTGTTTGCTTCTACGTTTGCCTTCAGTATAGGAGCTTCCCATGGCGCTCGCAAATTGAAACGTCGCTGCGGGAACTCACACGAGCCACATCAGCCCACAAAGGATGAGGATCGCACTTCCGACCATTTCGCCCACTCGGCCGACCGCACGCCCAAACTGCCGTCCAATCAACAGCCCCGCACCGCACATCAACGTGCTCGCCACGCCAAAGGCCAAGGCGGAGATCACGCCGTACGCAACAGTCTTCAGTCCAAGGCCAAAGCCTACCGAAAGGGCGTCGATGGAGACGCTCGCCGCGAACGTCATGCGCCCAATCCAACTCCCAAGCGGCCGCGGAGTGGGGGCCTCCGATGTCTTCCACGTGTGATACGCCATGTGCAGCCCAAGTCCCAAGATCACCACCGCCGCGAACGATCGCGCCACATGGCCCAGGTAGTGGCCGACGAGATCGCCAAACATGAGCCCGACGAGTGTGAGCACGATGTGCCAGACGCCGATGGTCAGCGCCAGTTCGAGACCTTGTCTGCGTGTGATGGCACCAAGTCCGACCCCGATGCTGAGCGATAGCGCGTCCATGCCGAGCGCAACAGCCATCATGGCGATCTCGATTGCAGCCTGCAGATTGGACAACGAGGCCCCTCCTTTGCACCTCTCCATCTATATGCGCAGCCTGTCCGCGGGATGATGGAGAGGATAGGGAACCCCATAAAGATGCAGAATACCCACAAAAACTATAGGGGTGACATCCGATTGCATCGACGGAGATGGACTTGCGGAGGTCTGGCGTTGGGGCTCGCCGCGGCGCTGGGGCTTACGCCCGTCGTGCACGCGAATCCGCAGCTGTGGAGAATTGAAGAGACCATTGAGGAGCAAAGCGCGCAGCAGCTGACGCTCGTGGTGCAGCCCGACCCGGGCGCCATGGGGGACAGCGCGATGGTACTGACGCAAGTTGCGGTGGAAAATTACATCCGGGCGCACGCGGTGCAAGCGGGCCTCCGGCGCGCCGTGTGCAAGACCGAGCGCGGGCGCGAGGTGTTGGCGGCGGAAATCGGGCGGGATCGACGTGTCGAGCCTGAGGTCGACGGCGAGCGCGCCGAGATGGCCGTCGGCCCGTCGCTCGCCGAGACACCTCCGGGCGTGTCGCTGGATCCGTCCGCGGCGGCGAGGCGCTCGGCGCCCGAAGCGGTGAAAGTTGCGCTCGTGCTGCAAGCGGCGGAGGCGCTCATTGGCACACCGCTCGCCTGGGGCGCAGACCCTGCCGCGGGATTCTGCGATCCGGCCACATTCGTCGCGGCCGTCTATCGGCGCGCACTCGGCTACCGACTGCCTGCGACCCTGGACGGCTTGTGGGAGTCGACAGGCGTCAGCGTCCCGGTCTGGGATATGCGCCCAGGCGATCTCGTCATTCTCGACCGCGGCGACCTCGTGGGCATCTACCTGGGTGCGGACGAGATGGCCGCGTGCGACCCCGCGGCAGGCGAGGTGATTCGCCTTCACATCGGTCCCGAAAGCGGCCTCACGGCCCGCATCGCCGACGTCCGGCGGCTCTTCTGATCATGGCGTCACCGATCCGCGGCAGGGCGGCGTGACGGCGCGGGCTCGGGTTTCGAGCGGGTCTGGTACAACCCCCACGCGATGGTGATGGCGACAAGCGCAACGGGGATGGCCATTTCATTGTACCCGACATGCGCAATGACCAGGCTCGCGATGCCCGCACCCACGCCGTACACCACAACGGCCAACACCCACATCCACACGAGCCACGGCTTGGTTGGATCAAAAGGATCGGAGGCATTCCGCCGCGACGGCGCAAGCCCCATCACCTTCCAGACGAGCGTCTCCATCAGCCCCGTGGTGGTGCTGGTGATCACGGTCGTGGTGATCCCGTTGACCCCGACGCGCCGCGCCATCGAGCCCTGCGCGCCCATGCCGAAGGCGAGGACGAACAGAAGCTGGCCCGAATGTCGCGCCACACCCACCGGGCCCAGTTCATCCGCAACAATCCAGAACGCGACAAGTGCCGCGAGTTCGAGCCACAGCGCATGCGTCACGGTGCGGCTCCATCCGGACCGCTTGCGCTCACTCGCCGCCACAAAGCCGGACGCAGCCGCGCCGCACGCAAAACCGACCAGGGCGACGAGGTAATGCACCGCATGGCGGAAGTCGCCCGTGGCGACGGCGATCCCGCCGAGCACCGTGTTGCCTGTCATGGCAGCGGTAAACACCTGCCCGAGCCGCATGAAGCTCATGGCATCCACGCAACCCGAAACGACCGTCAGCACCAACAAAAATACGCGAGCAGAGACGGCCGACATTTCCCGTCGCTCCACCCCATCTCTCCCCTCCTATGCACAGAGCGCATGCTTGCTTCTGGTGTATCTTCCTTCATCATACCACGACAAAGCCCATCCATCTCTCTCGCAAAATTCGACCAGGTGCGCGATAATAATCTCGACTCTGGACACAAAATGGAGCGGATAGGCCATGAATAAGACCAAATGGCCGAAGAAGCGCGTGGCCAAATGGGTGGCGGGCGGTGTGGGGTGCGCCGCTCTGGCAAGCTACGCGTGGTTCATGATCTTTGGGCTCTCCCCGCGCTGGCAGACGGACGCTCTCGCCGCTGTCCACCCCGCACTGAGTTCCAACTCGACCGGCGGAGGGCACCTGTCATCGCCGGGATCGGGCAACGAGACGGCGGCGCCTGCGTCGGGATCGAGCGCCATTGTGCCGACCAACGAGCCCACTTGGTCGCCGAACGAGCAAGTCGCGACGGTGCAAAATCCGTTGACGATGCCCCCGAAGACGCAACCGGTGAGCACATCGACGGGAACGAGTTCGGGCACCTCGCCGATTGCGACCGGCACGTCGACTTCGGCGACGCAATCGTCCTCGGGCCAAGCCACCGCATCGCAGGGTGACACCAACGCGAGCGGCGGGGGCGCATACGGGAACGGCACAGATCTTGGCGGCGCGCCGACGGGTGATACCAACAATTCGTCCAACGCGACCGGCTTGAACGCTTCCGGCGGGTCCGAAGGGACGGGCGCGGGATCGGGCGCAAACGCGCCAAACAGCAACGCCACGTCCACCGGCACATCGGGCGGAAGTTCAACGCCGCAGGCGGGCGGCCAGCCGTCGCAGACCAACTCGACCAGCACCGCCACCTCGCAGCAGGCGACGAACGGCACGTCGCAGGGGACAAGCTCCGCGGGGACACAGGCGCCACGCGCGACGCCCTCCCCGCTGCAAAACGCGACGTCGCAACAGACCGTTTCGTCCTCGACGGGCGCAGCTGCCAACAATACGGTCGCGCCCTGATGCATCTTCGCCGAGCCAAGCGCACAAAACGCGAGAACCGCGGATCTTTACGTCCGAGACGGAAAAAGAGGCAGCCCGTTGCGCGTCAATGCGCTGGGACTGCCCCTTTTGTCCGATGTATGGGAAGCGCTGGCCGAATGGCAAGCTCGCCCGCTTCACGCCGAGGTGCGCTGCCGATTGCGAGCAGCCGCTGCGGCGAGGAGCGCCTCGGCCTCGCGCGAATCCTCATGAACCATCCGGTCCACCACGCGGTTACCGATAAGGAGCGCCGCACCCACAACCAAAATCAGTGCCATGGTGATGATGAACAAAGCCAGCTCCATTTTGCTCATCTCCCGCTTTTCATCGTTCTTCCCTGCTGACACCGTCATTATAGCTGGCGGTGTCGTCAGCATCCCTTGATGAAAGCGGGTTCAGAGGACT
Organism: Alicyclobacillus mali NBRC 102425; assembly: GCF_001570745.1. Lineage (GTDB taxonomy): Bacteria > Bacillota > Bacilli > Alicyclobacillales > Alicyclobacillaceae > Alicyclobacillus > Alicyclobacillus mali. Next base: position 181,977 of record NZ_BCSG01000003.1, read on the forward strand.
TGTCGCACTTTGTTCGAATTGGCGCCGAAGTTTCGCCATACATCAGGGTGATTTTGGATCGCACGCTAGCCGACCCATCGCACGCGCCCAGCCGAGGCCTTGTGCAGCCGGTTCATCACGGCCGCCCCCACGCCGTGCGCCGGATCGACACCGTGGACCATCACGTCGGTCGCGCCGGCGCGATCGAACGCCCGCAGCAGTCGGTACAAGTGGCGCGCGAGCTCCTCGGCATAGGCGTCGGCGGGTAAAGATGCCTGCCGCTCTTCCGCCAGCGCCCATCCAAAGCGCCGGACGAAATCATCGGGGGCAATGAGTGCAGGCACCATCACGTCGTCATCCTGCGCGGCCTCGAGCAAGAAGGCGCGCATCGCCTCGTCGATGGCCTGCGGCTCTCCCCACCACACGTGCACCCTGGCATCCGGCGCGTAGTGGCGGTACTTCATGCCGGGCGCCAGAGGCGCAGCCGCCACGTCGAACGCGTCGGCCGCGTACAGCACCGGCCGGTCGATCACGCTCGCGATCATCTCCTGCGTCACGCCGCCCGGCCGGAGAATGCGCGCGCAGTCCGGCTCGAGCAGGAGCACGGTGGACTCCACGCCGATGGGGCACGGCCCGCCGTCGACGAGCCAGTCGATCCGGTCGCCGAGATCGACCTCCACATCGTCGGCCGCCGTGGGACTCGGCCTGCCGGACCGGTTTGCGCTCGGCGCCGCCACCGGGACACCCGCCTCGGCAATGAGCGCACGGGCCACGGGGTGATCCGGCATGCGGATGCCGACAAGCGGCTGCCCCGGGTGAACCGATGGCGCGAGCCGCGCTCCGGCCGGCAAAAGCAGCGTGAGCGGCCCAGGCCAAAACGCCCGCATCAGCCGTACGGCGTCGTCCTGCAAAGGCTGGTTCTCGTCGATCACGTCCCGAAGCTGGTCATCCTGGGCGATGTGCACAATCAGCGGATTGTCGCGCGGCCGCTCCTTGGCTGCGAAAATGCGCCTCACCGCTTCCTCCTCCATCGCGTTGGCGCCGAGGCCGTACACGGTTTCGGTGGGAAACGCCACAAGCCCGCCTCGTCGCAGAGACTGGGCGGGCTCCCTCAACATCTCGCGCAGTTGCGCCTCGTGGCGCACTCCGACCACCGTCAATCGTCGCATTCCGTACCTCTCCTCGCGTGGTTGTCAGTGAAAACGCGCCGCCATCGCGCGGATCCATTCTTCGGCGTGATCGAGCGTCCAGAGCCGTACCTGAACCTTCTGCGTATGTCCGTCGCCCGTCGGGATGGACAGGGTTTCGAGCGGCGGCAGATCGGGAAAGCCGCCGGTGTTGGGCACCGCATCGCCTTCCGTGATATCGATGAAGCAAAGCGGCGGGTACAGGACGCACCACCAGTTCGCGCCCTGGCCTCGTCCGAGCACGATGCGCAGCGCCTCGTACTCGCCGGCGGGATACACGATGTTGCCGTACTCCTTCGTCGGAAACGGCACCCGCGCCACCTCCACCTGCACCGGCTGGTCCACGTGCCACGACGCCTCCACCGCCAGTGCGGTGGCGCGAATCTGCGCCACATGCGCCTCCACGATGGCGCGCGCCTCCGCCTCGGAATGGGCGCCCTGCAGCCAACCGCCCACCTCCTCGATCACGGCGTTGCGCACCGCAAGCTTCAACGCCTGATCGCGCGGGCTGTCGCTGTTCGCGATGATCCGGAGCCGCAGCGCGTCCTCCGGGATAGCTGGCGCGTGAGGCGCCGCGATGCTCGCGAGCACGTCGCCGTCACCCGCACCGCGCACGTTCGCGTGCGCCATGGCCGCTCTGGACAGCGCCACGCCGACCAAGATGGCTGTGACAAATCCCGCAAACCGCTTCGCAAACCCCATCGTCCATCCCTCCTGCCGTTCTGGCAGTCAGTATGGACGGGACTCGCAATTCTTAAACTGCTATCGGCGCATCGAACTAGATTCAGAGATTCTCCGGGTCCTGCGCGCCTCCGGGCTCTCGCGTCACGGCAACGACGCGCTGGATCCCCCGCAGATCCTTCACCTTCCGCACGCGAAAACCGCGTTCCCTCCACGGCGCAAACAGGCGAGCCACGTCATCTGCCTGGTTGTGGCCCACCTCAAGGAACACACCAGCGCGGCTGCGGGCCAGCACGTACGGTGGCAGCGCCGCCATCCGCCTGTAGAACTGCAGCCCATCCTCGCCGCCGTCCAAGGCGAGCCGCGGCTCGTAGTCGCGCACGGACGGCTCCAACTGCGCGATCTCGTCCGTGGGAACATACGGCGGATTGCTGACAATGGCATGCCACGGCCTCCCGCGTTCGGCGCGTTCGATCAGCCATTCGATCCCGTCTGCCGCAGCCCAATCCACCACAGCGCCAAGCCTCTCTGCATTGCGGCGGGCCACAGCCAGGGCGTCCATGGACAGATCCACGGCCGTGACCGAAACGCCCGGGCAGGCGAGCGCGATGGAGACCGCGATGCATCCGGACCCTGTGCCAACGTCGATGACGCGCGTTCCGCCGGGCATGCGCTTCAAAAACCGAATGGCTTCCTCCACCAGCACCTCCGTGTCGGGGCGCGGAATCAGACAATCCGGTCCGACTTCAAACGTCCGGCCGTAAAAATCCTGTTTCCCGAGGACGTACGCCAGCGGCTCTCCTTGGACCCGCAGCGCCGCCAGTCGCGCGGCCCGCTCGGCGATCTCGTCTGGCACCTCGTCGCCAAGCGACTGGAGCAGTTTCACGCGATCCCAGCCGAGCGCATGCGCGACAATCTGCTCAGCTTCGCGCTCCGCGAGCCGTTTGCGCTCGTCAAGAGGCAACTCCCGGTACGCCGGTGACTCGGGAAGTTGTTCCGCGATTGCCTTCAACAATCTCGCGACAAAATATTTGGCCTCGCTCATGCTTCCCTGACCCTCAACATCTCCGCCTGGCTCTCGACGATGAGGGCCTGGACAATCTCATCCAGCTCACCGTCCAGGACGGCGTCCAGTTTGTGTAGCGTCAAGCCAATGCGATGATCCGTCACTCGGCTTTGCGGAAAGTTGTAGGTGCGGATGCGCTCGCTGCGGTCCCCCGTGCCCACCTGCAGGCGGCGCTTTTCCGCGAGCTCTTCCTGCTGCTCGCGCTGGGCCTTCTCGTACAGACGCGCGCGCAGCACCCGCATCGCTTTTTCCTTATTTTTCAATTGAGACTTTTCGTCTTGGCAGGACACCACAATCCCCGTCGGCAGATGCGTGATCCGCACCGCGGATTGAGTGGTGTTCACGCTTTGTCCGCCGGGACCCGTTGAGCAAAAGGTGTCGATGCGGAGATCCTTCTCGTGGATTTCGACCTCGACATCCTCCACTTCCGGAAGAACCGCGACGGTCGCGGTGGAAGTGTGGATCCGGCCGCCCGACTCCGTGACGGGAACGCGCTGCACGCGATGCGTGCCGCTTTCAAACTTGAGCTTTGCGTACGCTCCCTTTCCATGCACGGCCATCACCACTTCGCGGAATCCACCCATGTCCGTGTAGCTGGCATCAATGACCTCCGTCTTCCAGCCGTGCTTCTCGGCGTAGCGCTGATACATCCGCAAAAGCTCGGCGGCAAAGAGCGCAGCCTCCTCGCCGCCGGCCGCCGCCCGAATCTCGACGAACACGTCCTTGTCGTCATTCGGATCTTTGGGGAGGAGGAGAATCTGCAGCTGATGCTCCAGGTCCTCCCGCCGACGTTGCAGTTCTGTCATTTCGGTTCTGACGAACTCGCGCATCTCGTCGTCGAGCCTATCCTGCAACATCGCCTTGGCCTCGTCGATGTTCTGGGAGATCTTTTTCCACTCGCGGTACGCTTCCACCGTCTCCGCCAGATCCGCCTGTTCCTTCGCGTACGCCCGGAGCTTTTCCGGATCCGATGCCACGTCCGGCCTACAGAGCAGCTGGCTCAGGTGATCATACCGCTCTTCCATGCTCGCCAACCGATCGAACACCGACGCACCCCCCTCCCAATTCCAGCTCTTCCGCCACGGCGAAGCTCCGGAAAGCACCCATGAACAGAAAAAGCCAAAGCAGGCCCACCCGCCTCCCATCGCGGCCGGTGAGCCAACCATGGCTTGAGTCTCCTCTGCGCTCAGCGCTCGCCCTGAGGCTGAAGCCCATACTTGCGGTTGAACCGATCAACGCGGCCGCCCGAATCGACAAACTTCTGCTTGCCGGTGAAGAACGGGTGGCACTTCGAGCAAATTTCCACGCGGATAGACCCTTTTGTCGATCCGGTCTCGAACGTCTCGCCGCAAGCGCACGTCACCGTGACTGTATGGTAGGTCGGATGAATGTCCGGCTTCATCGTCTCACCCCTATCTGCTTAAGCACACTGCAGAGGATTATAACAAAAGCTTTCCCACTTGTCACGTACCAATCGCGGTCTCAGAGCGATGCGCCTCGTCCGCGCCGCCCTTCACATAATCATATCATATCCGTACTTGTTTGCATTGCTGCACGGCCTTGCAGACCTGTACGCTCAAAGTGCGCGCAGACATCCAAGAGCTCTTGGAAAAGCAAATCAGAGGGTTTCGATTGAAACGAAAGGATGGTCGTCAGTGAATCACCTGCATGGGTTCTCCCGCATCATGGTCGTCATGGCAGCGACCGCAGGTTCCGGAAGCATGCTTTGGGCCAGCACCGCGTTGGCTGACACGGTTCAAAGCCACCACTCGGCTCCCCTTCAGGCCACGGCGTCGGCGCAACTCACGCACAATCATCCCAACTTCGTTTTCCTGCCTCCGTGGCCGGACGAAGAGTGAGCGCCCTGGACGACGAGCACGTCTTCAGCCAGCCAAAACAACCGAGAGGCGTAGCCCTTCGCACGGGTTTCGCACAGCAATCCACACCCCTCCTCTGTCGGTCGGAGGGGTGTTTGCTTCTTCAACTCAGGTCTCACTCGCGACAGGTTGCGCCGCGGGCTTCTCCGCGTTCGGGAGGGGCTTCCGCTCGACCCGATTGAGGCTCAAGCTGTCGAGGAATTCCTTGTTCGTCTTGTAATGGCGGAACTTGCGCAGGAACATCTCTGTGAAGTCCTGGTTGTCACCCATGGATTTGCGAATGGCCCACACCTTTTCGAGCTCTTCCTTGGGCATGAGCGCTTCCTCGCGACGCGTCCCGGAACGGCGGATGTCGATGGAGGGGAACACCCGCTTCTCAGCGAGCCTGCGGTCGAGATGAAGCTCCATGTTGCCCGTTCCCTTGAACTCCTCGTAAATCACGTCGTCCATGCGCGATCCGGTGTCGATGAGTGCCGTGGCTAGGATGGTCAGGCTTCCGCCCTCTTCCACGTTGCGCGCCGCACCGAAGAACCGCTTGGGGCGGTGAAATGCGGCCGGATCGATACCACCAGAAAGCGTGCGCCCGGATGGAGGAACGACGAGATTATAAGCGCGTGTCAGGCGTGTCAAGCTGTCGAGGAGGATGACCACGTCCTGCTTGTGCTCCACGAGGCGCAGCGCCCGTTCGAGCACCAGCTCCGACACCTTGATGTGATTCTCGGGCACCTCATCAAACGTGGACGCAATCACCTCTCCCCTGACTGACCGCTGCATGTCGGTCACTTCTTCGGGGCGCTCGTCGATGAGCAGGACAAACAGGTGCACGTCTGGATAATTCGTGGCGATGCTGTGAGCAATCTCCTTCAGGAGCACCGTCTTTCCTGCTTTGGGCGGCGCCACAATCATGCCGCGCTGCCCAAAGCCAATGGGCGCAAACAGGTCGATGAGGCGCGTGGCCAAGTTTTCCGGAGTGGTCTCGAGCTCGATGCGTTTGGATGGAAAAAGCGGAGTGAGCGCCGGGAAGTGAAGCCGTTCCGCAGCCACTTCGGGGCTGTATCCATTGACCGCCTCAACATGCAAAAGACCGAAGTACCGCTCGTTCTCCTTGGGGGGGCGGACTTTCCCGCTGACGAGATCACCCGTTCGGAGGTCGAAGCGCCGGATCTGGGATGCCGCGACGTAGATGTCCTCTTGACTCGGCAGGTACCCCACGGGCCGGAGAAATCCGTAACCTTCCTGCATGATTTCGAGCACGCCTTCGGCGAACATCAGCCCGTCCCGCTCGGCCTGCGCCTTCAAAATGGCAAAAATCAGTTCTTTCTTTTTCATGGAACCGTAGTGCGGGATCTGAAATTCTCGAGCATATTTGTATAGCTCTGTTAACTTCTTTTCTTCAAGTTCGCGGATGTCCAAGCATCGTCCCTCACATTCGTGTCCCGGCGGCACACGCCGCGCCCGGGCAAAATCAGACGGCTGGAGGCGGGCTGCGTCATTCTATGCACCTTGCGTCGTCGCGGCTTGTTCTCACACCACTCGGGGACCCAGATCACAGCATGGAAAGAGGCAATTCAGCACGATACGTGCCATCCAGGCAAAGCCCATTGGAGTCTTCAGTGCGAGGAGAAACGCTGCGCGCGAGGAGCGCGGAGAAGCGAATCCAACGGCTCAACCGGACGTTGTTGCGGCTATCCGTAGTATAAACACGCCCTTGCGTTTCTACAAGGGCGAGTCTTGTCGAATGAGCACTTTCAAAACAGAAATGGGCCAGAGCCGGCGAACCAGCCCTGGCCTTCGCTGATTACTTCTGGCTCATTTTATTCCAATCGGCCAAGAACCGCTCAATCCCGCGATCCGTCAGCGGATGCTTGATCATCTGATCCAGTACGCTGAAGGGGCACGTGGCGATGTGCGCCCCCGCCTTGGCCGCGGCGGTGACGTGCATCGGGTGGCGGACGCTCGCCGCGATGATCTCCGTGTCAATGCCGTGCAGATCAAAAATCTGCGCGATATCGGCAATCAGTTCGACGCCATCCATGCTGATGTCATCCAGCCGGCCGATGAACGGGCTGACGAACGACGCACCAGCGCGGGCAGCGAGCAGCGCCTGATTTGCGCTGAAAATCAGCGTCACGTTCGTACGAATCCCGCGCTTCGCCAGCTGATGTACCGCCTTCAAACCTTCCGCGGTCATCGGAATCTTGATGACGATATTGGGGTGAATCTCCGAAAGAGGGAGCGCCTCCTTCACCATACCCTCGGCGTCGAGGCTCACGACCTCGGCGCTGATGGGCCCATCGACGATCTCGACAATTTCCTTCAGCACCTCAACGAAGTCACGTCCCTCTTTGGCCACAAGGCTCGGGTTGGTCGTGACGCCGCTCAGAATGCCCATATCCGCGGCTCGGCGAATCTCGTCGACATTGGCCGTATCGATGAACAGCTTCATGTTCCTCATCCTCTCCTGTCCCCAAAATCTCCGGTCCTCCGGTCGCCACTCGTTTTCTCTCTGCTCGGCTCACCTGAGGGCTCGCGCGGGCGACCCGCGTACCACCTCTATGATACCATGCTTTCGGCACGCAAACTCACCTTTCGGCTCACCGCGCGAAACCATCACTGGGACTGCCGGCGCGCCTCGAGGTGCTCCCGCACCACGCGCCGCAATTCATCGATGTCGAACGGCTTCGTGAAATGAGCCACCGCTCCCATCTCCATCGCCTCGTGAATCAGATCCAGTTCGCCGTACGCCGTCATCATGATGACCTTCGCGTCGACACCGAGTTTGCGCACATTGCGCAGGATCTCCAATCCGTCCATCCCAGGTATCTTCATGTCCAAGAGGACGAGATCGGGCTGCTCACGTTCGACGATGCTGAGGGCGCTCGGCCCGTTGGACGCCTGAAACACCTCATAGCCTTCCCGCTGTAGAACTTCATGCAGCAATACGCGAATCCCAAATTGATCGTCGACCACGAGCACCTTGTATGCCATGCCCCCACCTCTTCGCTAGCTCAACTCGTCTCGAGGATCTTCGCCGGACAGGATCAAAATTCCTGTCTCTTGACCGGGCGGGGTCAGGAGTGAGCGCCGTTGCGCCTATAGGCGAGGCTGGCCGCCACGAAATCGCGGAACAGCGCGTGTGCGCGGTTCGGCCTCGACTTGAATTCAGGGTGGAACTGAACGCCGACAAACCAACGGTGCTCAGGGATCTCGACGATCTCGACGAGCCGGCCGTCCGGCGACGTGCCCGTGATGGCCAAGCCATGCGCTTCAAGCGGGTCGCGAAAGTCGTTGTTGAACTCGTACCGATGGCGATGTCGCTCCGAGATGAAGTCGGAGCCGTACGCCTGCTGCGCGCGCGATCCCGGCTTCAGGCGACAGGGATACGCGCCTAGGCGCATGGTCCCGCCCTTGTCCTCGATTTCCTTCTGCTCCGGCAGCAAATCGATCACGGGATAGGGCGTGCGCGGGTCGATCTCGCTCGTATGCGCGCCCGCAAGCCCGGCGACGTGGCGCGCGTACTCGATCACCGCAATCTGCATGCCGAGGCAGATGCCAAAGTATGGGATGTCCCGCTCGCGCGCATAGCGGCAAGCGACAATCTTGCCGTCGATGCCGCGATCGCCAAATCCCCCCGGCACCAGAATGCCGTCGACGCCCTCAAGCAGCTTGTCCACGTTCTCGTCGGTGACGTCCTCCGAATTGACCCAGCGGATGTGCACGCGGGCGTCGTTCTCGAAGCCTCCATGCTGGAGCGCGGCCACGACGCTCGCGTACGCGTCCGGCAGAGCCACGTACTTGCCGACCACGGCGATCTCGACGTCTCGGTGCAGGCGCTTGATCCGCTCGACCATTCCCTCCCACTCGCGCATATCGGCAGGTGGTGCCGAGATGCCAAAGTGCCGGAGGACAATTTCGTCCAGGCCCTCGTCCCGCAGCCGGAGCGGAACCTCATACAGCACCTCGGCGTCGCTCGCCTCAATCACGCTGTCCTCGTCCGTGTCGCAGAAGAGCGCGATCTTCCGCTTCACGTCCTGCGACAGCGGCACCTCCGTGCGGCACACGATGATGTTCGGACTGATGCCGATGCTGCGCAGGGTTGCCACGCTGTGCTGCGTCGGCTTCGTCTTCACCTCGCTCGTCATCCGCAGGTACGGGATGAGCGTGACGTGGATGTACAGCACGTTGTTGCGGCCGACCTCGTTTTTCATCTCGCGGATGGCCTCAAGAAACGGCTGACTCTCGATATCGCCAACCGTTCCGCCGATCTCCGTGATGACGATGTCCGTGTCCGGCTTCGCGGCCTGCATCACGCGCTCCTTGATCTCGTTCGTCACATGCGGAATGACCTGAACCGTCGCGCCGAGATAGTCGCCGCGCCGCTCCTTTTGGATGACCGACCAGTAAATTCTCCCACTGGTGACGTTGTTGTCCTGGCTGAGATCGTTGTCGATAAAGCGCTCATAGTGGCCGAGATCCAGGTCCGTCTCCGCACCGTCGTCCGTGACGAACACTTCCCCGTGCTGATACGGGCTCATCGTCCCGGGATCGACATTGATATAGGGATCAAACTTCTGGATGGTGACGTTGAGCCCGCGGTTCTTCAAGAGGCGCCCCAAGCTCGCGGCGGTGATGCCCTTGCCGAGTCCGGACACCACGCCGCCCGTCACGAAGATGTACTTCGCCGTCATGACTCTGTCCTCCCTGCCAAGCACGCGACCTAAGCACACAAAAACCGCGTTCCGGAAGGTCCAGAACGCGTCCGAAAGGCGCGGAAGACTTCAGTCCTCCTCGTCTTCCTCCACTTCCTCGTCTTCGTCGAACAGCGGCGCATCGTCGTATTCGTCATCTTCTGGCAGGATTTCGTCCTCGTCTTCGGCAACCTCGACCTCGTCGAACTCGGCCTCCTCGTCGACCGCATCGACCTCGTCGTAGTCCATGTCGTCCTCGAGGACGTCCTCCTCGTAATCCTCTTCGTCGTCCTCCTCATCGCCAAACGCGTCGCCAGTCTTGCGGATGAACTTCTTCCCACCGGACAGGCGCTCGGCGTTGCGATCCGTCGGATACCAACGATTCAACCCCCACACATTGTGACCAATACAGACGAACCGGCCATCGACGTTGATCTCTGTGAACACCCGCGCGATGACCTCCGCCACCTGCTCATCGGTCATGTGGCGAAGTTCCTGAATTTCTTGCATGATATCGCGGAAGTACATGGGCTCTTTCCGGGCTTTCAAGATCTCGTACACGAGCTCCACGAGAGGCATTTCCTGTATCTCGTGTTCCGTTCGTGCCAATGAGATGGCCATCTTGGAATCTTCCCTTCCAGCTCGGGATAGGCCGGTGGCCAACTTCGACCCATGAACACAGCTCGAATGACCGGCTTACATGTTATCTAAGTTTAGCACATGACGTCCATACTCCAAACCGACATTTTTGCGGCACGGAAGACGCAAAAAGCAAAGGGCGCCAGCCGCGCATGCGCGCAACCAGCGCCTGCCGACGCCATGACGGGAATACACCCCTCAGGTGGACCCTCCGAGCTCTCAGTCCGAGGAGAATGGCTCAGTCCTCGTGGAACCTGGCCTGGCGCTTTTCCTTGAACGCCGCCATCCCCTCGCGCGCGTCGCCGGAAGCAAAGCACAGGCCGAACTGCGCCGCCTCGTACGCCTGCGCGCGAGCCGAGTCCTGCCCAAATCCGTGGTGAGCCGACCGCTTGATGGCTGCCATCGCGGCGCTCGACTGGCTCGCCAGTTTCCTCGCAAGCTCCATGCCCCTCGCTTGGATCTCGTCGGGCGCCACCACTTCGTTCACGAGCCCGTACTCCAATGCCTTCTCGACCGGGATCCGCTCCCCGAGAAGCATCATCGAGAGGGCGCGCGCAAACCCGATGGCGCGCGGCAAGCGATACGTTCCTCCAAAACTTGGGTTGACCCCCAGCGTCACCTCGGGCAGCCCGACGACGGCGCCCGCGGCCGCAATCCGAAAGTCGCACGCGAGCGCGAGCTCGAGCCCCCCGCCAAACGCCCCGCCGTGAATCAGCGCCACAACGGGAATGGGCAGCTGTTCAATCGCCTGGAACACGCGCTGCCCAAGGCGCGCCATACTTTCGCCCTCGACTCCGCTCATTTGCTGCATCTGCGCGATGTCCGCGCCCGCGCAGAACACCCGGCCTTCGCCGCGAATGACGAGAACGCGGACGTCCTTGAGATCCAACATCGCAAGGTGCGCCCCGATTTCCGAAAGCACTTCCCTCGAAAGCGCGTTCAAAGCCTGCGGACGATTGAGCGTCAATACCGCCACATGATCCTCCACGCGATACGTGGTGAACATCTCTGTCAAATTCCTCACTCCATTCGTCTATGCTGCGACGCGCACCCCGGCGGCATCACGCCGGACGGATTTGCACGCCCGCATGCGTCAGCCGCTCGTGTAGTGCCTTGGCGAGCGCTACGGCGTGGGGGCCATCGCCATGAAGGCAGACGGTGTCCGCCGCCACCTCGACCCACTCGCCTGTCCGCGACCGCACACGCCCTTCGCGCACCATCGTCAGCACCTGCTCGCAGGCCTCGTCGAGATCGCGAATCATCGCGTCCGGGTGCCGCCTTGGCGTCAGCTGGCCGTCCTCCTCGTAGCGCCTGTCCGCGAACACTTCGCAACAGGCGCAAAGCCCCACGGCCTCCGCCTGTGCCGCGAGCTCGCTGCGGTAGGGGGCGTACACTTTGAGCGACGGATCGAACTCGGCGACGGCCCGGCAGATGGCGCGAGCGGCGGCGCGATCCACCGCAGCCCGGTTGTAGAGCGCACCGTGCGGCTTCACGTGGTGAAGGCGGACGCCCTGCGACCGGGCGAACGCGGCGATCGCGCCCAGTTGGTACAACACGAACGCGTGAATCTCGTCCTCGTCCAGCGCCATGTCCCGCCGTCCGAACCCCTGAAGATCTGGATAGCCCGGATGCGCGCCCACGGCCACGCCGCGCGCCTTGGCCAGGGCGACCGATCGCGCCATGACGACGGGATCGCCCGCATGCATGCCGCACGCGAGATTCGCAGACGTCACATAGGCCAGAATTTCGCCGTCGTCCGCCAGGCGGTAAGCGCCGAAGTCCTCCCCGAGATCCGCGTTGAGATCCACGTAAGCCACGCTCAGTTCCCTCCTTCGCTGCCCCACGCCTGCTGTGCCCTCTCCGCGACAAACTGGAGCCACACGCGCGCAAGTCGATCCTGCACGCTCCGAAGCCTGAAGGCTTCCTCGAAACTCACTTCCACAAAGCGCACCGAACTTCCTGGTCGAAGATGCGCCAATTTGTCGAGATCGGCCGAGATGACGGTCGCGAGCTTCGGATAACCGCCCGTGGTCTGGCACTCCCGCATGAGTAGGATGGGCAGGCCGTCCGTCGGCACCTGGACACTCCCCGGCACGACGGGCTCACTCGCGAGTTGCCGCGAAGGCGCGCCAAGCGGATCACCGCGGAGCCTGAGGCCCATGCGATCCGACTGCGGCGCCACCTGCCACGTGCGGTCGAAGAAAGCCCGCCGCGCACCCTCGTCGAACCAGTCCGCCTGCTCGCCGCGCACCACGCGCAGGATGACGATCTCGTCCTCGATTTGATCCAGCCATCCACCGACCTGGAACGGCGCGACGGCCGCGCGGAGAGAAATGGCGCGAAAACCCGCGGGCGGCGCAGCAGGCCCAGGCTGATAGGTCATCTCGTCCCCCGCGGCCAGGAGCTTGCCGATGCCGTAGCGGGGCAATGCGCTCCTGCTGTCGAGCGCCTGCTCCGCGAGAAAGCCGCCGCGGATGGCCAAATAGCCGCGCAAACCTCGCCGCACCTGTCGAATCTCGAGTATCGCGCCGCCTCCGAGCCAGACCGCGCGCTGCGGCGGCAAAGGCTCGCCGTCTACATACGCCCGAAAGTCCCCACCGCACAGCGCAACGGCGGCGGGCGCCTCAAACAAGAGCCGCGGCCCCGCACCCGTCACCTCGAGCACCGCGACGTCTTCGCCATTTCCCACCAGTCGATTGGCCGCGCGAAACGACAACACGTCGAGCGCGCCTCCGAGCGGCACGCCGATGAGGCGGTGATGCGGGCGCCCGCCGTCTTGCACGGTGGTGAAAAGCCCTGGCGCCAACACGCGCACGCGGGCGATACCTGGCTCATGTGTACGCGCCAAAGCCGCCATGGTATTCCTCCTCCGTCACCGCTTCAAACCGCACCTCGTCGCCCGGCGCAAGAAGGCTCGGCGAAGACCGGCGCACGTCAAAGAGCGCCACCGGCGTGCGGCCGATGATCTGCCACCCCCCAGGTGTCGCGAACGAATACACCCCCGTCTGAAAGCCCGCGATCCCGACCGAGCCCTGTTCCACCCGGCTTCGCGGGGTCTCGCGGCGCGGCACGCGAAGCGGTTCCGGCAAGCCGATGAGATAGGCGAACCCCGGCGAAAATCCGACCATCGCCACGCGGTAGACCGCCTCCTGATGCAGCCTGATCACGTCCTGCGGCGAAAGCCCGGCGCGCTCGGCCACCTCGTCCAGGTCCGGGCCGAAGGAACCGCCGTAGACGACCGGCAGCGTGACGACAGCCCCCGGCCTCGTCGAAGCCACGGGCGCACCCCCTGATCCCTGAATCGCGCGGCGAGCGCGCGCCAGCAAGTCTTCGGGTGCCACATCCTCGAAGCGCGCATAGACGGCGACAGATCGATAGCCGATAATGATGTCCTCAATCCCGCGTACGCCTTCGAACTCTCGCAAAAGCGCCGCTCGCAAAGACAGAAGCCTGTCGAGCGCCTCGCCCGTCTCGATGGAGACGTCCTCCGGGAGGCGCAGGAGAAGCGCCTGATCGCCCATGAACTCCAGTCGCACCTTGTCTTCGATCACGGCCGTTTCCCACGCCTTCCGAGATGATTTACACTCATTGTATCGAATTTTCGCGCCTTGTTCCGCGCAAAGGAGGTTGGCCATGCAGAGCGGGGGAGAGCCGCGCGTGACGGTGGTGCTCGCCGTGTACAACCGTGCGCGCGAACTGCCGCTGGCCATCGCCAGCGTGTTCAGCCAGACCACGCCGGCGTGGGAACTGCTCGTCGTGGACGATGGCTCCACGGACGACTCCTTCGCGATTGCCCGGCGCTACCTGTGGGATGCTCGCGTGCGCGTGCTGGCGCTCGGGAACAACGTGGGCCTTGGCAACGCGCTGCAGGCCGCCCTGCCGCACGTGCGTACGCCGTACTTCGTCACGCTGGACAGCGACGACTGGCTCGCGCCGACGGCTCTCGCCGACTTGATGGCCGCCATGGACGAGGGATCCGAAGATGCGGTGCTGGCGTCGGCCAACGCGCAGCACTGGCGAGAAGACCGAGGCCGCCTGGTGCGAGATCACGTCCTGCGCGGGCGCCCGTTTTCGGACAAGTTTGACGTGTTTCGCTACGGGCCGTATCTCGTACCTCGCTTTTACCGCACGGAAGCCGTCCTGCGCGTCGGAGGTTTTGAGCGCGACCCGCACGGCCAAGGCCGCTTCTACGAGGACAAACTCATCCTGCTCAAGCTCGCCGCCATCGGCCGATTCCTGCACGTGGACCGCGTGCTGTACCACGTCCGCCTGCACGCGGCGAATCTCACGCGCCCCGAGGAGCGGGCGCGACTCAACGCCATCAAAAAGGCGATGTACGAGCGGATCATGCGCGAATGGGGAGATCCGTACGAGATTGTATGGGGAATGCATCCCGAAGGATGGCTGGACGTGGCCGATCTCGTCCCTCGCACGTCCGCCGGCGCTCAGGATCGGCGGACCCACTGAAAGACGAGATCGACCGACTGCTCCGCCTCGTCCGCGTACATCAGATCGAAGGTCACGTGCGCCCTGCCACCGGCTTCGCCCACGGACACCTCGACGGACCGCGTCTCGGCGCGGACCGGCAGCTCTTTCCCGTAGGCGCGAAGGACGAGGTCCTGCGATTTGCCAGCGGCGAAGATCTGCGTGAGCGATACGTCGCCGCGGCGCACCATGAGGACGCGATGGCGCTCCATGCGCACGGCGTACACGGCCTCGCCGTCCTGGAACGAGAGCAGGTGTCCGCCTTTTGTCTGGAGCCAGCGCGCATCCTTTGCCTCCCCGCGGGTGGTCTGATACCGCGCCCGCCCGCCTTCATTCATGCGCGCGCGCCGGCGCCAGGTGACGTGGCAGCCCCAGGACACGCCTTCCTGCGGTTCCAACCAGGCACCCATGGTCCTCACCGCACAAACGCGAGCAGGGCCTCGCGCACGATTTTCGCCGCGAGGATCTGCGTCTGCTCCGTCGGATCGATCTGAGGCGCCACCTCGACGAGATCGAAGCCGACGACGCGCAGAGCCTTCATGTACGTGATGGCGCGGAACGCCTCGGGCGCGAAGATGCCGCCGTGCTCCGCCGTGCCCGTGCCTGGAGCCGTGGCCGGATCGAACACGTCGATGTCCCAGGTGATGTACACCGGCTTCCCGTGCAACTCCGGCAGCACGGCGCGGAGCGGCTCGGCGAGCTCAAACGGCGCGAAGTGGGTGTGTTCGCGCGCCCAGCGGAACTCCTCGCGCGTCCCGCTGCGGATGCCGAACTGGTATACGCGATTTGGCCCGATGAGATCGCACACCTTCTTGATAACTGTGGCATGCGAAAGCGGTTCGCCCTCGTAGTGCTCTCGCAGATCCGTGTGTGCGTCGATGTGGATGACGCGCAGATCCGGATAGCGCTCCGCCGCCGCGCGGATGGATCCCCACGAGACCAGGTGTTCGCCGCCGAGGCCTATTGGCAGCTTGTCCGCGTCGTAGAGCGCCGACACGTACTGATAGATGCGTTCCAGGCTCTCCTCCGGATTGCCGAACGGAAGCGGAATGTCCCCCGCGTCAAAATAGGCGATCTCGCTCAGGTCGCGATCGAGATACGGGCTGTACTCCTCGAGCCCGAGGCTCACTTCGCGGATGCGCGCGGGGCCAAGCCTGGCCCCGGCTCGGAAGGACACGGTCCAATCCATGGGCATGCCGTAGATGGCCGCCTGGGCGGCGGCGAAATCCTCGGTGGCGCCGATGAACACGTTGCCGCTGTAGGCGAGCGGAAAAGGCTTCTCCACATCAAACGAGAACGTCATTCGCCGACGAGCTCCTTCACAAAGTTCGGCAGGACGAGCGACGCGTGGTGGATGTCGCGGTTGTAATACTTCGTGTCGTGCACCCGCACCTCGCGGACGTCTTGCGGGCGATACTTCTTGCTGCCGAGCGTGAAGCTCCACATGCCCGTCGGATACGTGGGCACGTACGCGAGGTACAGCTTCACGATGGGGAACGTCGCCCGCACATCGCCATACACCTGGCGGATGAGGTCCTGGTTGATGAACGGCGACTCCGTCTGCGCGGCCATGAGGCCGTCTTCCTTCAGCGCTCGGAACACGGACTCATAGAACGGGCGCTGGAAGAGCCCGACCGCTGGCCCCACCGGATCCGTGGAATCGATGAGGATGACGTCGAACTCGTTCGGATGCTCCTCCACGTAGCGGATGCCGTCCACAATCTGCACGTCGACGCGCGGATCCGAAAGGCCCGACGCGATGTGCGGAAAGTACATCTTGGACGCCTCCACAACGCGCCCGTCGATCTCGGCAAGCACCGCACGCTCAACCGATGGGTGCTTGATGACCTCGCGGATAATGCCCCCGTCGCCGCCGCCCACCACGAGCACGCTCTTCGGATTCGGGTGCGTGTGCAGTGGCACGTGCGCCAACATCTCGTGATACACAAACTCGTCCTTGTCCGTGGTCATGATGCAGCCGTCGAGCACGAGCAGATTGCCGTACTGGACCGTCTTGTAGACATCGAGCTGCTGGTACTCCGTCTTCTCGCTGTGAATGGTCTTCTCTATCCGCAAGCCAATCGTCAGGTTGTCGTTCTGAAGCTCGGTAAACCACAGATTGGTCTGTGCCACGCTCATCCATCCTTTCTCGGGCGGTATTATACCAAACTCGCCAAACAAGCCCGAGGACAAGCGTACCCAATTCGACTCAGCGAATCCAGTTGAAGTGGCGGGTCACGGGCGCGCTCATCCATCAGAGCCCCCGTCTGCCCCCCTATGCGCGAACGAGGCAGCCCTGCCGCAGGGCTGCCTCGACCACCGGGACCTATCACCCATTCAATCGATGGGATACCCGCCTTGTTCCACCACTGTGCGCGCCAACTTGCGCCGTTTCGCGATCCCGTCCGGATTGCGCAGACCCGCAAGATTGCGGATGGCGTCGAGCGCCCGCTCCCGCACGCCCGCGTGATCGCCAATCGCGGCGAAGAGCGCGACCGCGGCCTGTACCGCCGCCTGGATCTCGTCGTCTACCGCGACGCTGGCCAGCGCGGCATGCACCTCGGCCTGTGCCCCAGACGCCGCCTTTTCCGCGCGCGCCAGCGCGCTCTCCGCGGCGTAGAGCGAAATGGCGAGATCGGCCAAATGCATCGCGACCTCTTGCTCCGCATCGAGCCTGCCCGCGAACCGATCCGCCACCAGGGCGCAGCCGGCGAGGTACAGCGCGCGCATCTGCTCGATGGCCGCGCGCTCGTGGGCCGTCGGGCCAGCGCCCACCTGCAGCGGCTTGCCCAGCGCGTCCACCGCGGCAGACAAGCGGGAGACCAGCTCGGGCTGACGGCTCACGCGGCGCAAGAAGTGGGTCGGGATGAGCAGGCGATTGATCTCGTTTGTCCCCTCGAAGATTCGCTGAATGCGCGCGTCGCGGAGCATCCGCTCGACGTGATACTTGCGAATGTAGCCGTACCCGCCGTGGATCTGCACAGCCTCGTCGGCGGCCTTCCACAGCGTCTCCGAACCATGCACCTTGCAGATGGCGCACTCGATGGCGTGCTCGCGCAGCCGCGCTTCCTTCTCGCGCGTGGGCAGTTCGCCATACAGGGGCGCCAGCGCATCTTCGAGCATCGCCGCGGTCCGGTAGACGAGCGACCCGGCCGCGTAAATTCGCGCCGCCACGGACGCGAGCTTCGCCTGTGTCGCGGGAAACTCGGCGATGGCCCGGCCGAACTGGCGCCGTTCCGCCGCGTAGCGCGCCGCCACCGCCAGTGCCCGCTTCGCCCCGCCGACATTGCCCGCGCCGAGATTGTACCGGCCGAGATTCAGCACGCCAAGCGCCACCGCGTGTCCTCGGCCCACCTCGCCAATCACGTTTTCCACCGGCACCGGGCACTCGTCGAAAATCACCTGGCGCGTGGACGATCCATGAATGCCCATCTTCTGCTCCTCGGGCCCGAGGGAAATGCCCGGGAACGATTTCTCCACGAGGAACGCGGTGAACTGCTCCCCGTCGATCTTCGCGTACACGACAAACGTGTCCGCAAACCCCGCGTTTGTGATGAACTGCTTCGTCCCCGAGATGAGGTAGTGCGTGCCGTCTTCACTGAGCCGCGCCACCGTCTTCGCCGCGAGCGCGTCCGATCCGGCCGTGGGCTCGGTCAGGCAGTAGGCGCCGAGATATTCCCCGCTCGCCATCTTCGGCAGCACGCGCTGCTTAACAGCATCACTGGCGAAGTACGTGATGGGCAGTGTCGCGATGCAGGTGTGGTTGGAATGCGCCACACCGTACGCACCCGTCATGCCGACCATCTCACCCACGATGCCCTTGGAAATCTTGTCGAGCCCAAGGCCCCCGTACGCCTCCGGCACGCTGTGCGCGAGAAGGCCGAGATCGCCCGCCTGCTTAAGTAGTTGAACCACCCGGTCGAAATCCTCGGCCTCGATGGCATCCTGACTCGGCCAGACCTCCCGCTCCACGAAATCGCGCGCGGTTTTCCGAATCATGCGGTGCTCCTCGGTGAACTCCTCCGGCGTGTAGACGTCCGCCGGATCGGCCGAGCGCACCAAAAATTCCCCGCCGGGCACCTGAACCTGTTCCATCGTCGAATCTCCCTTCTCGATCACGGCGCGAATCGCCCTGGATGTCACGACACAGTCACGATGACCTTGCCGACCGTCTGCCGCCCGCCGAGCGCGTCCATCGCGGGAATCACGTCTTCGAACGGGTAGACATGCCGCACCAGAGGACGAATGCGCCCCGCCTCATACAGATGGATGAGTTCCTCGTGCATGGCGCGGACCGCGTCCGGATACAGGCGGTGAAACAGCCCCCAGTGCACGCCCACGAGGCTGTAGTTCTTCACGAGCGCGTGGTTCATGGGGACCTGCGGGATATGCCCGCTCGCAAATCCGATGACGAGCAGCCTCCCCTCGAACGCGATGCACCTGCGCGACTGGTCGAACACGTCGCCGCCCACCGGATCGAAGATCACGTCCGCGCCGCGGCCCGATGTGAACGCTTTCACCGCCTCCACAAAATCTGCGCTGCGGTAGTCGATCGCCTCGTCCGCGCCGAGCTGGCGGCACGTCTCCACCTTTTCCGACCCGCCCGCGGTCGCGATGACGCGCGCGCCCACGGCTTTGCCGAGTTGAATCGCCGCGGACCCGACCCCGCCCGCACCCGCATGCACCAGCAAGACCTCGCCGGCTTTGAGCCGCGCCAGGCGGTGGAGCGCGTAATACGCCGTGTGATAGGTGACAAACATCGCGGCGGCCTCCGCCGGAGATGCCCCCTCGGGCACGCGGTGCACCTGCGCAAGCGGCACCACCACTTGCTCCGCCAGGCCGCCGTGCGGCAGCTGCGGCAGGGCAATGACGCGCTCGCCCACCTGAAACGCCGACCCCGGTGTGACCTCTTCGATCACGCCGCACACCTCGACGCCGGGCGTGAAGGGCAGAGGCGGCTTCTCCTGATACTGCCCTTGGCAGACCAGCAGATCCAGAAAGTTGAGCGCCGCCGCTTCGACGCGGATGCGCGCGCTTGCTGGCTGCATCGCGGGATTAGGAATCTCTTCAAGGCGCAGCACATCGCGATGGTGTCCCAATTCTCGCACAACCCACGCTTTCACGGCTCCCCCTCCTTTCGAATGTGAAACGAGAGTTCAAAAAAGAAACAAACGAACGAGCCCCCACCTCTCATTTCAGTGTACGTGACCTCACTCTCTGTCGCAAGCATCCGCTTTCACGCAGACGAAACTTGACATATTTTTCTTTTCTATGCGCACACTACCGTTGTGCGCATCTAATTTCCGTCCGGAGGTCGCGAGCCATGCCGAAACCGTTCCTTTCCGACGCCGATTCCCCGCTTCCGCGCCGCGCCCGGCGTTCCTTCGCCCGAGTCGCCGCCGTGGCCTTTGGCGCCGCGTTTGGCGCCGGATTCGTCGGTACCTCGCTCGTGCTCGTGGGCCTCAAACTGCTCCCCCTGCCGTCGACCGCAGACACCGCGCCGACCGAGCTGACGAGCGCGGACGGCCGCCCCATCGCCCTCTGGTCCCCAGCCGGACAGGCGCGGGCCACCCTGCCGCTCGGCACCTTCCCGCGCTGGCTCATCCAGGCGACACTCGCCACCGAAGACGCCAATTTCTACCGCGATCACGCCATCAGCGTGCGCTCCACGCTCCGTGCCGTGGCGGTCGATCTGCGGCACGGCGAGATCGTCCAAGGCGGTTCCACCATCACGCAGCAGCTCGCGAAAAACCTGTACCTCACCCAGGATCGCACGCTCGGCCGCAAGCTGCGCGAGGCCATGCTCGCCACGCAGCTCGAGTTGCACGAGCCGAAGGACTGGATTCTGGACCGATACCTCAACGTCGTCTACTACGGGCACGGCGCGTACGGCGCGCCCGCAGCGAGCCAGCTCTACTTTGGCAAACCCGTTCAGTCGCTCGATCTCGCCGAGAGCGCCCTGCTCGCCGGCCTGCCCAAGGGCCCGACGCTGTACTCGCCGCTCGATCACCCCGAGCGCGCCAAGGCTCGCCAAAAGGTGGTGCTGGAGCGCATGGTGCAGACGGGCTACATCACCCAGGCCGAGGCCGACGCCGCGTACGCCGAGCCCCTGCACATCGAGCGCCACCAGCCGCCCACGCTTCAGGCGCCGTACTTCAGCGACATGGCGTTCCACGAAGCCAAGCGGATGGCCCGGCTCACAGACGGCGATCTCGACGCGGGCTACGTCCGCATTCACACGACGCTGGATCCGCTGCTGCAAAAGGCGGCAGAGCGCGCCATTCAGTCGACCCTGCCGAAGGGGAGTGAGCTCCAAGCCGCGCTCGTCGCCCTGGATCCGCAAACCGGCGCCATCCGCGCGCTGGTCGGCGGACGGGATTACCGCGAGAGCCCGTACAACCGGGCGCTCGGCGAGCGGCAGCCGGGATCGACGTTTAAGGCGTTCGTCTACGGGGCGGCGCTCACACGGGGTTGGACGCCCGCGCGCGAGGTGGACTCCAAGCTCACCACGTTCATCTACGGCCCGTCTCCCAAGGACGAGTACACGGTGCACGACTACGGCGACATCTACGCCGGTCGGCCGCTCACGCTGCGGGAAGCCATCGCCCGGTCGGACAACGTGTACGCCGTGCAGACGGAACTCGCCATCGGAGCCCAAAACGTCGTGGACTTCGCCAAGAAGCTCGGAATTCAGGAGGAGATGAAGCCGTATCCCTCTCTGGCCCTCGGCGTGTTCCCCGTCACCCCGGTGGAATTGGCCGCAGCCTACGCGGCCTTCGCCAACGGGGGCTACAAGGTCTCGCCACACACCGTCGAATCCGTCGACACGCCGTATGGCCGCACGGTCCATCCGCTCGAGAAGACGCGCGTCATCTCGCCCGAGCTCGCGTTTCAGATGACCGATCTCATGCAGAGCGTGCTGGCACCCGGCGGAACGGGATATGGCGCTCGGCCGTACCTGCACGCCCCGGCCGCGGCGAAGACCGGGACAACGGATACAGACGCCTGGATGGTGGGTTACACGCCCCGGCTGGTGGTCGCGGTGTGGGTGGGTTACGACTCGGGCCGCCCGCTCACGGTGGAGGAGTCTCACCTCGCTGCACCCATATGGGGCAAGTTCATGGGCACCGCACAGGCGCACCTGCCCGGGCCGTGGTACACGCCGCCGTCCGATCTCGAGGCTGTCCGGATCGATCCGCTGTCCGGCGCGCTCGCCACGCCCCAGTGCGGCGCCGCGGAGACGGACTACTTCCTGCCGGGAACCGCCCCCACGGCCACGTGCCCGCTTCATCGGGCGCCGGTTGTGCCCGAACCCGCGCCGAGCCGATTGTGGAACTGGCTGCGGCGGCTCTTCTAGCCCCGCTGCGGCCGACGCTTTGCGCAAAGCCGCACGAGCGCGGGCAACGCTCGCGCCGGCGCGGAATCTTGCGACAAGTCGAGCGCAGCCTGTGGTACAATGGCGGAGAGTAATCCATGGGGGCGTGAACGAGTGGAAGAGCGTCTGTCGAGACGAGTCAGAACCATCCGGCCGTCGGCGACCATGAGCGTCGACAGCAAGACCAAGCAACTCATCGCCAAGGGCCAGCCGGTGATCAACATGAGCGTCGGCGAACCGGACTTTCAAACGCCGGTCCCCGCCGCCTTCGCGGGCATCCGCGCCATCACCAACGGGCAGACCCGCTATACCGAGGCCGCTGGCATGCTGGCTCTGCGCAAGGCCATCGCGCATAAGCTTCAGACCGAAAACGGCCTTCACTACGCGCCGGAGCAAATCGTGGTCTCGAACGGCGCGAAGCACACGCTGTACAACATCTTCGTGGCCATCCTCGACGAGGGGGACGAGGTGATTCTCCCCGCGCCGTACTGGACCTCCTATCCAGAGCAGATCCGCGTGGCGGGCGGCAAGCCCGTCGTGATCGAGTGCGGGCCCGAGACGGGCTTCAAGCTCACGCCCGAACAGCTCGCCGCGGCCATCACGCCGCGGACCAAGGCGGTCCTGCTGAACAGCCCGTGCAACCCCACCGGCTCGGTGTACCACGAGGACGAGCTGAAGGCGCTCGGCGAAGTCCTGCGCCAGCACGACGTCTACGTCGTGCTCGACGAGATTTACGAGCGCCTGGTCTACGGCGTGAAGCACGTGAGCCTCGTGGCCGCCTGCCCTGATTTGTACGATCGCGCCCTCGTCGTGAACGGCTTTTCAAAGGCATTCGCGATGACGGGGTGGCGCCTCGGCTACGTGGCCGCGCCGCTCGATCTCGCCAAGGCCATGGCGAGCTTCCAAAGCCACTCCACGGGCAGCCCGGCGACCATGTCGCAGATCGCGGGCGAAACGGCGCTTGCGCACTTCGATCCAGGCGTGATCGACGTGTTCCGCCGTCGGCGCGATGCGCTCGTGGCCGGACTCAACAGCCTTGAGGGCGTGCGCTGCCTCGTGCCTGAAGGCGCGTTTTACGCGTTCCCCGACGTCCGCGGGGTCTTCGGGAGACGCTATGAGGGCCAGGCCATCGAGTCGAGCGCGGACTACTGCGAACTGTTGCTCGAACACGCGCTTGTCGCGAGCGTGCCGGGCGAGGCGTTCGGGGCACCGGGCTACGTCCGCTTCTCGTATGCGGTGCGCGACGAGGACGTGATCGAAGCCGTGAATCGCATGCGCGAGTTCCACAGCAAGCTGACGAACTGAGCCAGCCGCACTTGGCGCGAGGGCCCCGACGCTTCGGGGCCCTCCGCTTATGTCGGCCTCACTGCGGCTCGCTCGAGGCGCCCGGATGCGCCGGGTGGATCTCCCCGTGTGCATCGAGGATTTGGTGATCCTCTTGCACCTCAATGAGGCCCGCGTTGTGCAACGCCTGCAACACTTCGAAGAGACTGTCGCGCTTGTCCTCCGGCAGGGATCGCACGAATTGATTGATGTCCTGCGCTGGGGCCAGTTGCACGAAGTGCACCCCGCCGTACTTTGCGTACAAGTCGCGCCTGTACGTCATCCGCTCCCCTCCTCGCTTTGCCAACAAGCGTATTGTCCTCCGAAGCCGCCGAGCCTATGCCACTTGGGCGCGTGCCCCGCACGGCCCTCAGGCGATTGTCATACGCTTTAGGAGCAGGCTGGGGAAGCGAGGTGGACTGTGATGAATGCCAAGCCCCAGAAGGCCGAGCGCATCCCCGGCGTCGCGCTCGCGAAGGCGCAGGCGTCGCGCCCCGCGAACGGGCGGGGAACGAGAAGAGGCGCCGCGCGATCCGGCGGGCGAAACGGCTCGCCCGCGCAGTCGAAGGCGGGCAGCAAGTCGCCTGCTCCATCGCAGCTCCTGACGCCCAAAAACATGCAGGACACGCTGAAGACGGTCGGCAATCTGCGGAACATGGTCAAAAACTGGCTGAACTATCTCCAGCAGGCCGACAAGATGCTGGATACCTTCTACGTCACAACCGGGGCTCTGAAGGAGAGCGGCGTGCTCGACAAACTGCTGAAATTCAAGGGCCGCAACCTGACGACCGAAGATTTCACCAACATTCTCGCCGCGCTCTTGTCGTCGCCGCTAGCCGAGGGATTCCTCAAGGGATCGGGCGGCAACGGTGGCGAAAGCGCATCGGCGCATGAGCCGGCCGGATCGGCGCAAAGCGCGCAGCCCGCGCCGAGCGCACCAAACGCGGCCGCAAACATCCAGCAGCCGCCCCAATCCCAGCAGGCGCCCGGGCCCCCATACGCCCCGCCGGCCTACGCGCCCTACGCTGCGCCCGTGCAGCCGTACGCTGCGCAGCAGCCAATGTACGGAGCGCCGCCGTATCCGTATTATGGACCTCCGCCCGCGCCTGTGCCGCCACCGGCAAGAGCTGCAACCGGCCCCGACACCGGACGCGCGCCCAGCTGAGCCCCGCGCCACGAGCCGCCTGGCCATCCGCCCGGGCGGCTTCTTGTGCCTCTTCACGAAATTTGCGCATTCCCGCATCATCCCGTTCGCATGCCTCTGCAATACAATGGAGACAGGATGAACCTGTGCGGGGAGGCGCCATGGCCGTGAGCAACCGGTGGATCTCCTGGTTCACGAGGTACTTCAGTTTCGCCGTGAACATCGCCCTGACCGTGTACCTTCTCTTTTTCCTAGGCCCGGGCCCGCTTTGGATTCGCGTACGCGATCACGCCTGGGCGGTCGCCCTGTTGTGGCTCGTGAACCGCCGCTCCGTCTACCGCGCGTTTCCGCAGCTCGTCGGTATTCGAGACGAGCCGGCTTCGGACTCGCGCGCACATCTTTCCCAAGAACCGCCGCAGTCACGGGACCCACAGGCGTAAAATGCCCCGCACAGCAAAAGGGCTGGTCCCCCGACAACTGCGGGGACCAGCCGTTGTTTCGTTTCAGTCCTTCGTCTGCTTCGGGACGAACTTCTTAATTTCCTTCAGCGTCTTCTCATCGACGGGCGGCCCATACTTTTTCACGATCTCGTCGACGTTCGTCGTCGGGCCGTTCTTCGTCGCGTCCGTGTAGGCCTTCACAAACTGCTTGAACCGGCTCTCGGGCACGGGCAGGCCGAGCTTATTCGCGAAGTTTTTCGCCAACGACTCGACCTGGTTCGGATCCCGCCACGAATCCGGCGGAACGTTCTTGACGTCTTCGAGGATCTCAAAGATGGCCTTGCGCTTTCCGGCCAGGTTTTGCTTCAACACGTCGAGCGATCCCGCCGGCGGCTGCTGCGCTGCGACCGAAAGCGGTGGCTGATCCACCGGCGCCGCAGCCTGCTGCGGCCGCTTGGCCTTCGCCTGTGGCTTGCGCCCCTTCTTTCCGGATGAAGCCGCCATGGTTGCACCCTCCTCCTCGCGTTGCCCCTACCGGAGCCTCTCCTCAGGGTATGCGAGCCAAAGGAAGGGTGTCTCGATTCTCACCGCCCAAAATAGCGCTGGCGGCGTACCTACGACTGCCTCACCTCGGGGCTTCGCAGGCGAATGTCGATGGCAGCGGCGAGGATGGCGGCCAGCACCATCAGCGCCGCGCCGATGGCGCCCCACCACTCGCGGTGCGCCGCGCACACAAGAAGCGCAAATCCTGTGAACAGCATCAGGCTCAAGCCGACAAACGCCACCACAAACATGTGAAGGACCTTGCGTACCACCTTCACGAGCCTTCCCTCCGCGTGCTTGGTGACAGCATCATACCAAGGGATGGGCGAAACGAAAACGGGTCAGCCGCCAATCCGCGACATCTCCACCTTCGGTTTTCTCGCCGTCGCCTCGCTCCGAATTTCCGAATATCGATCCTGGCGCTTGCGCCACACATCCGCGACAAACGCACCGATCTCCTGCTCCGACGCGCCGCGATCGAACAGCGGCCGAAGCGAAACGCCACGCGCGCCAAACAAGCAGGTGAAGAGTTCGCCAGCGGCCGTCACGCGAAGCCTCGTGCAAAATCGGCAAAATGGCCGAGACACCGAGTGGATGACGCCGATCTCGCCCTGACCGTCCCGGTACCGATACCGCGTCGCCACCTCACCCTCGCGCCGCGGAGGCAGTGGCTCGAGCGGATGCCTCGTCCCAATCCAGTCCAGGATCTCGTCGGCCGTCACCACGTCCTCCATGCGCCAGCCGTTGGTCGTCCCAACATCCATATATTCAATGAAGCGCACAATCACGCCCGTCCCTCGGAACCGCTCCGCGATGGCCACCACCTCGTCCTCGTTCCAGCCGCGGCGGACCACCACATTCACCTTCACCGGCGAAAGCCCCGCCTCCGCGGCGGCGTCGATGGCCGCGAGAACCCGCTGGACCGGAAAGCGCACGCCGTTCATCCGCGCCGCCACGTCCGGGCGAAGGGCGTCGAGGCTCACCGTGACTCGCGTCAGCCCCGCCTTCTTCAGCGCCATCGCCTTCTCGGGCGTCAGCAAGCTGCCATTCGTCGTCATGGCAATCTCGTGAAGCCCAGGCACGGCAGCCACCTTTTCGACGATCTCGACGACCTCCCGGCGCAGAATCGGCTCGCCGCCCGTCAACCGCACCTTCTCCAGCCCAAACGGCACGAGCGCCCGCACCAGCTTCGCAATTTCGTCCGGCGACATGAGCGCATCAGGGCGCAAAAACGGATAATTCGGCCCGAACACGTCACTCGGCATGCAGTACGGACAGCGAAAGTTGCATCGATCCGTGAGCGACACGCGCAGATCCCGAAGCGGCCGCCCAAGCCGATCCGCCAGCGCCTCTTCCCCCGTCGCCATGATGCACCCCCCATTTCTCGCACACCTTCAGTGTATCACGCGCGTCCTCTCGGTCCATCATTCCCCCAAAGCCACCTTTGCGCTACACTGGGGGCGTAAGATTTGCCGAGGAGGCACAGAGATGAACGTTGCCCTCATTGCGCACGACAACAAGAAGGACGACATGGTGAATCTGGCCATCGCGTATCAGAACATACTGAAGCACCACAACCTGTTTGCCACCGGCACGACCGGCCGCCGCATCCAGGAAGCCACGGGACTTGAGGTGCACCGCTTTCAGTCCGGCCCGTACGGTGGAGATCAGCAGATTGGGGCCATGGTCGCGAACGACGAGATGGACCTCGTCATCTTCCTGCGGGACCCACTCACCGCCCAGCCGCACGATCCCGACATCACCGCGCTCCTCCGCATCTGCGACGTGCACAACGTGCCACTCGCGACCAACCTCGCCGCGGCGGAGATCCTCGTCCGCGCCATTGAACACGGGCTGGCGGAGTTTCGGCCGCGGGATCGCAAGCGTTAAAGGCCGGGCCACGTCCCCACGGGCCCCACTCCGTGAGCCTATCTCGAGGAGGTCTCCCTCATGACGGAAACCATGAATCCGTACGCGAAGCGCCGCGAGGCCCTGCTTCGCCGCATTCCCGACGGCTCCATCGCGCTCTTCTTCGCCGGCCAGGCCCCCTATATGTCTGGCGATCACCCATACAGTCCGTTCCACGTCAACCGCAACTTCTTCTATCTGACCGGCATCACACAGGAACACTCGCGCCTTTTGCTCGCCAAACTCGACGGCAATGAACAGATCATCCTCTTCACGGAACACGTCTCCGAAGTGGAGGAAAAGTGGACCGGCAAGCGGCTCCCCGACCAACTGGCCCGAAGGATTTCCGGCATCGCGGAGGTGCAAGATCTCGCCCAGTTCGAAACGACGCTCGGGCGCATGCTTCGCACCGGCGAATACGAGTGGCTGTATTTAGATGTGGAGCAGGATCGATTCCACCAAACGGAGACTGAGGCGCACCGCTTCGCGCGCATCTTTCGGGACAAATACCCGGCCATCGTCATCCGCAACCCCTACGCCGAGGTGTGCCGGATGCGCACGGTGAAGGACGAGGCCGAGATCGACTGCATACGGCAGGCGATAGACATCACGCGCGAAGGCGTGTTGGCCATGATGAAAAGCGCGCGGCCGGGCATGTGGGAATACGAACTTGAGGCGCACTTTGACTTCGCGCTCCGATCCCGGGGCGTGCGGGAGCACGCGTTTCCGCCGATTGTGGCGGGCGGCGAGCGCGCGTGCGTGCTCCACTACGTCGACAACGACCAGGTCATTGAAGACGGCCAGCTTGTGCTCTGCGATCTCGGCGCGCAGTACGGCTGCTATTCGGCCGACATCACGCGCACGTTTCCGATCTCCGGTCGATTCACGCCGCGCCAACGAGAGATTTACAACATCGTGCTGGCGGCGATGGAAGCGACGATCGAAGCTATTCGCCCGGGTGTGACGACGAGTGAATTGAACGACGTCACGAAATCCGTGTTGGCGCAAGAACTGAAGCGCATCGGACTCATTCAGGACGACGGCGAAGTCGCGCGCTACTATTACCACGGCGTCAGCCATCGGCTGGGGCTTGACACGCACGACGTCGGATCGCCCAAGTGGCCGCTCGAGGCGGGCGACGTCATCACGGTCGAGCCAGGGCTGTACATCGCGGAAGAGGGCATTGGCATTCGGATTGAAGACGACGTGCTGGTGACGGAGGACGGCGCGGTCAACCTCTCGCTGAGCATCCCGAAGGACCCAGACGAGATCGAGCGCATCATGCGCGGGTGACGGAGCGCCCCGTGTTCGCCGGCGAGGCCGAGGGGGCTTTGTGTCGCCCCTCGGCGGTCGCCCGGCTGTGCGCGACGATTGGCGCGCGGCTGAGGAGGTTGGCGCACCTTTGAAAGCGAATTCATCAGACGGCGGAGCGCGGCCCGCTCGATGGACCGGGCCGTGAATGGACGCGGCCGCACGGAAAGGATGAGGCACCTTGACGAACGCAGGTCGCTGGGTGTTGCGAATGGTCGTGGGCGTAGTGGTTCTCGCCATTCTAGCATTGATCGCCACGATGGCGATAGGATACGTGGTTGCAGAGAAGTTGACGCATCCCGCGCGCAAACCCATCTCCACGTCCCCTGCCGCGTATGGCCTGAAATACGAAAACATCCGCTTTCCGTCCCGCGTGGATCACCTGATGCTTTCTGGCTGGCTGATCCCCGCCGCGAGACCGACGGATCGCATCGTGATTGAAGCGCACGGGTATCGGCAGAACCGCGCCCTGGATCACCCGGCGCTGCCGGTGGCCAAAGCGCTGCACGACGCCGGTTTTGCCGTGCTCATGTTCGATTTCCGCGACGAAGGCGAATCGCCCGGCACCGAGGTGACCGTCGGCGACTACGAGTTGCGGGACCTTCTCGGCGCCATCGACTACGCGCACAAGCTCGGCTACGACGAGGTCGGGCTCATCGGCTACTCGATGGGCGCGTCGACCGCGCTCGAGGCCACGGCGGCCGATCCGTCTGTGGACGCGACCGTCGCCGATAGCCCGTTTGACGATCTCGAGACCTACCTGCAGCAAAATTTAAGCGTGTGGACCAACCTGCCCTCGTTCCCGTTCAACGGAGAGATTCTGTGGGAGGTCAAGCACCTGTTCGGCCTGGATCCGAACGCGGTCGATCCGCTGAAACAGCTCGCGTCGGCCAAGCCTCGCCCGATTCTCCTCATCGCGGGGACCGCCGACACCACCATTCCGCCGGCGAACAGCGAGGCGCTGTACGACGAGTTGCATCGGCGCGATCCGGAGGATACGCTGTGGCTGGTTCCGGGAGCGAAACACGTGGGCGCGTACGATGTGGAGCCGAAGGCGTATGTGCATCATGTCGTCGACTTCTTCGAAGCGTACATGCCGGTGAACGTAACGTCGTCGTGACGCGGCCGCCTGCACGGAATGGCCCTGTGTGGCACGGCGCTGTATCAAAGGGTATGCTGTTCAGCGCTTTCGCGGGATCAGCCACGCGTTGTCGGCCTTGTCAAAACCGATATGCGGGTAATACGACATCGCCGTCGGAGCCGCCAACAGAAGCAACATGACTTCATCCGACAGCGCTTCGCGCGTCATCTCCACCAGCCGCTTGCCAATCCCCTGCCGCTGGTACGCGCGGTCCACGGCGAGATCGGACAAGTAGCAGCAGAAGCAAAAATCTGTGAGCGATCTCGCCACACCCACCAGAAGTTCGCCGTCCCACGCGGTGACCATCAGATCCGCTGCGTGAGCCATGCGCTCCATGCGAGCGAGATCGTCAACAGGGCGCCGGATGCCTGAGCGGCGAAACACGTCGGCCAATTGGGGGCCGGAGACGGGACGCGTGGTGGAGTTTCGATGCTCATCCTGTGGCTCCTTTCCCGGACAGCAAGCTCGGCCTGTCATGGCGCACGGTTGTACGCTCCTTCGCCGTTCAATTTCGACAGCACAGCCGCGACCTTTTCGTCCATCGAATGATGGACGTCGCGGCGATCGTCGATTTTGATCACGGTCGACAGCCGCTTGGCGCCCATGGCCACGAGCGCCTCGTGCATCTCCTGAATTGCCGCAAAGATGGTACTCAAATCTCCCTCGATGGTCGTGAACATCGGATCCAGCCGATAGTTCAGTTCTGGATAGCGCGCGATCACGCGCTCAGCTTCCGCGACGAAGTGGCTCACGCTCGTCTCGCCCGTGCCGATGGGCGAAATGCTGACAGCGACCATGGCCATGCACAGTCCCTCCCATGCCCAACACGGCAATTCCCAAACACCAATGCTAAACTGATGATATCAGAATCCGCGCGATGGGGGTTCTCCTCATCTGAACATTTCCGGAGCAACATCCCATCCGCCGCACACGCGCCGTTCGAGTGACTCGCTCGTCCATCTTGCCTAATATCCAATCCGTGGTGCGGTCTGGTGAAGGCTGGCCACACATTGACGAATATCCGCAATATGGTACACTTAAACTGAAAAGAGCGCCGGAGTTGCAGCCTCCGGCGCTCAGGCACCGACGCCTGGGCAGTGTCCCTGCCCGTCGCCATCGAACGTGATAGCTGTGAGCAGTGACCGCCCCGAGGCTGGGAGACCTGGGGGGCGGTCACTTGCGCGTCAAGGCAAGAACCAGAGCCACAACAAGCGACAAGAGCGCAATCACAAACGACCCAAATTGGATCCCCAGTGACACCGCGTCCGCCACTGTCATGGCCTCACCCCCTCCCGTTCCCGCGAGCGGGCAGGGAGTGACCCCCAAGGTGGTGCCCACCTGTAGCCTACCAAACTGGTTTCCATCCGTCACTGCACAAGTGAATCTTTCATAACACGGTTAGGAGATGTCCGCAGGTCTTCTGGTCCTGTCGCAACTCGAGGGGCCGCACCCGAACGCAGATCCCCCTTGCTCTGTGAAGCGCTTTCGTTTATGTTCAGTATATCGATTTCGTAAATCGTTTACTTTCTTTACCGCTCCAGCACTGCGCTCCCTTGTTGGCTTCGGGCATGCCGCGCGCTGGAGTCGGCTATCCTGACTTGCAAGGGGGATTACTCGTGAAGCGCTGGTGGATTGGCCTGCTCATTGGCCTCGGCGTGCTCATCAACTACTTCGACCGAACCAATCTGTCGGTCGCAGCAACGCCCATCTCGAACTTATATCATCTGTCCGACGCCCAGATGGGCATCATCCTGTCGGCTTTCGGATGGTCGTACGCGGCCTTCCAGATTCCCGTCGGCGCCTTGCTCGACAAGATCGGCGTGAAGTGGCTAAATCGCCTCGCGACCATCCTCTGGTCCATCGCCACGTTCATGACGGCCATCGTAAGCGGCATGGGACTCATCATCCTCTCTCGCGTGCTGCTCGGCGTCGCGGAAGCGCCCGCCTTCCCTGCGGCATCCAAGGCGACGGGCTACTGGTTTCCCGTGCGCGAGCGCGGCGTGGCCACCTCGCTGTTCGACGCGGCGGCCAAGTTCTCCAACGTCATCGGAACGCCGCTCGTCGCATGGGCGGTGACCACATGGGGCTGGAAAGGCGGTTTCTGGCTCACAGGTGTGCTCAGCCTCGTGTACGCAGCCTTGTACTGGGCCTTTTATCGCGATCCGCACGAAACCCGGCTCTCCCAGGAAGAGGCCGAGCTGTTGCGCGAGGGCGGCGCGCAGCAGGCTGGCGAGGCGGAGGCCGGGATCGGCAAGAGCCTCGCATACCTGCTTCGCCAGCGCAAGGTCTGGGGGCTGACGCTTGGGTTTGCGGCCTACGGCTACTCGTTTTACCTGTTCCTCACATGGTTGCCGAGTTACCTCGTCAAAGAGATGCACATGACGGTGCTGAAATCGGGCTGGTACACCGCTGGGCCGTGGCTCGTGGCCACCATCACCGATCTCGTCATCGGCGGTTGGTTGGTGGATCGCCTGATTCAGCGTGGGCACGACGTCACGCGCGTCCGCAAGACCGTGCTTGTCGTCGGCATGATCTTCGGCCTTGCCGTCATTCCGGCCGCGTTCACGCACAACCCGAACACGGCGGTCATCTTCATCGCCATCGCGCTTGGAGGCCTGGCGTTTTCGGCGCCGGTCGGCTGGAGCATCCCGTCGCTCATCGCGCCGAAGGGCACCGTGGGGCTCGTGGGCAGCATCATGAATTTCGTCAACAACCTGATGAGCATCGTCGCGCCCATCGTCACGGGGTTTGTGGTGCAGAGGACGGGATCGTTCGAATCCGCGTTTGTCATCGCGGGCGTGGTGCTGTTGCTTGGCATCTTGTTCTACGTGTTCATGCTCGGTAAGATTGAGCCGATTCCGGATCCGAAGGTGTGACTGCGGTGAATCGTCGAGATACCTGTATCGTGGGCCTGGATTTGGGTACCACGTCCATCAAAGCGGTCGCGTATACACCGGCTGGCGAGCTTCTCGCCAGCCGTTCGGCTGTCGTGAAGACGGAGACCGGCGCGGACGGACGCGCGGTGCAGAACCCGGACGACGTGGCGGATGCGGCGATGGCGGTGCTGGGCCATCTGGCGGCCGAGATCGCGCAGAAGGAGGGGCGCATCGCGGCGCTCGGCATGTCGGCTGCCATGCACAGCCTCGTGGCGCTGGACCCTCGCGACGAGCCGCTCATGCCGGCCATGACGTGGATGGACGCGCGGCCCGCCGAGGTGGCGCAAGCGCTCTGGGCGTCGCCGGACGGCCCGCGGCTCTATGCGCGGACGGGCACGCCGATTCACGCCATGGCGCCGGTTTGCAAACTGGCGTGGCTGCGCCGGGAGAGGCCGGACGTGTTTGCAAGAGCCCGGCGCTTCGTCTCCCTCAAGGAGTACGTGTGGCACCGCCTGTTTGGCGAGTGGGTGTGCGATCCGGCCATCGCCTCGGCCACGGGCTTGTTCGACGTGCAGAGGCTCGACTGGGATCCGGATGCACTCGAGTTCGCGGGCGTCCACGCCGACCAACTGAGCCGCGTGGTGCCCTCCGACTGGAGCCAGCCGCTTGCGTCCTGCCGCCTTGCCCCCCGCCTGCCGCTCGCAGAGGGCGCACAGGCGGTCGTCGGCGGATCGGACGGCGTATTGGCCACCTTGGCAGCGGGCGCCAAGGAGCGCGAGATGCTCGTGGCGACCGTCGGCACGAGCCTCGCCGTGCGCGCCGCAAGCCGCAGGCCGGTGACGAACGCCAGCCTGCGCACGTTCTGCTATGCCCTCGGCGAGGGTGAATACGTGCTCGGCGCACCGAGCAACGCGGGCGGGATTGTCATCGATTGGCTCGTGCAGACGCTGTTGGGCCACCCGGGGGAGATTGAGCAACTGCTTGCTGCGGCAGGCGATGTTCAGGTGGACGACCTCTTCGCGCTGCCGTATGTGGCGGGCGAGCGCGCGCCGTTTTGGGACGAGGGCATGTCGGCGGCATGGGTGGGCCTGCGCCTGCACCACGGCCCGCCGCACATGGTGCGCGCGGCGGTCGAAGGGGTCTTGTTTCACACGCGCTGGCTGGTCGAGGAGATGCTCGGCCTCGCCGAGGGAGCGCGCGGCGTGATGCTCGCGGGCAGGCTGTTTGAACAGCCCTGGATTGCCGAGTCAGCCGCAGCGCTTTTGCCCGTGCCCGTTTGGATGCAGGCAGACGCGGACGGTGCCGCCTACGGCGCAGCGATGATGGCAGGGCGGCGCGTAGGCGTGGACCTGCCGATGCTCGCTGTGATGCCGGGGCCGCAAGCGCAGGCGGTTGCGCGCGCGGATCTGGAGCGGCGGTACGCCACCTGGCGAGAACTCGTCGAGAAGCTTCGCGCGTGAGGGCAAAGGATGGCCCGAGCGGTGCAAGCCGATGAGCGATGCACGGCACCTGACATCACGGGGCCGAGGTCTGCAAAACCTCGGTCGCCCCTTGGCAGGACAAAGCCTCAGGCCGCGCCATCCGCGGGCACAAAGATTAAGACCCCGCGACGGGCGGATTCAAAATGTGATCCGCAAACTCCCCCGCCATGGGAACGCCCGACTTCCGGATTTCCGCTGCGGCACGCTCGAAGTCGTACAGCGTCTCCCGGAGTTCGATCTCGGGGCCGATGAGCGCCCAGCACGCGCCCCGCGCTGCGTTCGGAAGGCCGACGCTGCCCGCGTTCACGATGCGCTTGCCCGCCACCATCCGGTCAAACTGGACGTGCGTGTGCCCACAGACGATGATGGGCTCGCGCACATGGGCCACCATGGGCAGGATCTCCGCTTCTGGCGTGTCCCGCCGAATGGCCTCCTCGTCACTTCTCGGCGATCCATGGACGAAGAGTAGGTCGCCGAGCCCCTCCACATGAAGCGTCACGTGAGCCTTCTGACTGAGCAAGAACGCGCGTTGATCAGGCGTGAGCTGGTCATGACACCAGGCGTTCACGTCCGCAATCCAGCCCCGCACCCCTTGCTCCACGCCGTGGCGCTCGGCGACCTCCCGGTCGGTGTTGCCGCGGACGAAAGAAACGGCTCCGCCGAGCGACATCACCCGTTCCAATACCCGCCAGGGCTGCGGCCCGAAGGCGAGATCGCCCCCAAACACCAACGCGTCTGCGCCGGCGCGCTCGACCTCTTGGAGCACCGCGTCCAAGGCAGCCAGGTTCCCGTGGATGTCATACAAAGCCGCGACTCGAGCGGGCATGAAAAACCCTCCGTTCCGGGGCGAAACAGCTCCGCGCTCTCACGCGTTCAGCCCTCCGTTGGACATCGCCAACCCTTCGCTTGAATCATCATAACTGTTTGACGCATGCAACGCACCCCTGTTTCGATACGCGCCTCATGGAATTCTGACCTACGTCGCTCGCCACGCTCAAGCTTCATCATGAACTCGTTGGCCCATTGTTCCCCATCGAATTGCACTTGACTTTCCCATACAACTGTGCGAATCTACAGGCGGCAGGTAAAATGTTCATCTCCCACTGGCCGGAGCCCCATGCTCCGTTCCCCGAGCATCGGCACGGTGCTCACGTGAAGGTGGAACGTGCATGCAAAACCGGCATCGAATCCTCCATAGGACAACCTCGCATCCCAGTCTGCGCTTGTCGCGACGGGAGGGTGTATGATGCGCTCTCGTCCGATACGCTCCGTGGCCGTTGTAGGCGCAGGCATGGGTGGCCTCACTGCGTCCCTTTATCTGGCTCAGCGCGGCCACGAAGTCTTTCTCCTCGAACGAGCGAAATACCCGGGCGGGACGGCCGGCTTCTACACAAAGCGCGGTAGGGTGTATCCGACCGGCGCCACGCTGACATTCGGGCTTGAACCCGGAGGTCTGTTTGCGTCCATCCTGCAAGAGGTGGGCGTGCACCTTCCGCTCTACTCCGTGAACCACGTGATGGACGTCCGATTGCCGGATCGGAACGTTCCGGTGGTCGCGTCCAGAGCGGAATGGTTGGCAGCGCTGAAGACTTCTTTCCCCGAACGCGCCTCCCAGGTGGTCCGCTTCTGGCGCGCCGTGGAGAAGACCGCGCAAGCTGCCTATCTGTTTGCGAAGGCCCGAGCGGCACTGCCTGTTCAGGCTCGGGAAGACTTCCTGCACATTCTGGCCACGATGGTCGCGAACAAATCCATGCTCGGCTTCGGTGTCCAACGCCTGCGAGCGACCGTTGCCGACGCACTGCGAGAGTTCCATCTCGACGACTATGGCCCGTTTCGCCTCTTCATCGATGCGCAGCTGTTCGACGCGGTTCAGACCACGAGCGAGTGGGCCGCATGGCTTCCGTCGTGTCTCGCGCTGGATATCTACCGATACGGCGTGTGGCTTCCTCAGGGCGGCGTGCCAGCCTTGGCGGCGGCCATGGCGGATCGGGCGCGCACGCTGGGTGTCCATGTGCTGTTTTCGAACACCGTGACGGACGCCACCTATTCCCACGCGTCGAACCAATGGTGCCTGAGGACGAATCGCGGACACGAATTGTGTGTCGACGCCGTTGTCAACGCGACGGGAACGCGCGTGACGGCGCAGACCGACGAACCGGTGAGTGGGGACACCTCAGCATCGCAGGCGAGCGGAGCCCAGTGGGGCGCAGTTCGGGTCGACGCGCTGATGAGCGGACAGGGCGTTCAAGAAGCGTGGTTTCACCGGGATGACCTCCGTGCACCTTTCGCCATTCAAATCGCGGACGACGCTGGTTTGGACGCCCCTGATGAACGGCCATGTGGTCCCCTTTACATCACGTTTCATCCGGGAGAGGCAGCGGAAGGCGACTCTGGCGCACCTGCTGGCGATCACGCCATCCGCATCACGGTCAGTGCCCACACCCGCCCTCATGACTGGCTGAACCTCCCAAAGGCGATGTATCACGAGCTCAAGCAGCGGTATTTGCAAGACATGTTCGAGCGCATCGACCGGCGTCTGCCCCACTTTTCGGAGCACATGGTCACGTGCTCGATGGGCACGCCGCTCACGTACGCGCGCTATTTGAACAAGGCTTGGGTTGGCGGCGTGCCGCTCACCGTTGCCAACGCCATCAGCCAGCCGAGAGGTCCGAAGACATCTTGGCCGCGCTGGTACTTGGCGGGAGACACGGTGTTCCCGGGCCCCGGTATGCTGTCCGCAGCCTTGAGCGGCTTTTTTGCCGCGCGCTCCATTGATCCGCGGATCGGTCAACGGGCGTACAAGGTGGACGAATCAGCCAATTCGCTCGTCAGGCGCTGAGGACGCGATCGTCAAGCGCGGAAGATGGGACACGGACCTTTCATACCCCAGCGAGGAGGAAGACCTATGGCGACGTTTCACGTCAATGCAAGGCAGGTGCAGCTTCAGCATCAGGCGAAATCCGTCGATACCGCACGGATTGAACAGGCGGTTCGGATGATTCTCGAAGCGATTGGAGAGGCGCCGGATCGAGAGGGCCTCGTCGACACGCCCGCGCGTGTCGCCCGAATGTACCAAGAAATCTTTTCGGGATTGCATCAAGACCCTCGGGACGAGTTGTCCGCTCGCTTTCACGTGGAACACGGCGAGGTTGTGCTGGTGCGGGACATCCCCTTCCATTCGATGTGCGAACACCACCTGCTCCCGTTCTTCGGTATCGCGCACATCGCCTACCTCCCGCACAACCATGTGGTGACGGGCCTGTCCAAGCTGGCGCGGCTCGTCGACGTCGTGGCGAAGAAGCCGCAGGTCCAAGAGCGCATGACGAACGAAATCGCAGACGCGCTGGTGGAGGCACTCGAGGCCGAAGGCGTTCTGGTGGTTGTGGATGCCGAACATCTGTGCATGAGCATGCGCGGCATTCGCAAACCGGGGAGCCGCACAACCACCGTGGCGACCCGAGGCCGTTACCTGCACCATCCACACGAGCGCGAGGAAGTGCTCCGCCTCATCCGTCTTGGGGGTTGACGCGCTCAAGTTCGAAACGGGGGAATCGCCATGCCCGTCACGACCACGGCTCGCGACATGCTTCAGTCCATCGAGGAACACTTGGCCAGGGCGACCGCGTCCATCTCGGAGTCGCAGGGCGAGATCGAAGCCATGATCCGCTATCACCTGGGGGTGCACGCGGCCCCGCCCGCTCGGCCCCTCGGGCACAGCAAGCGGGTGCGGCCGCTGCTTCTCCTCACGGCGCACGCCGCACTCGGCGGAGACTGGCGAGCGGCCCTGCCGGCTGCCGTCGCGATTGAATACGTGCACGGATTTTCGCTGATCCACGACGACATCGAGGATCGGTCGCCTCTCCGGCGTGGGCGGGCAAGCCTGTGGGCCGTGTGGGGCGTGGATCGCGCCCTG
The DNA here is from genome assembly GCF_001570745.1 of Alicyclobacillus mali NBRC 102425. Classification (GTDB taxonomy): domain Bacteria; phylum Bacillota; class Bacilli; order Alicyclobacillales; family Alicyclobacillaceae; genus Alicyclobacillus; species Alicyclobacillus mali. The sequence continues at coordinate 220,034 of NZ_BCSG01000003.1, forward strand.
AACGCGGGCGACGCGCTCTTCGCCCTTGCGTTTCGCGTCATGGGCGATCTCGCCGCCCACTTCGACCCCCGATGGATCGTGGAGACTTATCAGGCCATGACGGACGCGTGCATCGCGCTGTCCGCGGGCCAGGAGCTCGATCTCGCCTTCGAACAAGTTGAAAACGTGTCCATCGAACAGTACCTGGCTATGGCGGAGTTGAAGACGGGCGCCCTCTTCGGCGCGGCGCTCGAGGTTGCCGCCATTTTGGCCGGGCACCCTCCATCCGTGCGTGACGACCTGCGAAGCGCCGGGAGGAAACTCGGTGTTCTCTTTCAAATCCTCGATGACTTCCATGACTTGTTCGGCCGTGAGGAGGATCTGGGAAAACCAACCGCACAGGACGCCCTTCGCCGAAAGAAGACGCTTCCGGTCGTGCTCGGGCTCAGTCGCGATCGCGAATTTGCCGAGATGTGGCGGTGCCTGCGCGACAATCAGGAGATGTTGCCGCACCTGCGCGCGCGGCTCATCACCGATTCGATTCTGCGCGAGGCCATCGCCATCGAGGAACGGGTGCGCGCCGAGCTCCAACACCGTATAGAGCGCGCGCCCTTCGTGGACGCTTGGAAGCCGGAGATGCTGGAAACCATCCATCGCCTCGTGCAGCGGCGGAGGTGAACGCAGTTGGATGAACGGGTCCTTCACTTTGTGGTGGAAGAAGGGCGCCGCGCCGCCCATGAGCTGTCTGCTTCCCCCGCGACAATCCGGACGCGCCTAGGGGATTTACCCCGCGTCGGACATATCATCCGCCAACACAGCAAGACGTTCAGTCTTGCCGCGCGGTGCCTTCCCAGGCGCTCGCGCAAGGCGGTGGAAGCCTTTTACGCCTTCTGCCGATCCGCCGACGACTTCGCCGATCACCTCGGTGAAGAGGGTAAGCGACGCCTGGAAGCCTATCTCGCGGCCATTCGCGGCGGCGCGCCCGCACCAGACCCCATCCTGGCCAGTTGGCTCGCCATCGGCGATGCCATGCGTATTCCGCGCCGGTGGAGCGAGTCGCTTGTCGAGACGCTTTTGGCAGATACACAGCGCTCCGTGGTCCCCACGCTGGAGGACCTCCTTGGGTACGCCTACGGTGTCGCGTCCACGGTCGGCCTCATCACGACGGTCATCGTCGGCTATCGGCGAACGAGTTCTCTCGAGGACGTCTTCGCGCGCGCCATCGCGCTGGGGATGGCGATGCAGTTGACCAACATCCTGCGGGATGTGGCGGAAGATCTCTCGCGGGGCCGCATCTATCTCCCCGTCGAAGATCTGCAGCGGTTTGGCGTCACGGCCGACCATCTCGCGTGCGGCCGCCTTCACGAGGGTTGGCAGCAACTCCTTCAACACTACATCGCGCTGGCGCGCCAGCTCTACGAGTACGCCATCCCTGGCATTCGCCATCTTGCGCCCGCCGCGCGCGTGCCGGTCGCCTTGGCCGCCGTGTGGTACCGGGCCATCTTGCGCGATATCGAACGCCACGGCGGAGACGTGTTCACCCGGCGAGCGCACGTACCGCTCCTCAGGAAACTCCGCATCGCGTGCTCCCAAGGGTTGCCCGCCGCCTTCGGATGGAGTGTGAGGGCTCGCGCGCGCGCCACGGATGCGTCGTTCCACAGCATTCACTCGCAACAAGGAGGTGCGCCATGACTGGAAAGCGCATCACGGTCATCGGTTCGGGTTTCGGCGGCCTGGCGGCTGCCGTGCGACTGCAGGCGCGTGGGTTTCAGGTGGACTTGTTCGAACGGCTCCCCGAACCCGGCGGCCGAGCGCGCACGTTTCAGATGGGCGGCTACCAGTTCGATGGCGGGCCCACCGTCGTGACCGCGCCCTTTCTGTTTGAAGAGCTGTTTGAACTCGCAGGCCAGCGCTTTGACCGCGCGGTTGAGCTTCTTCCCGTCGATCCGTTCTACAAGCTATTTGGCCAGGGTGACAACGCCCTCACCTACAACGGCGATCCGGCGTTCGTCATGCCGCAAATGGAGGCCATCCACGCCCCGGATGCGCCCGGATACCTGCAATTCCTCCGAGCCGCCGAACCCTTGCTTCAGAAGGGCTTTGTCGAGCTCGGCGCTGAACCCTTTCTCCGCGCCACGGACATGGCGCGCGTCGCCCCGGATCTCGTGAGGCTTCGCGCGTACGAGTCCGTGTATCGTTTCGTCGGCAGGTACATTCAGCACCCCTTTCTTCGCCAGTGCTTCACGTTTCACCCGCTCTTTATCGGGGGGAATCCCCTGAAGGCGTCTGCCATCTACGCCATGATCCATCTCATCGAGCAGCGTTGGGGCGTTTGGTACCCCCGCGGCGGCATGCGCTCCCTCGTGGAGGCGCTCGTGGCGCTTTTCTCTCATCTCGGCGGCAGACTTCACCTAGGCACATCCGTGGATCGCGTCCTCGTCTCCAATGGGCGAGTCGAGGGCGTGATCGCAGGGGGAGAGCGCGTCGCGGCGGACGCGGTCGTGTCGAACGCCGATGCCGCCACCACCTACCTCCACCTCGTTCAAGAAGTCCCCTCGTCCGTGCGGCGCGGGCTGACGCGAGCGCGGTACAGCATGTCGCTTGTCGTGTGGTATTACGGCCTCGCAACGCCAGATGTTCCCGACACCTTGGCGCACCACAACATCGTGTTTGGTCCGCGCTACGAGGACCTCATCCGCGACATTTTTGAGCGGAAGGTCATCGCGGACGACTTTTCCCTCTACCTGCACGTCCCGACTCGGACCGATCCGTCCGCAGCGCCCCCGGGCAAAACCGCCATGTACGTACTCGTCCCCGTGCCCAATCTCGCCTCCACCATCGCGTGGGACGAGGAGCTGGGGCGACTGGAAGAGCGCGTGCTGTCGTTTATCGAAGCACGATTCTGGCCGGGATTTCGGCGCTTCATCGAAGTGCGGCACAGGATTGACCCGCTATACTTTGCCAATGATCTCAACACCTATCTCGGCACGGGCTTCTCGCTCGAACCGCGCCTCACCCAGTCGGCATGGTTTCGCCCGCACAACAAAAGCCCCTTCATTCGCGGGCTGTATCTCGTGGGCGCAGGGACCCATCCGGGCGCCGGGATTCCAGGGGTCCTGCTGTCGGCCAAAATCGCGGAGAAACTTATCGTGCGCGACATGGGGGAGGTGAAGGGGCGTGCGTGAAGACATCCATCGAGGCATACCCTCGACCCGGAATGTAAAGCCCGAGGAGGGTTGGCAAGCGCTTCGAAACATGCTCGCGCCTCCAGGCAGTCCGCTCATGGGTTTGCTGTCGCTGCACCGAGCCTTTGCGTCGGATGAGTTCGAGCTTGCGGCTCCGAGGCTGCGCATGCGCGTCGCGGCAGGGCCGGCATCGATCAAACGCGTTCTGCACGAACAGGCCGACGCTTACTCGTCTCGTCTGGCAGGCGATCCCGTCACCGCCCTCTTTGGCCAAGGACTGCTTGTGATCGATGGCCCAAGGCATGGCGCTGCGAAGGACGTGATCGTCAGGTCCAGCACGCGCGGCGTCCTCGAGTCGCGCCTCCGGGACGAGCTGCCCGCGCTCGACGAGGCGCTTCAGCGCGCCCTCGGCCAGGGCACGATATCCCTGCCCGACATGCCGAGGCGCATGACGTGGCGCGCGCTGGAGTCCGTGTACTTTCACCATCGTTTGACGCCCGAGGAAGAGCGCGCGTACCTGTCCGATCTCACCCATCTCGTCCACTACATTGGCCCCGGATGGTGGCTGTTGCTCGGCAAAACGCCGCGGTTGCCCAAGGCGTATCACCGGATGCGCCTTCGCCTTTCGGCGATGTACGATAAAGCGCTGATCCGACGGGACAACGCGCCCATTCACGCCCTCGCGCAGGCGTACGGAGATGAGGAGACGCCGTTCGCCGTGGATCAGCTCATGACGCTTTTGGTGGCGGGGCACGACACCGCCACGTCGCTTCTGTCCTCGCTCCTCATCCTGCTCGCGCATCGTCCCGACCTCCAGGATGCGCTCTGGGGAGAGATTCACGGCGCCACGGGGCGCGAGCGGCCGGAAATCCGCGTGCTCGACCGGCTGCCCCTTCTGGATGCCGTCGTGAAGGAGACGCTGCGCCTGTATCCCCCCATCCATTCGGGCTTGCGCTCCGAGGCGGAATCTGGCGATCGCGTCATGGTGAGCTACTTTCTCCTGCACCGCCACCAGGAGCTCTGGCCGGACGCGGACAGCTTCGTCCCCGAGCGGTGGCTGAGCGGCTTGGCCCCGGGCGCCTACACCTACCTGCCGTTTGGGGCGGGTCCGCGATATTGCCCTGGAGCGACCTTTGCGCGCATGGAGGTCAAGTGGATGTTGGCCCGGCTCCTGCAACACGTGAGCCTTCAACCCACGTCACGCCCGCCGCGCATCGCCATGCGCGCCGCGCTGGAACACCGTCCGACCGTCATCGCGGTGAGGCGCCGATGACCTATTTCGGCTTTCTCCTTCGATTTATCGTCGCCGCCAACGCCGCGCTGTGGGTTGCGCGCGCTGCACTTCGCCGCGTTGGCCGCGAAGGTTGGCTCGCTCGCGTCGTACGCCGGTCCCCACTTCGCATGACAGGGTATTTCGCTGTCTTGGCTGCGGTGATTCTCCTGTACACGACGCCCTGGGACGGCGCGCTCATCCACCTCGGCGTCTGGGCGTATGCCCGGCAACGCGTGTGGGGGCTGACGCTCGACGGCGTTCCTTGGGAAGAGATTCTCTTCTACCTTCTGCAATCCGCGCTCGTCGCCCAATGCTTTGACCTGGCGACGGCCTTCCGTTCCCACACCGCATGGGCGAGGAGGCAGACGCCCACAAGGCAGCTGGCATATCTGCTGGTCATCGCGTTGTGGATGGGCTTTGGATTCGTCATGCTGGGATCCGTTTACGTTCTCCTGAATCGCTGGACGCACCTCACGTATCTGGCGATGCTTGTGCCGTGGATTTTGCTGCCGCTCGCAGTCCAGTCCTCTTACGGGTTCGACGGAATTGCAGCAAAGGCAGGTCCTGTCGCCATCTCAACTGTCGCACCGGCGTTGTACCTGTCCATCTGCGACGGCATTGCCATCCATAGCGGCATTTGGTTCTTTCATTCCGAACGCATCACGGACCTCAGACTGGGCGACGTCCCCATCGAAGAAATCCTCTTCTTCTCGGGTTCCAGCCTGATTGTCGCGACATCGCTCGCCGTGATCGCGTCGAGGAGGAGTGAGCAGTGGCTCCGAGATAGGCGGGCAGGGAGGTAGGCACATGAATGCATGGATGGGATGGACGCTTGGGCTCGCGGCCGCGTTCATCGTCGGGGCTTGCCCGTTTGCCGTCTGGCTCACGCGCGCAATGGGTCGAGATCCGCGGTCGTTTGGAGACGGCAATCCGGGAGCCGCCAACGCGTTTCGAGCGGCCGGTTTTTGGCTCGGAGCCTCCGTGCTCGTGTTGGACGTCGCGAAGGGATTTGTGCCCGGGTATTTCGCCATTCGTCACATCTCGGCAAATTGGCTCCTCGCCGCGCTTGCCGCTGCCCTCCCGGTGTACGGTCATCGCTTCAGTCCGTTCCTCCGCGGCCGCGGCGGCATTGGCCTGGCGAGCTGGATTGGGTCAGTCGCTGGCTTCCTGGGCCCTCTGGCGGCGGGACTCCTCGGCTGCGGCTTCGCGTGCGGTCTTGCCATCCGGCGCCTGGATCGCGCCCGCACCGTCGCACTCGGAGCGGCGGTGCTGTTGATGGGCATCACGGTCTTGCCCGAGGTCCTCTGGCCGGTGTGGCGGGTTCACTCGCTTTGGTCCGCACGCTTGTTCTGGTTGTTGACAGCGCCGCTTGTGTGGTGGGGATACCGAGTTCGAAACGTTCGGCGGGAGGAGGTGTGAACACATGCACGGACTGATGCTAGGCTACGATGGCCTGATTTGCCTCATAGCGCTGTTAAACCGCCTCCTGTGGCCCCGTTTGAACCGGGACAGGGAAAGCGTCGGGCCCAAGGCGGAAACTTTCACGGGTGGACGGGCGAAAAACCTTGCCCGCGTCGCCCTCCTGATTCCGGCGCGGAATGAAGGTCATCAGATTCGGCGGTGCCTCGAGGCCATTTGTACGAGTACCGATTCATCGGTTCGCATCATCGCGCTGGACGATGAATCCACGGACGACACGTGGCGCGTGTTGAGCGAGACGAAGGCCAACGCGAATCAGCGCCTGACCCTTCTTCGCGGAGCCCCAAGGCCGCAGGGATGGCGGGGCAAAAACTGGGCATGCGCTCAACTGGCGGATCACGCCGGAGACGCCGAGATCCTCATCTTCATCGACGCGGACACGCGTCTCGATGCGGCCGCCGTCGAGAACATCCAATCCACCATGCTTGCGCGAGACATCCAACTTCTCTCCGTCCTGCCACGCCAAGAAGCACACGGCCTGGCCGCCTTGCTTGTGTATTTGCTCCCTTGGAGCTTGATGGCCCACGTTCCCCTGTTTCTCGGCCGATGGCGCCGGAAAGCCCTCCCGATTGCCATCGGCCAGGTGCTCGCCTTCCAGCGCTCGGCCTATCAGACCCTTGGCGGCCACGCGGCTGTACGCAGCGCCATCGCTGAAGATCTCGCGCTCGCGCGGAAAGCAGCCAGGATGGGCATGAACGGAGCCTTTCTCGATGGGGCCAATGTCGCCTCCTGCACCATGTACACGTCCTGGTCTCGGGCGTGGCGCGGCTTCCAGAAAAACTGGTGTTACACCGTCGGCCACCCCCTGCTTTCGTGTCTCGTCTGGGCTTGGCTCGCGTATGCGTTCACATGGCTACCCATGTACGGTCTTGCGGAAGCATGCCTGGGACATGTCGATCTCGCCGCCCTCTCGCAATGGCCCGCGCTGCTCTGGATAGGACTCTGCTCCAAAAGATACCTGCAGATGCCGATATGGGTGTTTGTCACGGCGCCCATCAGTGTTGCTCTCGGCTTTGTGCTCGCATGCGATTCGTGGATACACAATGCGCGCAACACGACCCTTTGGTCGTAGACCAGCACACGGCGCGGTAGCAGGTCGTTCCTCACACTGCGTAGTGTCTCAACGGCCACATGCACCGGGATCGTTTGCAGAGCGGGGGCCTTGGTTCATGGTTGTCGTACCAAATGAAATGATGCACGTCGATTTGCCGCGAACCGAAGTAAAGATGACCGCATATATGGAAGTTGAAGAGAAGACTTCGCGATCATTTCCATTCCCCCCTTGACCAGGACATAAAATTCGAAATCGCTGCTTCCCCGATATCCACAGAGCAGGGCGAGTCACCTGGACGGCAGGTCCTCAACGCGCCCCACACCATCCTCTTCCAAGCCGCCTCCGCCCTCACCCATCATCCCTTGTGTATCTCACCTGCTCATAGAGTTCCGTAAGCCTCTGCGCACCACTGCTGCCGTCCTCTTCTGCGCGCGCCGCGAACCGCCTCGGCGTCTCGGCGTGCCGGATGGTCAACCCGCGCCGATGCATGGCGAGCAGCCAGCGCTGGTATCGCAAGCGAACCGGGTGATCCGTCGGAACGAAGCGCAGGCTGTCCCGCAGGCGCTCGTGCACCGTCGCCACCTGAACCGTATCCCCCGCTTCGCGCGCCTCCTCGCCCGCTCCACCTCGCCAGAGCTTCCACGCCCAGACCGCGATCCCCGCCGCGCACAACGCGATGGCGATGCCCGTGAGCACCCACATGTCGCGTCGAGGAGAGCCTTGCACCCGCGCATTGGCCAACTGGGTGAGGACGCCGTTCCCGTGCGAAGTGGCCAACCATCGGATGTAGGCGTGAAAAGCAATGCCCAACACGTACCCGAGAAACGGATACACAAGCACCAATACCGCCGCTCCCACGCCCACGCCGAGCAGTGCGGCACCCAGGATGACGCCGAAGGGCCCAAGCGTCGCCCTGAGCGCCGCCAGCACCCAGCCCAAGGCGCTTCCCATCCGCTCCACTTCGCGCATGCGAGCGCGCTGAAGCCTCGCCATCCACGCCAAGTGTCCGACGATCACGGCGCCAGCCAGCCACGCCGCGAAACGGAGCGGCGCACGGTGCGCGGCGTGAAACGATTGATCCACCCACAGCATCAGCGCAGCAAGCGTGACGAGGCCGGAATACGCCACGAGCGCAAACTTCGCCGCAGTATCCGCATCTCGACTGGTGATGGCTAGCGTCCAAAGGGCGACGGCCCACACGCCCGCCATCCCGCCCGACACCGCCATCGCCACCGACCCCACGTGCAAAGCGGCCAAGGCGACATCTGCGCCGAGATAACCCAGCACCAGTCCGATCACGCGCCTTTGACCGCCGTATTTCCCAGAAGAAATCGCCATGGCGACACAGAGCGCCATCTCCAAGACGTACCAAACAGCCATCCCCCACAGCGAACTCGGTGAATTCCAGTCGAAGGCCATGGTCACGAGCCAACTCGATAATCCCGCCGTGAGACTCGCCTAAAGGCGCAATGAGAGTGGAAGGTTCGTCCATGCCGCGCTGCGGCGCTCAGATGCGGTGGAGCAGGTCGTGATGGCCGTCACTCTCACCTCCGTCCTCGCGGAGCTTCGGCCGAACCACGTGGACAGCCTTGCCCATGCACTCGAGCTGGCGAAGAGCCGCCGTGTGGCGCGCGGACTCCCAGGAGCTGAAGAGAATGAGCTCCCCAGGATAAGCGTCTGGCGCGCGGAGCACCGGCAACAGGAGGGCCTCCAGGCCATAGGCCGCATAGGGATGCGCGTGAGCCAGGAGAGACCGGAGTGCACTGGGCGTGATGCGATCCGGCGCCGACTTGAGCCGTCTCAGGCTCACAGACGCGTTGGTCGCGAAGAGAACTTCCGCGCCGCCGCGGTGCAGCCCATCCGCCCATGCGCTCAGCTCATCACAGAGCGCTTCGAAGGCCTCGCGATGGTAGCGAAGCCAGTGCGGCTCGCTCACCTGCGCGTTGAGGATCACGAGGAATTGGCGTTGCGCAGTGGGAAAGAACTGTTTTACGACGAGGTCACCGAGCCGCGCCGTCGCGCGCCAGTCGATGTGGCGGACGGGATCGCCATACTGGTAGGGGCGGACCCCGCGGACCCACGTCTCATCCGCAACAAGCGCGCGAGGTGCGGCGCGAAGACCCTGGAGCATACGGAAGGGTAGGTGCGCGTGGCTGGCGCGCCGCGCGGGTCGAATGGCCAGCCAGATGGCGTTTGAGGCTCTGGCGAGCGGACGGATGGCTAAGCCGAACCCTTCGTGTCCGACGACGCTCACGTCCGAGAGAATCTGCGGACCGCGCCGCCCCCCGTAGACCTGAACCCTGATGCGCGCCCGCGATTTGATCCAGACGCGGGTGATGACGCAGAGGTCAGGCCGTTGGACCGAGGGGTGGAAGGACAGCCCTTCAGGCAGGCGGACGCGCACCTCGGCGAATGGCAGCGGCACGAAGCTGCGATTGATGACGTCGATCTCGACAGGAACGCGTTCCCCGGTCTCGCATTCGCGTCGCTCGGACGCGATGGTGCACTCGACGCGTCCCTGGACCGCCGCATACCAAAGTAGCGGCCAGAGCCATGCGAGGATGAGAATGGCGAGAGGGACGAGAAACCAAATCACGACCCGCGCCTCCATCCGAAAGCCTTTGCCGATGATCATAAATCTTCTGTCAATGCATACACCAGCAGGGCCTTCCGGGATATCGACGCGGGTGCCATGCCCTTACGCATTAGATTAGAGCCTCGGGTGACTACCCCCTGATCAAAACGTGCGATACGGCAAGTACTTTCCGCTCATGATGACGCGGACGCGATCGCCGTGCGGGTTGGATTCCCGCTCGACGTGCATCTCGAAATCAATGGCGCTCATGATCCCGTCGCCAAACTTTTCGTGCACAATTTCCTTAAAGGCCGGCCCATACACCAGGATGATCTCGTACAGCCGATACAGGACGGGATCGGTCGGCGGCATCGATACGCCCCCTCGATAGGGCGGAACCGTCAACATCTGCGCAGCCTCGTCTGGCAGGCCGAGTAGTTCCACAGCGCGCTCGGCCTGATGAAGCTGCAAGGTCCCCTGGCCCAGCAGCGCTGCAGTGCAGTGGATCTCGGGCACGCCGACGTGTTGTGCAATCTCGCCCCATGTTAATTTTCTTTCCTGTTTTGCCTGTCGGATCAACTCAATCAGCGATTCGCGTGTGTACACGGCGGAAATCCCTCCCCAAAAGAGAGCTTTTCGCAGATATTGTATCGCACCATTGTACCTCTCAGAAGAATTTATGATAGATAGACTTACATAATGAGACTGAGCAAAAGCTGCCACCCATTCGCCGTCCGCGTGACATGATTGGCGGATCACATGAAGAAGGCGAGGCGCGCGACGTCATCGCTTCACCAGGATGTAAACGTGGTAGAGCGTCAGGATGGTCAGGAGGAAGCTAAGTGTGAACAGCTGACTCGGATGAATGGCGATGAAAAATGTCACGAGCGTAAAGAAATAGGCGTTCGCGAAGTCACGTTTGACGGGCTGCTTCCGAACCCGAAGAAGCACAAAAGCAAGATACAACAGGAACAAAGCAGCGAGAAAGATATAGAAATGGTTCATACGATATCTTCCGTATAAATAGACCGTACCCCAAACGTCATCCAGCCTGTTGAGTTTGCCGGAAGGCTTGTGATAGCTTAAATGTTAATCCAAGAGAACGTCTGATTGTTCCGACGCCACGGGATGAGAACGCTTGCAACGCTGACGTGCGACAACCGAACGCGTGGTTCTATTCTTCCAACCGAATCTAAGGAGCTTGATACCGTGACCATGGACAGTTTTGCATTCGTCGAGTCGACGCACCGCGAGACGCTGGCCGTGATCGACAGCGCCACGGATGAGGAGTTCAACGCATCGCCAGGAGCCGGGCGCTGGAGCGTTGCACAAGTGCTGGAGCACATTTGGAAAACCGACATGTCCATCATCCCGGTCTTCCGGCGCGCCGCCAAGGATCGCCGGCCTTACACCGGGACGCCGAAGGGCGTCGAGCGAGCGGCGGATCGGTCAGTGAAGCTTGAGGCGCCGGAATTCATCCGCCCCTCGGACGAACCGAAGTCGCGCGATGCGCTGCGCCAAGCGCTGGAGGACGCGCGCCGGACGCTCATCGAATCCGCGAGAGCCTTGGGCGGACCTGAAGAGTTGGCGCAACTGGGAGCGCCCGTCCCCCATCCGGTGCTCGGGGAGTTATCGCTGCGCGAGTGGCTCGAGTTTGTCGGCTACCACGAGCAGCGCCACGTGGCACAGGCTCGCGAAGCGCTTGAGGCTGTGCGCCGCGCGTGAATCATGCGTCGGGCCAAGCGCAGGTGAAGGGACACTGGGTAAGCATCGTGCCCCCAAGTTGAGCACAGCGCCGCGCGATTCTCGCGTTCACCAAGGTTCACAGGAGCGAGAGGGAGGCGCGAAGCTCGGCCCGGATCTCGCGCATGCGGCGGGTGTGATGATGTTCCACCGCATGAAGAAGTTCTCGAAGCCCCACCCGCAGGCCGAGATATTCGACGCGAGCGCGGAACGCGTGGACATCCCACTTGCCCTGGCCAGCCGCATAGTGGTCGAGCACGTTCTGAACGAAGGCTGGCCCGTAATCCCAGTACAGCCCAGCGAAATCATAGGCCGGATCGCCAATTTGCACGTCGCCGAAGTCGATGATGCTGATGGCTTCGGTGACGCACGGGTCGTACAAGATGTGTGCATGCGTGAGATCGCCATGGAGTAACGCCTGCGGAAGGGTGCCGCTCACGGCTTGGTCGAAAAAGTCCGCAAATCGAGCAAGAACCGCTCGACGCTCGTCGCAATCCAGCAGGGGCAAGACGCGATCCTGGATCTCACGCCAATCCTGTTGCCAGAAGGATTCGGCTTGCAAGGCCGGTACACCCTGGGTCTGAAACGCGGAAACATCGGCGTCATGCAAAATCGTCAAGAAGGAGCCGAGATGCTCGGCAATTCGGTCAGTCGTCGATGCGTCCACGCCGTCCAACAGCGCGGCGCGAGAGGCTCCCCGGAAATGAATGGATAGCGACTCCCAATGACCCGCCCACGCGCGTCCCTCACGGGACTCGGCCTCGGTACGCGAACGCCCGCTTTTAGGACGCGATCGTCAATGTGGTTGAGCACACGCTGTTCGATGCAGAGCCGCTTTGCGACGCCTGGCCGGCGGGCAAATCGGAACACCCAAGCGCGGTTCACAACCACAACCCAGTGGTCCCACCCTTCGTCGTGAACGTCCAGCCGATCCACAGCGAGACCCGGGAGATGAGCACGCACAAAGTCCAGCCAGTCTCCGGGTACGCCAACCGTCAAGCCTGACACCACCTTGCCGCAGTCAAGCTGCGATATGCACCCGTCTCTGTACGGCCCTCAGTGAAAACGGTCTTTAGGGTGTTCATGTCGATCTCTCCGCCGAGCCCAGCGCTCTGCCCAGCGAGACCACGTGAGCGCCTGCAACACATTGGCGAACAAGGATAGGAACCACTCCAACAAGGTGTTCACGAGAAGGACACCTCTCTCCCGGTTTCGGGCCTGCAGCCGAAGTCTAGCCACGAGCGCCAAGATGGAATCGCACAATCTCACGCACTGAACAACTTTCTTCCATTCTCTCATCCCGGCCATTAAGTCACAACTATTTGATGAATGTTTCTTCACGTGCCTACGCGCGTGAATCCCGAAGACAAATAGGCATGAACTACAAGACGCCATCGCGACCTCCCACGCTCTCCCTTAGGTTGCGCGGCGCAGTTTTCGATGCCAGCCACGCGCTCCCACTGGCTGCAGCCGTGATCGCGGCGCAGAGCAAGGAGACGGTCGCGTACCCGGCGCGGACGCCAAGCCACCCCATCGTCGCTGGCCCCAGAGTCACGGCCATATTCGTGGCAAAACTGTACCACCCCATGATTTGATGTCGGTGTACCTCCGAATATTCGCTCAAGGACGCGGTGAGGAGTGTCACCGTGAAGCTCTGAAACGCCCCCCAGGCGAATAGCGATATTGATATGAGCCCGATTTCGTTCATCGAATAAGGTAGCACGAGGATGACGGCTGTCAGGACAACGAGGCTGATCACAAGTGTCCTCTGACGTCCCCATCGATCCGCCCACCGGCCCGTCACGATGCTCGTTGCGAACCCGATACCATAGACGAGAAGCAGGGTGCCACTTTGGACATGCGAGGAGAGCGCATGCAGATGCCAGGCCACACCAAAAAGCGCGTACATCCCGTAAAATCCGAACATGTTGCCGAACGTGGCGATAAGGAGAGCCGCGACACCCGTCAGCCGACGGAAATCCGCCGTTGCACTGCGTGCACGGACCTGCGCGGCCGCTCGATTGGTAAGAAACAAGTGACTCCGCTTGAGTGACCATGCCATGAACAGCATGAGAAGTATCGCGGCAATGCCGAACGCCATGAACATCCAACGCCAGCCTAGGGCGCGATCGACCCATGTGGCGAGAGGAACGCCGAGGATAAAGGACCACGACCAGCCGGATACCACCCAACCCAGCGCCTGCCCACGAAACTCGTCCGAAACCGATGCGCCAGCAAGCGCGTACGCGCTCGGCACCGTGAGCCCTGCCGCGAGTCCGGACAAGAACCTCGCCAGCAAAAATTCGAGAAAACTTGTCGAACACGCACAGAGAGCCGATGCTCCGACGAATCCCGCCATGCCCAGCCATAATGCAGCACCCGCACCCTTACGGTCGCCGATGCGAGACAAGACGGGTGCGCCAAGGGCCAGGGCGAGTCCGTACACACCGACCGCCAGTGCGGCCTGACTGACGGAGACACGGAACGCGTTCGATATTTGCCAGAGTATCGGAGACAACACCATTTCATCCGAGCCAACCAAGACAATCATGAATACCAACGTCATAAGGAGCCCCACGGATTTGCCAAGCCGTTTTGGCACGTCGTGCTCTGACACGCTGCATCCCTCCATCTTGCGGCCGCCGCTCCATGAACCGTATGATACAAAGCGAAAGTGCGATCCGGGATGCATGAACAAAAGCAATGCTTCGTGTTTTTCTTCGGATTTGAAAGAGATTTGGGGTTGAACTTTCGATGTATGAATTGGACCAGATCGATTGGCAAATCCTCACGTATCTTCAGAGAAACGCGCGCGCCTCATATCGTGAGCTCGGGGATCTGGTCAGATTGTCTCCGCCTGCTGTAGCGGAGCGCGTTCGGAAGATGGAAGAGGAGAGGATTATTGAGAATTACCACGCCGCGGTGAATCCGAAGAAAGTAGGGTATGCAGTGCAGTGCTTTATTCGCCTCACGGTCCACGGCGGCCGATACAGTAGCGCGATCGCCACAGTGAGGGAGATGCCGGAGGTGCTCGAATGCCACCGCGTGACGGGCGACGCATGCTTGCTTCTCAAGGTCGTGGCGATGTCCATGGAACACCTGGAACGCGTGATCGACGCGCTGGTGCCCTTTGGTCAAATCGTCACCTCCATTGTGTTATCGAGTCCCGTACCAGAACGGCCGATTCCGTCCATGGGAGCAGAAGGATGACGCGATGGCCACGTGCACATAACCGAAGTCAACTGTGCAGGGAGTTGAGGACCGTGTCGAAGTTGGCAGAAGAGTTGTATGAAGAAGGGCGTATGGAAGGGCATATGGAAATCATCCGAAATATGCTTGGAAAGGGCATGAAGATTGAGGACATCGCCGAGATGACGGGCCTTCCCAAGCAAAAAATCGAAGAACTTGCTCGAAAGCAGGCGCATTGACACAAATCGATGCGCCCGCGACTTTTCCCTGGCTCCGTGATGCTCTGTCCTATCCTATGGCAGCACCAAATCAGTGTCCGGAGGAACGTGGCCAAGGTGCCGCGCCATGGCGACGATTTGCCCCTTGTGGTGGAACTCATGGGTCACTGCGTGTGTCAACAGCCATAGGGGCGTGGTCTTCAGCGGTTCCTCTTGCCACCGCACGTCGCAACAAATGGTCCGATCCCACTGACCATCATGAACTTGAACAAATCGTTCCACTGTTTCATTCACCAAATCAAATCTCTTGCGAACACGCTTCACATCTGAACCTATGATCTCTTCCTCCGATGCGAAGGCAAAGTCGTTTTGGCCTAACCCAAAACGTCCCAGCCAATACAGATAACAGTCTGCCACGTGGATGTGCGTTCTGATGATGCTGCCGCTTCCGAAGCCAGGGAGGGCCGTATGGAGATGACGCGCTGGAATTTGCTCTAAAAACGCAAAAAGTGCTTCTCTGGTGGCACGAATCCATTCATATTGCTGCCAGAGCACATTCACGACCCTAGCCCCCTCTGTGTGCGATTCGTTCACAAACCGGCGCGCTTTCTGAGCACACCCGCCTGTCCCCACGCTCTTCACACATTCCTGGCCGTCGGACTTGTCACAAGTCCTCCCTTGATCCGAACCAACAGGGCTGGCGCGCTCACGAGCGTCAGAAGGCCAGCGGTGACAAACATCCATTGAACCGAGAGAAACGAGGCGCAAACGGCGAGCACGGCACTTCCCACTGCCTGGCTTCCGACTTCGACGGTGGAAAAGACGGACGCAACCCGCCCAATGACCTCGTGGGGAAACGACGCTAAGACATACGATGGAGCCAACACATTCTGCGCAGCTTGCAACACGCCCATGACAAACATGCTGAGCATCGGGATCCAAACGGAGTCAAACACGCCTATCGCCAGCACGCAGAGACCAAGCAGAACGAAGTCGATGAGAAAAACCAGGCTTACGCCATACCGTTGCGCAACTTTGCGAAACAGCTTTGCCCCCAGCATTCCCGCAACCATGGCCCCGACCATCTCCATCGCGATGGACAGGCCGTACGCCCAGCTCGGCGCATGGATGTTCCGCCCAATTCGCCACGCCAAGTCGTTGCTCACCACCGCCATTAATGGCCCCGACAGGAAGAAGATGAGCAACAGGCGCGTGGAAAGCCCATCACGCTTGACTTTGTGCACACCTTCGGCGAGATCGTGGAAGAAAGCCCAAACCGTACGACGCTGCTCACCAGCCCTTTTCTCCAACCATGGCAAAGGGAGAAAAAGATACAAGGCTCCTGCAATGACGAACGATAACCCGTCCAGCAGTGCGATCTCTCGAATGCTGAACCAAAGAAGCGAGCTTGCCGCGAGCAAGCGCCCAGCCAGCCGAATGCCAGACACGACACCGTGAAGAATGCCGATGAACTGGGCCCGCTCCTCGGGCGTGATGATCCCAGCCACCACGTTGATGGCGCTCCCGCGGAGAACCCCGAGGACCTCGAGACATCCCATAAGCGCCAACACCAGACCGACCTGCGCGCTATTCGTCACGAAGGCGGCCAGTCCGACGCAAAGGAGCGCCTGGAACCATGCGGATGACACGATGAGCAGCTTACCCCTCAAGCGGTCTGCAAACACGCCCATGACGGCACTCAGAAGCCCTGGCAGCGTGAACATGAGTCTGGGGACGGTGGAGCGTCAAACTCCAATACCAGATGAGGGCTGTCTCAAACCAAACATCTCCGATCTTGGACGCCCAGTTTGCTACCCAAAGAAGGCGCATCGTGACCGCAGACGCCTGCGCCATGAAAATCCCTCCCACTTCGCCACGACGAGGTAGGCCTTTGCAGTCGCGCAGTCTGGCCTGTCTCGCAGGATCAGACATTACCATAAAGGATCAGGCGTGCCAGGCAAACTCGTCGAAATCGACAAAAGCTTATGACGATTCACCTCACATCTTGCATGCCTGCAGCGCACACATCTGCCATTCTGTATGCAACCATACCTCAAACTGAGCCAAGAGGCAATCCTCCATGGGTCGTCCATCGGCTGCGCCACGCACGGATGACCAGGCCCTCGCAACCGGGCACCTATCCCCGCCCCGTCGACCCCCTCATCGCGACGGTGGACGGCACGACGAGGACCTCCGCAGTTACTCCTTCCCCCCGCAGGCGTGCGGTGATGATCCGCCCTGCCGCTTCGCCCATCTCCTCCACGGGCTGGCGGACGCAGGTCACGGGCGGATCGACGAGATCGGCCCAGTCCGGCTGGTCGAAGGTTGCAATGCCGAGCTGAACCGGCACCTTGTGGCCGAGCGCCCGAAGCGGCCGGTAGCACTCCATCAGCACGAGGCCATTCGCGGTGTACACGGCGGTACGCGCCTTGCGCGCACACGCATCCACGCGGGCGAGCGCTTCGTGGAAGGAAGACGGATCGCCGCGCCGCACGCGCATCACCACGGGCTCCCGCAGCGCCACGCGGCACGCGTCCAGATACCCTTCCAGGCGATCCGTCCGCGTGGGGATCCCGCGCTCGTCCTCGGTCAGATACACCACCCGGTCATAGCCGAGGTCGAACAGCTGCCACGCAATCTCGCGCGAAGCGTCGCGATTGTTGGTGCCGATGGCGTACGCGTGCGGCAGGGCGAAGGCGCGATCGACCAGCACCACCGGCATCTCACGCGCCAATTCCTCCAGGTAGTCGTTGTTGGCGCCACTCGTCTGCAGCGCGATGGCCTCCACGCGGTTGGCGACAAACGACTCGATGAGCTGTCGCTCCCGCTTTGCGTCGCCCTCGGACTCGGCCACCATGAGGTGGTACCCGGCCGCGCCAAGCGTCCGCGAGAACGCGCGCAGAAAGCCGACGCAAAACGGGTAGCTCATGTTGACCACAATCGCGCCCACGGTCTCCGTCCGCTGCGCCTTTAACCCCTTGGCGAGCGCATTCGGCCGGTAGCCGAGTTCCGCGATGATCGCTGCAATCTTTTCTCGCGTTTTCTCGCTCATGGATTCGTAGCGCCCGTTCAAGTAGCGCGAGACCGTGGTGACGGACACCCCGGCCGCTCGCGCGACGTCCTGGATGGTGGCCCGCTTTGGCACGCTGTGCCTCCTCCCCCATGCAAAAGGCGGTGGCGCGCCGCCACCGCCGTCTTAGGCTGCGATCACGCCCGCTCGACCGCGTGACCTCCGAACTCGTTGCGAAGCGCCGCCTGCACCTTGCCGCTGAACGAGTCGTCCTGCATCGAACGGTACCGCATCATGACCGAGGTGGCGATGACCGGCACGGCCGCCTGAACCTCCAGCGCCTCCTGCACCGTCCACTGCCCCTCGCCCGAAGCGTGCACCACGCCTTTGATCTTTTCCAGCCGCGGATCCTCGCGGAACGACTTCTCCGCCAGCTCCATGAGCCAGCCGCGGATGACCGAACCGTTCGACCAGCAGCGCGCGATCTCGGCGAAGTTGTAGTCAAACGGGCCCTTCTCCAGCACCTCGAAGCCTTCACCGATGGCCGCCATCATCCCGTACTCAATGCCGTTGTGCACCATCTTCGCAAAGTGGCCGCTCCCGGCGCGCCCTGTGTACACGTAACCATTGGGAACGGCCGTGTCGCGGAACAGCGGCTCGATGGTTTTGAAGACCTCCGGGTCTCCCCCAATCATGTAGCAGGCGCCGTGGCGCGCGCCTTCCATGCCGCCCGAGGTGCCGACGTCGAAGAAGTGAATGCCACTCTTCTTCAAATCCTCCGCATGGCGGACGCTGTCCTTGTAGTGAGAGTTGCCGGCTTCAATGATGATGTCGCCCGATTGCAAGAGCGGCTTTAACTGATCGATGAGGTTGTCCACCGGCTTGCCGTGCGGGACCATGAGCCACACAATGCGCGGCGGTGTGAGTTTCGACACGAGGTCGGAAACAGAAGTGGCCGGCGTCGCGCCCTCCTTGGCGACGGCGTCGACCGCCGGCTTGTGCAAATCGTACGCCACCACCTGGTGCCCGTGGTCCATCATGTTCAGCGCCAGATTGTGGCCCATCTTGCCGAGACCAATGAGGCCGACCTGCATCATAGAACACCCTTTCCTGCTCCACACGTGATATCTATTTCTCTTGCCCCCACTCAGTGTTCCGGCTGAGCCGGACGTCTATGCGAGCCAGGGCCGACGGAGATGGTGTTCTCAAGTGCGCGGCCTAGAACCGAATGGCCGTCTCCAGCGCGATCTCGACCATGTCCCCGAAGGATCGCTCTCGCTCTTCCGCGGACGTCTCCTCGCCGGTGAGGACGTGATCGCTTACCGTGAGAATCGACAAGGCCCGCGCGCCAAACTGGGCGGCCAGGGTGAACAGTTCTGCGCTCTCCATCTCCACCGCTAGCATACCGAATTTCGCCCAGCGCTCCAAATCCGCCGTTCCGTCGGCGTAAAATAGATCCGTTGTCATGACGGAACCGACGTGGATGGATGTTCCTTTCTCCCGGGCGATCTCGTGCGCGGTTCGCAGCAGATCGAAGTTCGCCGTGGGCGCATACTGCGCGTGGCCAAACCGGAGACGATTGGGCGCGCTGTTGGTGGAGGCGCTCATCGCGAGGATGACGTCGCGGACGCGGACCTCGGGGCGAATCGCGCCGCAGGTGCCGACGCGGATGAGCGTCTTCACGCCGTAGTCCGCGAGCAGTTCGTGCGCGTAGATGCTGATGGACGGCACGCCCATGCCTGTGCCCTGCACGGAGACAGGCACGCCCTTGTAGCGGCCCGTGTAGCCGAACATGCCGCGCACCTCGTTGTAGCAGGCGCTACCCTCGAGGTAGGTGTTCGCGATATACTTGGCCCGAAGCGGATCGCCCGGAAGCAGGATGCGCTCGGCGATCTCGCCCGGCTTTGCGCCGATGTGCGTACTCATGGAACATCCTCCCTTTCTTCTGATGCCATCATATCACGCGGACCATCGGGGCGCATGCTGGATTGGCGTCGCGCAAAATTCGAACGTGGAGAGGAATCAGGACGATGCAGACGGCTGAAGAGATCATTCGCTATATTTCGGAAAGCAAGAAGAAGACGCCTGTAAAGGTGTATCTGCGCGGCAAGCTGGATGAAATCGCGTTTCCCGAGGGCCTGCGTCCGTTTGTCGGGCCCACGTCGGGCGTGGTATTTGGCGAGTGGAACGACGTTCAGGCGTTCCTGCAGCAAAACCGCGAGCTCATCGAGGACTATGAGGTCGAGGCGGATCGCCGCAACAGCGCCATTCCGCTCTTGGATCTGAAGGACATCCCGGCGCGCATCGAGCCGGGCGCCATCATTCGCGACAAGGTGAAGATCGGCGAAAACGCCGTGATCATGATGGGCGCCATCATCAACATCGGCGCAGAGATCGGGCCTGGGACGATGATCGACATGGGCGCCGTGCTCGGCGGGCGCGCCACGGTGGGCGCCAACTGCCACATCGGCGCGGGCGCCGTGTTGGCAGGCGTCATTGAGCCACCGTCCGCGAAGCCGGTGGTCATCGAGGACAACGTGCTCGTCGGCGCCAACGCGGTGATCCTCGAGGGCGTGCGCGTGGGCAAGGGCGCGGTCGTGGCCGCGGGCGCGGTGGTCATCGAGGACGTGCCGCCGGGAACCGTCGTGGCGGGCGTGCCGGCCAAGGTCATCAAGCGGATTGAGGACGTGGAGGCGAGCAAGATCGAAATCAAGGAAGAGCTGAGGCGCCTGTGATGACGTGGGACGTGTACGAAGCGAGGCGCGCCCTGCACCAGATCCCGGAGCCCGGGTTTCGGGAGTTTGAAACGCAGAAGCTGGTGCTCGCGTATCTGCAGGCGCTGCCGCAGGATCACCTGGAGATCCGCACGTGGGAGACGGGCGTGATCGCGCTCGTGAAGGGACACAGTCCGAAGCGGCGCGTGGGCTGGCGCGCGGACATGGACGGGCTGCCCGTGGCGGAGGAGACGGGCGTCCCGTACGCGTCGCGCCATGAGGACATGATGCACGCCTGCGGGCACGACGTGCACATGGCCGTCGCGCTCGGCCTCGCCCAGCACTTCGCCCACAACCCTCCGCCGGACGATCTCGTCCTGGTGTTTCAGCCCGCCGAGGAGGGCCCGGGCGGCGCGCAGCCGATGCTCGCGAGCGAGGCGTTTCAGGCCGTGCGGCCGGAGATGATTTTCGCCTTGCACGTGCAGCCTGACATGGCCGTGGGCGAGATCGGCATCCGGCCCGGCGTCCTGTTTGCCAACACGTCCGAGTTGTTCATCGATCTCGTCGGCCAAGGAGGGCACGCGGCCTATCCGCACCGGGCCAACGACATGGTGGTGGCCGGCGCACACCTCGTGACGGCGCTGCAGACCGTCGTGGCGCGAAACGTGGATCCGCTGGACAGCGCGGTCATCACCGTGGGGCGGCTGGAGTCGGGCACGAAGATGAATATCATCGCCGAGCGCGCGCGCCTCGAGGGCACAATGCGAGCACTCAACGCGGCCACCATGCCCCGGCTCAAGAACCGAATTGAGGCGGTGGTAGCGGGAATTGAGCGGATGTTCAACTGCCAGGCCGAGATCGACTACGGCGCGAATTACTATCAGGTGTACAACGACGAGCGCCTCACCCGCGGCTTTATGCGGTTTGTCGCGGAGGCCGGGCTCGCCCAGGTGCAGGAGGTGCCGCCCGCCATGACGGGCGAGGATTTCGGCTACTTTCTGCGCGAAATCCCTGGTTTCCTGTTCTGGCTCGGCGCGGCCACGCCGTACGGCCTGCACCACGCCAAGATGCTCCCGGACGAGCGATGCATCGACGTGGCGCTGCGCGTGCTCATCCCGTACTTCGCCGAGCGGCGGTACGAGGGTTGAGGGTCTTAGAGCCAATGCATGATGAAATAGCGGTGGACGCGGAACAACAGCAGAATGACGGCAATCAGCGCAAACAGCACGGCGCCGACGGCGACTCGGGTTCGCCTCGATTTGGTACGCATGCCATCGCCTCCGACGGACGGGTTCGCCCATAATGTGGGCTGCGCGCGCCCTTTTCATGCGATCCCGCCCGCCGCGGCCATCTCGTGCGTCCGAGCCCCATGCCGCCGGTGCCGCGCCATGCCTGTTCGCTCGAGTTTCTCAGCCTTGCCGGCGCCGCTCGACGAAGCGCGCGATGCGGCCGAGCGCTTCCTGCAACGCCTCCGGAGGACACGCGAGCGAAATGCGCACATATCCCTCGCCGTACCGCGTGAAGCACGTCCCGGAAACGAGCGCCACATGGGACTCCCGCGCCAGCGCCTCGCAGAAGGCGTCCGACGTCATGCCTAACGCCTTCGGCAATTCGGGAAAGACGTAAAACGCGCCCGCGGGCTCGACCACCGGCACACCTATGCCTCGGAGCGCCTGCACGGCGAGATGGCGATTCATGCGATACGCCTCTTGCATCGGCCGACTGTCCTCGTGGCCGCAGGTCAGCGCTTCAAGCGCCGCCATTTGACTGATGCTCGACGGACAGCTCACGCTGAACTGCGCGGCCTTCGCCATCTCCGCAGCGATGGACGCCGGCGCGAACGCAAACCCAATCCGCCACCCCGTCATGCTGTGGGACTTCGATAGCCCATGAAGGACAATGGTCCGATTCCGCATCTCCGGCATGCGCGAAATGCTGGCGGGCGATCCGTCAAACTGAAGCTCGGCGTAAATCTCGTCCGACAACACGTACAGATCCCGCTCGACACACACCCGAGCGAGCGCGTGAAGCTCTTCCTCGCTGTAGACGGTGCCGGTGGGATTGGCGGGAGAGGCGAGAATGAGCAGTTTCGTGCGCGGCGTGACGGCCTGCAGAAGCGCGTCCGGCGTCAGGAGAAAGCCCGTGGCCCGCGTATCGACGAAGACGGGATGTCCCCCTGCCAAACGCACGGCGCCCTCATAGCCGGGGTAGGCGGGCGCAGGAATGATCACCTCGTCGCCTGGCGCGAGGAGCGCCCGCATGGCGATGTCGATCGCGTGCGTGGTCCCCACGGTGACGAGCACCTCGCGGTCCGGATCATATCGATGCCCGGTGAAGCGCTCATAGTAGGCAGAGGCGGCTTCGCGCAGCGGGCGGATGCCGCGGTTTGGGGTGTACGACGTGAAGCCCTCGTCAATGGCCCGCTTGGCGGCCTCCGCAATGTGCGCAGGTGTGGGAAAGTGCGGCTGGCCAATGGTGAGGATGATGGCGTCCGGTTCGTCCGCGACGAGATCGGCGAATCGGCGCATGCTGGCGAACACCAGTTGGCGCGTGCGGCCTGAGAGTTCCTGCATGGATGTTGCCTCCTTGAGGGGTTATCGCCGGACGCTTTCGAGGACGAGGTCCCCGAGATACCCAACGGATTGACGCCGCGGCGAGCGACTAGCGCCCGTCGTTCACGAACACTTCAGGTTCCACAGAGATGGATACGTTACCAGCAAGCGCCCGCGACACCATACAACGGGACTCCGCTTCTCGCGCGAGTTGCATAGCAAGATCAACAACTCCGTTCCCTTCGCCGTCCAAAAGAATTTTCGGCCGATGGGCGATGGAGTCACAGTGAAGTCCACCTTCCTCCGAGAACACGCCGGTCGAAAAGACCGTCAGATCCATGACGGGAATCTTGCGCGCCTCGAGTAAGAACGCGAGTGTCATCATATAGCAAGTGGCAGCTGCGCTAAGCAACATTTCGTCGGGATTCGTTCCAATGCCTGGACCGCCCATTTGCGCAGGTCTTGTCACTGTCGCTTGCAGGCCGCCAGCCCGGATTTCTCCGCTGCCCGCTCGACCACCGGTCCACCTGCCTTCATAGTGAAACATGTGTTTCATCCTTCAGGCCCTCCCCTCTATCGGAACGATCATACCCCACCTGCTCCGTTTGCGACGCCCTTATATTGCGTTGACCCATCTTCTATCATATGGTAAACAAAAAGAAAAGAATGGTTGGGGAGGTAGGTCCATGTCCACCTCGGAGCGCGGAACCCCCTGGGGAGCGATGGCGGCCTTCTTCGCAGGTCAAATCCTCATCACGCTGGGCCTATACGTTGTGTGCAATGTTCTGTCGATTCTCTTGATTCCCCTGACGGGATCGTACAGCTACGCGATTTCAGGTCCCGTCACCTTTGCGACGTACGCCGCTATCTGGGGCGGCATTTGGCACGCATCCTACCAGAACAGCGGCAAGCAGGACTTCGCGCGGAAGATGGCGGCCGCCACGCTTCCGCTCGTCGGCCTGACCGCACTGTACCTTGCATTCCACCCAAGACCCGATGATCGCCTGATGATCCCCATTCTCCCGCAGGACATCCATTTTCAATTTGCGGCTCTCATGACGCTCACGCTGCTCTTCCCCTGGTACGCATTGGTGTGGAGGAAGAGCCTTTCGAGCCCCCGCCAGGCCGCGCGGTTTACGGTGCTTTTCATCCCGTGCGTCATCGCCGGCGTCCTCATCTTCGCCGCAAGTTACACCATGCTGCCCGCGAACTGGTGAGCGGCGTGGAAGCCCCACCCAGAGGATTCTGGCCAAACTGTTTTGAATATTGGTCAGATAGCGAGCTTCGCAAGACTCGCTCGTTCCGCACCGCGCCATCAAAAGGGGGATTTATGCATGATGAGCACCAAGGCATGGAAAGCGCCAGCTCTGGCGACCGCATCGCTTTTCGCGGCCGGAGCACTCGCGGCATGGCCGCACATCGCGGCAGCACCTGCGGCACCCGCCATCTATCACGCGCCTCGGCAAGCGCTCTCACCGAACACGGCGCCGAAGCCCAACAGCATCCAGGCGTCCAGTTTCGGCTGGTCCGCCTCGAACTGGTCCGGGTATGCGGTCACCGGCAGCACGTACAATGACATCACGGGCAACTGGATTGTGCCCGCGGTGAGCCCCTCCAAGAAAAATACGTACTCATCCAGTTGGATTGGTATTGATGGTTTCAACAACAGCGATCTCATCCAGACCGGCACCGAGCAGGACTATGTGAACGGCCACGCGCAATACGACGCCTGGTGGGAGATCCTCCCCGCGCCTGAGACCGTCATCTCCTCCATGACCATCGCGCCGGGAGATCACATGAGCGCTCACATTCACAACAATGGCAACGGGACGTGGACCATCACCCTGACCGACGTCACGCGCAACGAGACGTTCTCGACCACGCAGTCGTACTCGGGCCCAGGCTCCTCCGCTGAGTGGATCCAGGAGGCGCCTGAGATTGGCGGCCGGATCGCCACCCTCGCGAACTACGGCGAGACCACGTTCGATCCCGGCACCGTGAACGGCGGCAACCCGGGCCTGACGATGTCCGACGGCGGCTACATGGTGCAAAACAACGCGGTGGTTTCGGTGCCATCCGCGCCCGACTCCGACACCGACGGATTCAACGTCGCGTACGGTTCCAACCAACCGAGCCCGCCCGCGTCTTGATGGCCTCGTCGAGATGAGATTCGGCTCCGACAAGCATGTCGCGCCCCGGTCGATCTGCAACACGACCGGGGCAGTGCCACCTGCATCAACCACGTTCTCCGCAAGCACACCGCTACGCTATCCCGCGCGCCTCCTCATGCCACCTCGGACGCCTTTGCCTGCTGAGGGATCCACGTCGGCCTCACCAGAATGCAGATCAGCGCCGCCGTCACCACGAATGCAATGAGGCAAGCGGATGCGATGAACAGCACCTGGATGGATAGCCACTTCAGGAGTGCCCCATCGACCGCGTATGAAACGGGCCCGAGCACGATGGCGGCGGTCCATAAAATGGACATCACGGACGCGAGCGAAGACCCGCGAAACCAAATCTGAATGAGCGAGATGGACTGAATGTTGACCCAGACGAAGGCCGCCATGCTGAGGGCCATCAGACAAGCACACCATGCGACGTGCGGATAGAGCGGAATGAGGAGCCAAAACAACGTGCCCACGTACAGGCCGCCCAACAACAGATGCACCGACACGCGAAATCTGCTTGTGAACGTCAACAGCAACATGCCCGCGAGCGATCCGGCCGCCTCACACCCGACCATCAACGCGTAGATGGAAGCATTGCCATGCAATGCGGAAGAGACAAACAGAGGGATGCCGACGGCGGTCGGACCGAGGTAGCCCAGGTTGATGCCGAGTGTAAGACCAAGAAGTATGAGAAACGCCGGGTTTCTCCAGAAGCTTCGTGATTTCGCATCCGAGGTTGGTTCGCTCTCCGACTCGTCGGCCCCGCCCTCACTCGGCGA